>JAZTXY010000098.1:0-51537 GCA_045636665.1 Eubacteriales bacterium
CGTGTCGTTGCTTTCGCTTTACGACAAGGAATACAAAGACATTAAGCTGTATAAGTTCGGGCCCTTCAAAAGCGGAATTTATAAGGTTATGGGAAGGTACCGACAGCGTATAATTATAAAATACAAAGACAATGCAAGGACGCGCGAATTTCTTTCGGCACTGCTCGCCTTGGGCTTAAAGACGGCACCAAAGGGCGTCAGAGTCGAGCTTGACGTAAACCCTGCATTGATTTAGATAATTGGAGTGATTTTATGGCAATTTTGAATATTATCAAGGAAGGCGATCCTGTACTTCGTAAAAAATGCAGACCCGTTGAAGAGATCACACCGAGAATATTACAGTTGCTTGACGATATGCACGATACCCTTGAAAAGGCTCAGGGTGTCGGACTCGCCGCACCTCAGGTTGGTGTTTTGAGAAGAATCGTCATCGTTGAGATTGAAGATAAAAAATACGAAATGATCAATCCCGAAATTATCGAAACAAAAGGCAAGCAAGAAGAAATCGAGGCGTGCCTTTCGGTTCCCGAAAAATTCGGGCTTGTAAAACGTCCTCAATGGGTAAAGGTGCGCGCTACCGACAGAAACGGCAAGGTTTATGAGGTTTCGGGCAACGGACTTATGGCAAGATGCTTTTGCCACGAGCTTGACCACTTGGACGGCACGCTTTATATTGATAAGGCGATTGAAATGTACGATGCAGACGATATTGAGGATGCGGAATGAAGATAGTTTTTATGGGCACACCCGATTTTGCAATCGCTTCGCTTGAAGCAATTTACGAATCGGGACACGAAATTGCATTGGTGGTTACACAACCCGACCGTCCCAAGGGTCGCGGCTATACCCTTACTCCGTCGCCCGTTAAGCAGTATGCGCTTGATAAAGGTATTGAGGTTATCGCACCCGAAAGCTTAAAGGACGAATCGGTTTTGGAAAAATTGAGAAGCACCGATGCTGATATTTTTCTCGTTACCGCATACGGCAGAATCTTAAAAAAAGAAGTTCTTGATATGCCCAAAATCGGTTGCTTTAACGTACACGCTTCGCTTCTTCCCTATTGGAGAGGCGCGGCACCGATTAACCGCGCGATTATGAGCGGTGATACGCTTGGCGGAGTAACTTTGCAATTTATGGCAGAGGGCGTTGATACGGGCGATATTGCTCTTATGAAGGAGCTTGCAATCGAAGATTCTTGGTGCGCAGGCGATTATCACGACGCGTTGATGGCTTTGAGCAAGGATGCGGTTAGCGAATTTCTTGAGTTCGCAAGCAAAAATGAAATTCCCAGACGCGAGCAAGAGCACGAAAAAGCAACACACGCGGCAAAAATTGGCAATGACGATGCTTACCTTACCTTTGACGAAAGCGCGCGTGACGTCAGAAACAGAATCAGAGGCTTATCGCCGTTTCCGGGTGCGTTTTTCTTCCTTAACGGCAAAAGAATCAAGGTCAGAAGCGCAGAGCTCGGCGAGGGCGAGGGCATTGTCGGAACGGTTATTTCGACCGATAACGGCGGAATCGAAATCGCTTGTAAGACCGGCAGTGTAATTCTTACCCGTATATGTCCCGAGGGCAAGGGCGTTTGCGACTGCGCAAGCTATTTACGCGGAAATAAGATTGAAATCGGAACTAAGGTAAATGAGTGATAAAGCGAGATTGGCGGCATTTAATGCGGTAAAGCGCATTAATAACGGCGCATTTTCGAATTTAATATCGGTAGGAAGCGATATCGACGGGCTCGACCGCGCGTTCGCGGAAAGCATTGCGCTCGGCACCCTTGAACGGAAAATTACGCTTGAATACGTTCTTACCGACTCGATGCGTGAAAACACAAAAAACGATATTAAGCTTCTTATTATGACGGGCGTTTATCAAATCCTTTATATGGACCGAGTGCCCGACAGCGCCGCTTGCGATGAAACGGTTACGATTGCAAAAGCCATTTTCGGCAGTAAATCCGCAGGGTTTGTTAATGCGGTTTTGCGTAATATTTGCCGAAATAAAGAAGATATTTACAAAAAGATAGAAAATGCAAAGGGCCATATTAAGTATTCGGTAAACGAAGAGCTTTTTGACCTTTTGTCAAGCCAGTATCCCGATTGCTACGGTGAAATTTTCAATGCGTTTTTCGGTAAATTGCCCTTGTTTTTAAGAGTCAACACTCTTAAAAGCAATGCAAAACAGGTTGCCGAAAGAGTTTGCGGTGAAATTTTAGGCGACACGACGGTTATGTGCAAGAATTCATCCGTTGGGTTGAGCTTGATTGAAAGCGGTGAATTTTACGTACAAGGTCTTGCGTCGCAAACGGCGGTAAAATGGCTTGACGCTCAAAGCGGACACACGGTTATCGACGTTTGTGCCTGCCCCGGCGGAAAAACGCTCGGCGCGGCTATTGATATGCAAAGCAAAGGTTGTATTTATTCGTTTGATTTGCACGCAAACAAGCTTCCGCTTATTGAAAAAAGCGCGTCGATTCTCGGCATTGATATCATTCATACCGAAAAGCACGATGCGAAAACCGCAAAGGATAATTTGATCGGCACAGCCGACCGCGTTATATGCGACGTACCCTGCAGCGGTACTGGCGTTATGGGCAGCAAGCCCGAAATTAAATATAAATCGCCCAAGGATTTTTCGGGCCTTTATGCTACGCAAAGGGCGATAATCGAATCGGCATCGAAATATCTTAAGGTCGGCGGTGTGATGGTTTATTCCACCTGCTCGATAAACAAGCTTGAAAACGAAGATATTGTCGGCGACTTTATTGATAAAAATGCCAATTACAAACTGATTGAAGATAAAACTTTCCTTCCTTTTTCAGAAGCAAAAGAAGGGTTTTATATGGCAAAGATTATACGGGAGTATTAAATTATGACGTTTGATCTGCTTTCAATGTTTCCCGAGGAGTTAAGCGCCATGTGCGTTGACTTGGGAGAACCGAAATACAGAGGAAAACAGATTTTCGAAGGACTTTACAAGGGTGCGAGAGATATTAACGAATTTTCGTCCTTACCGAAGTCTTTCAGGGAAAAGCTTGGAGAGTCGGCTTTTATCCCGACCGCAAAGATAAGAAGAAAGCTTGTTTCTTCTATCGACGGCACAGTTAAATATCTTTACGAGCTACACGACGGCGAAACGGTTGAAAGCGTTTTTATGCGTTATCATCACGGCAATACGATGTGTATTTCAACTCAGGTGGGTTGCCGAATGGGTTGCGCGTTTTGCGCGAGTACAAAAGCAGGGCTTGTGCGTTCGCTTGCACCGTCCGAAATGCTTTTGCAGATACTTGAAGCGGAACGCGACCTTAACGAGCGTGTTTCAAACATTGTGCTTATGGGTATGGGCGAGCCGCTTGATAACTATGACAACGTTATGAAGTTTTTGCGTTTGGTCAATCACGAAAGCGGTTTGAATATCGGTCTTCGGCATATTTCGCTTTCCACCTGCGGTCTTGTTGATAAAATCGACCGTCTTGCTGACGAGGGATTGCCTATCACACTTTCGATTTCGCTCCATGCGCCCAACGATGACATCCGCAAGCAGACTATGCCGATTGCTAACAAATGGTCTGTAAAGGCGCTTTTAGACTCTTGCAGAAGGTACATTGACAAGACGGGCAGACGAATTTCATTCGAATATGCGCTTATTGACGGCGTAAACGATTCAAAAGAACACGCTAACGAGCTTGGCCGACTTCTTTCGGGAATGCTTTGCCACGTTAATCTTATTCCCGTTAATCCGATTAAGGAAAAAAACTTTAAAAGAAGCGAAAAAAATGCCATAAAGGTATTTACAGAAACGGTTGAAACATATAAAATAAGCGTAACGGTACGACGCAGATTGGGTTCTGACATCAATGCTTCGTGCGGACAGCTGCGTGCCGAAGAAAACGACAAAAAATAACAAAAAGGAGGAGAAACGGCTTTGAAATACGGTGCTAAAACCGACGTCGGTATGAAAAGAAAAAATAATCAAGACAGCTTTGCCGTCTTCTCTAAAAGCGGTTATTTCTGCGCTGTCGTTTGTGACGGAATGGGCGGTGCAAAGGGCGGTAATATTGCAAGCGGTTTAGCGGTTAAAAACTTTGCTACCGTTATCAAAAAGGCGTTTTCCGCAAGAAGTGCCGATGATTTTTCCGAACAGGATGTAAAAATTCTTATGAAGGAAGCGCTGGATGCCGCAAACGATGCGGTTTACAGAAAATCGCTTTCCGAGCCCGAATATGAGGGTATGGGCACAACTCTTGTCGCAGTTTTGGTTTGTCTTTGCGGTACATTCGCATTAAACGTCGGCGACAGCCGAATTTACCGACAGACCGACGGTGTTATTCAGCAGGTATCAAAAGACCACTCGTTTGTTCAGTATCTTATAGATAAGGGCGAAATAACACAAGAGGAAGCGGCAACACACCCGAACAAAAACATTATTTTAAGAGCATTGGGTGTTAACGAAACCGTCGAGGGTGATTTTTTCAGAATCGATAATTATCACAGAATTTTGCTTTGTACAGACGGTTTGACCAACCACGTTTCCAACGACCGTATCGGTGAAATCATAATGGGAGCTTACGCTTCCAAGCGACCGTCTTACAAATCGCGCACCGATATGCTTATTGCAGAGGCAAATACAAACGGCGGACTTGATAATATTACTGCAGTACTTTTTGGCGGCGAAAAATAAAAAACCGCAAAATCTTATAAAAATCGTACTTAGTGCACGAAAGGAAAACCTACTATGAATAGATACGAAGGGTTTGTAGGAAAAGTTCTTGACGGCAGATATAAAATACTTGAATTAGTCGGTATGGGCGGAATGGCTTGTGTTCTTAAGGCACAAGACCTTGTTATGAACCGTATTGTAGCCATTAAGATTCTTAATGACGAATATAACGGCAACCAACAAGCCGAAGCAAGATTTATCGACGAATCAAAAGCTGTTGCAATGCTTTCCAACAAAAACATCGTAAATGTATTTGACGTTGCGATATATCCCGATATTAAATATATCGTTATGGAATACCTCGACGGCATTACATTACGTGAATACCTTGACAACAAGGGCGCTATTTCGTGGAAAGAAGCTTGTATTTACATTCTTCAAATCCTGCGTGCGCTTGAACATGCACACAGCAAGGGTATTATTCACAGAGATATTAAACCGCAAAACGTAATGCTTATGAAGAACGGTGACATTAAGGTTACCGATTTCGGCATTGCCAAGCTTCCCAATTCGGTTTCCGACAACAAGGACGAAAAGGCAATCGGTACGGTTTATTACATCTCGCCCGAGCAGGCATGCGGTAAAGAAACCGATTATTATTCCGACCTTTATTCTGTCGGTATTATGTTTTATGAAGCGGTAACGGGCACACTTCCCTTCACCGCGGAAACTCCTATGGAGGTTGCGATGATGCAGGTAAATGATGACCCTGTTCATCCGAGAGATATTATTCTCGACGTACCTGTCGGAGTTTCGCAAATCATCCTTAAAGCGATGGAAAAGTCGCCTTCCGACAGATTCCAATCGGCGCATACCATGGCAAAGGCAATCGAATGGGTGCTTCGCAATCCCGACGTTATTTTTGCGATGAACCCCAACGCCGCAGAAGAGGGCGCGGGAAAAAGCAGTATCGTTTCGATAGATATGATCTCCACTGCCGAAATCGAGCCCTACGGTGATGAAGAAATCGCTGATTCACTTGGTAAAAAAGCAAGCGGAAAGTCGAATGCAAACGGCGGCGCAGGTAAAAAGACTTCGCCCAATGCAAACGGAAAAGCCGCGCAAAAGAAGAAAAAGAAGAGAAAGAAAATCAGCCGTTCGATGTTCCCGATTATCGCAGGCGTTGCAATTCCCTTCTTTATTGTAACTCTTATACTCGCTATAATGCTCGTTACGCCCGTGCTTGAAAGTATTTTCTCGCAAGGCGATGACAGTATTGAAATTACCTATCCCGACCTTACCGGCAAGCTTTACACCAACACGCTCGCAAACGATTTGCGTAACGGAAAATACGGAGCTAAGTTTATTGTCGGTGAAATCATTTACGACAGCCGCGACGACGTTGAAAACAATATGATTCTTGCAACCGAGCCTGCAGGCGGTCATATTAGTAAAATCTCATCGGGCGGACAGCTCGAATTCGATTCGATAACCATCAACCGCTCTAAAAAAGTTATTATTCCCAAGGTTATGGGTATGCCCAAGACCTCGGTTACTATGCTTTTAAAGAACCTTGAGCTTGCTTGTGTTTTCGAAGAAGTTGCAGATAACGAAAATCCTTATTATCACAACGGTCAGGTTATCGGAACCTTCCCTCCCGAAGGAACGGAAACGAAGGTCGGCGATACCATTACCGTTTACGTTTGTTCTAAAACCTCGTCAACAAACACTGCGAAATTACCCGATTTGATCGGTATGACCGAGCTTGAAGCTATTAAGTTCGCAAAAACTTACGCAGGATATGAGGTTGCTGTTGAATATCTCGAAGTGATTGACGGCAACAACACGGTTTTGAGTCAGAGCATTAACGCAGGCACGATAAGTCCCAAAGGCACGATAGTAACAATTACAATCGGCGTTATGCCCACGGGTCTGCCCAATTTTGTCGGCTTTACCCCCGAAGAAGCGCAGGCAATGCTCATTGCAGCGGCACCCGATAAACAGATTCAGCTTTATACCCGTTATTTCACCGCAAACGTCGCTAACAAAGAATATATTGAAGCAGCGCGTGTGCAATATGGCGATAATTTGATTATGTTTATTGACACCTTATTGCGTCTCGGATGCGTAAACACTCTTGAATATGACGGCACGAGCACGGTATTTTACCAAAGCATTCCCGCAGATACACCCATAACAGCCGAAATTGTCGGTGTTGATTTGATAGTCATTCAATACACTGCCGATATTAGCGGTCCCGACGTTTCCGGTGATCCTTTGGACAACAGCAACGTTATCATCGAAAACAGCAACACAGAGGGTGGTTTTTGGGGTTAATGGAAAAAGAAGGATTGATACTTTCCGGTGTTAACGGACTTTATACAGTCGAATCGGGGAATCAAACGTTTTATTGCCGTTCAGGCACAAGGGTACGCAAAAATGATGGAAAAATAGTCGCGGGCGACAAAGTTTTGTTCCGCGATAACGGCGACGAGCAGGGATTTATTACTTCCCTGCTCCCGAGAAAAAACTTTTTGGTGCGTCCGCCTGTCGCAAATATCGATTTGCTTTGTATGGTGGTTGCTCCGAAGGACCCTGCGCCTTATCTTTATAACATCGACTTACTTACAGTCCTTGCGGAAAAGAACGGCATTGAATGCGCTGTAATCATTTCAAAAAGTGACCTTGCGGATTGTGCGGAAATTAGCGAAATTTACAGCAAAACCAATTATTCTGTCATAAAAACCTGTGCTAAAACCAACGAAGGAATTGAAGAAGTACGCAAGCTTCTAAACGGAAAAATTTGTGTTTTTTGCGGTGCATCGGGCGTTGGCAAATCAACGCTTATTAACGCGCTTTATCCTTTTCTTGAATTGGAAACCGGCGAGCTTTCCGAAAAGATTGCACGCGGAAAAAACACAACGCGCACAACCAAGCTTTTCCCGTTGGGCAACGGCACTTATCTTGCAGACACACCCGGCTTCACGGCAGTAAATACTGAGTTGTATTGCGAGATTGACCACAAAGAATTGCATAACCTATTCCCCGAATTTGCAGAATTTGAAGTCGATTGCAGATATGCAGACTGCACTCACACAAAAGAAACGGAGTGCGGCGTCGCAGATGCGGTTGCTGATGAAAAAATTGCAAATTCAAGACACGAAAGTTTTAAGAAATTATACTACGAGCTGAAAAGCATCGATAGGTATAAGTGATTTGGAGGATATTATGTTTATCGGATTTTATTCACTGGCAAACACGGTAACGCTGTTTGGTCTGATATCATCGGTAACCGCTTGTTTCCTTGCGGCTAACGGAAATATTAAATTCGCAATTTACATGTTGTTTCTTGCTTGTCTTTGCGATACGTTTGACGGCAAAATTGCCCGTTCAAAGCCCAATCGAACCGCCCACGAAAAGTTTTACGGCGTTCAGCTTGACAGCCTTTGCGACACCGTAAGCTTTGGTGTTACACCGTGTGTAATCGCCTACAATTTCGGTTTTGACGGTTGGTTTGACGTGCTTGTATATTGCTTCTTCATCGCTTGCGGTACTATCAGACTTGCTTATTTCAACACCTTGTCCTTTAAGAATCAAGGCAAGCCGATGAATACCTTCCGCGGTATTCCGATTCCTATGTCAACTGTAGTTATAAGTGCTTTGTTCGTGCTTACAACGTTTATCCCCGCTTCGGCTACTGTTTGGATTTTCAGAATCGCACTCGTTGCTCTTGCATTGGGATTTGTTTTGAACATAAAGGTCAAAAAGCCCGATATGAAATCGGGAGCAATATTCCTCGGTATTCAAATTCTTCTTTTGCTTATCCTCCTTATCTTGGGCGATTGCCAAGCACCTACAGTTTAAAAACAAAAAGAGTCGGGTTTACCGGCTCTTTTATTTTATACAAATAATTTTAAATATAAAAAAGCTCCGAAATTTCGGAGCTTTAATTTTTATTCGTAATCTACAAATATCAAGGGGTTAACGATTTCGCCGTCAACACGAACCTCGAAGTGGAGGTGAGGTCCGGTAGAATTACCGGTACTGCCGATCTTACCGACTTCATCACCTGCTTTAACAACATCGCCAACCTTAACGCTTATAGAGGTGAAGTGTGCGTAAAGGGTTTGGATGCCGTTACCGTGATCAACGATAACACAGTTGCCGTATCCGCCGTACTTATCTGCTCTAACAACAACACCGTCAGCAGCCGCATAAGCAGGATCGCCTTTGCAGGGACCGTCGTGTGCTACGATATCGATACCGTTATGGGTTCTGCCCCATCTGGGTCCTACGTAGGAAGTAATTTGTCCGTCGTAGGGTTTTTGGAAAGTACCGAGCGACGCAACGGTTTTGCCGCCTGCGCGAGTACCTACTTGAACAACTTCAGCCGTGGGGGCTGTGATAACGTCAAGAGAAACAACATTCTTTTCGGATTGGACACCGTCAACAGAAACTACTCTGTAAGTTTGCTTACCCTCGCCGTTATATCCTTTAGAGATAACCTTTTGTGCGCCATCCTTGAGCGCATCGGTATAAACGGTTTTAGATTCGTATTCAAGAGTAATTGTTTCGGTAAAGGTTTCAACCGAGCAAACCGAAAGGGTTACGGGAAGAACCACACCGTTGTAATCACTTACGGATTCGGAAACGTAGGAAGTGCTTTTTTTACCTAACATCGAAGCAAGACCCTCGGAATCGGTATAAGCTTCTTCGGGATATTCGCCGTAAATAACTTCAACCTTATTGTTGAAATAAACCTCTTCGGCAGAAGAAATGCCGAGAGAAGAAACGCGGATAGAAAGGATTTCGGTAAGAACGAAATTCGCTTCAGCTTCGGAATCGATTGCCGCTACGAAGCAGCCGTCAACGTAAACACCGTTACCGAAAAGCTTGCCGTCTTCGGAAACAAGAGCTTCCTCCTTGGAGACGGTTTCATTGGATGTAGATTTCTCGGAAGAAATAGCTTCTTCGGAAATATCATCGCTGTTATTGCCTGCGAAAGCAAACACAGAACAAAGCGCCAAAGCAAACACTAAAACGGAAACTAACACTATTCGGTTTTTCTTAAGGAATCCAAGGATTCCGGATAAGTGCGCCACTGGAATAGTCCTCCGATTAAACTTCTCATTGGTTTATCAGCAAATGCCAAGATTCGCCATATAAACCCAATTATGCATCCATTATATAACAAAAATATCTTTTTGTCAAGCAATAATTTTCGAAAAGCTATTGAAAAACCAAGGCTTTGGTTGTATAATCATCTTGTAAATTTATAATTTTCTCTTAAAACGAAAGGATTTTTAAAATGCAAATTTCCCGTACACTCACAACCACCCCGAAGGCAAAGCCCGAAGGCGCTTTGGGATTCGGCAAGATATTTACCGACCACATGTTTATCATGGACTATTCGACCGAAAAAGGTTGGCACGATGCAAGAATAGTACCTTTTGGCGAAATTTCGCTTTCTCCTGCTTCGATGGTCTTCCACTACGGTCAGGAAATGTTCGAGGGTATGAAGGCATACCGTGCAAAGGATGGCAGAGTTTTGCTTTTCCGTCCCGAAAAGAATATCGAAAGAATGAACAACACCAACGTTAGAATGTGCATCCCCGAGGTTAACCCCGACGACGTGCTTCAAGCGATCGAGGAATTGGTTCTTGTTGATCAGGATTGGATCCCCACCAACCCCGGCACCTCGCTTTATATCCGTCCCTTTATCATCGCTACCGACCCCTTCCTTGGTGTTCACCCCTCGCACACCTATAAATTTATGATAATCCTCTCCCCCGTTGGCGCATATTACGCAAGCGGTCTTGCACCCGTTAAGATTTGTGTTGAAGACGAATACGTTCGCGCTGTTAAAGGCGGTACAGGTTACGCTAAGGTTGGCGGTAACTATGCGGCGTCGCTTAAGGGTCAGGAAAAGGCTGAACAGCTCGGTTACGCTCAGGTTCTTTGGCTCGACGGTATTGAACATAAGTATATCGACGAAGTAGGCGCAATGAACGTGTTCTTTATCATCGGCGATACCGTTGTTACTCCTAAGCTTGAGGGCAATATTCTTCCCGGTGTTACCAGAGATTCCGTTATATCCTTCCTCACCGCAAAGGGCTACAAGGTTGAAGAACGCAGAATTTCGATTGACGAGGTTTACGAAGCAGGTCTTAAGGGCGAATTGAAGGAAATGTTCGGTACCGGTACTGCAGCAGTAATTTCTCCCGTTGGTCTTCTCGATTGGAACGGCAAAAAGCTCGTTATCAACAACAACGAAATCGGCGCTGTTTCGCAAATGCTTTACGATGAAATTACCGGCATTCAGTTCGGTGAAAAGAAAGATGAGTTTGGATGGAGCCACGAAATAAAGAGATAAATCAAGAAAACGCTCAAGCAACAGAAGCTGCAGAAGTAACTATTAATACCGACGAAGCTTCGGAAAACCGCGAAGCGATTTTAACCGATGAGGAAAAACCGAAAAAGCGTTCGCGTAACCCTATTAAGCGGATGCGCGAAGGCGGTATGTTCACACGCGGCTTTAAAATTATCGGTTGGTCGTTTTTGGCATCCTCGGCGATATATATTCTTTCGCGTTTTATTCCCGAGTTTGCCGAGATATGGACGAAATATCCCGCACATTGGATGCGATTCATTCTTGCAAAGCTTACGGGATGGTTTCCCTTTTCGCTTGCGGAATGCGTTATTGTTTCGCTTCCGATTATCGCACTTGCATATATCGTTGCATCGACGGTTTCTTCACGCAGAGATAACAGCGACCGTAATTTCTACCGCTGGTTGCGACCTATGATATGCATTATAATGGTTGTAGCCACTCTGTTTTTTGCAGCCTTTGGCCCTGCTTACAGCAGAAGAAAGCTTGCGGTAAACCTTGACCTTGAACAAAAAGCGGTTTCGGCAGAAGAGCTTTATACAACGTCGGTCAAAGTATCGACAGAGTTAAAGGGCTTGGTCAGAAAGGTAAAATTCGATATTTCGGGCGCTTCGATAATGCCGTATGATTACGAAACGCTTGTCGAAAAGATGAACGTTGCGTTTGGTAAATATGCCGATAGCGTCGATTATATCTCTCACTTTGATTCAACGCCAAAGGCGGTTGCGCTTTCAGAAGCGATGACCTACACGCACATTTCGGGTGTTTACACCTTTATGACGGGCGAATCGAATATTAACACAAACTATCCCGACTATTTAATGCCTTTTACTATGGCGCACGAAATGGCGCATCAGCGCGGTATTGCGCGCGAGGATGAGGCAAACTTCGTTGCTTTCTTGGTGTGCATCGGCAGTGGCGACGATTATATCCGCTACAGCGCCTATGCAAATATGGCGAATTACCTTAATTCCGCGCTATCGCGTGCGAATAAGGAGCTTTACAAGCAATATTACACCAATTATCTGCCTGTTGAAGTTCAAAAAGAATTTGTCGCCTATTCAATTTTCTTTGATAAATACCGCGAAAGCACTGCCAGCAACGTTGCAGGCGCAGTAAATAACGCTTTCCTTCAGTCGCAAGGACAACAGGCAGGCACGAAAAGCTACGGCTTGGTAGTTGATCTTGCAGTTGCTTATTATAAAGATTAGCAAAGAAATACTTGAACACGCCTTATAAGCTTTGTCCCCCAAAATGTATGGCATAAAAACAGCCGCTCATATTGAGCGGCTGTCTTTTTGAATTATCACATAAAGGATTTTGAAAAGTCCCTTGGTCTTGCCGTTAAGTATATGGGCGAACAAACCGATAGGAAAACATCTCCGAAGGCACCCAAAACCAAGCAAGAAACAAGCCGTTGCGGCACAATAAAAAACGAGCATTTTCAAGGTGTTTCCTCGAAAATGCCCGTTGGAGCTGGTGGAGGGATTCGGACCCTCGGCCTATTGATTACGAATCAATTGCGCTACCCCTGCGCCACACCAGCATAGCACCCACTTTTGCAGGCGCGAAATTGATTATAACATCAATTTTCATAAAAGTCAATATATTTTCTTTTGTTATAAACAAAAAGGGTTGCGTGAAGCAACCCTTAATTTTTTCACTCACCGCAATCGGCAAGACATCTTGCGAAACAAGCAGTGCCCGTTATAAGCAAAGAGAACGAAAGCAAAAGCAAGCCAGTAAGAATAGCACTTGCAACGCTACCTGCCGTTACACCAACTGCCAATAAGATGACCGATAAAAGAATCGAGCCCAAGATACCGGCAATCACGACCGACAGGATGCTGCACTTACAGCCGCAACCGTCATAACCGTTTGCTACTGCCGCGGCAATGGTTATTACAGCGAGATAAGCCACTGCAATGCCCAAAACAACCCAAAGGAAAACGGGCAAAATTGCTATGACTCCCGTAATCTGCAAAAACGCAGCAACAACACCGATGATAACACTTGCAACAATTGCAATTAAAGCGCAGCTGCAACCGCACTTGCAACTAATATACGCCATATTTTTCACCTCCAATGGAAGTATATGCGCGTATACGAATTTTGACAAATTAATAACCGCCTCATTTCGAAGCGGTTATTTTTTAATAAAATCTGCTTTTTGATTCGGAAACTTTTCTTATATAAAATCCGTCGATATTTTTATTTTTCATAAAGGTTACTATGAAAATCGCAACCGTTAATACAACGGTTGTACCCAATCCGCCCTCGGGCCCGAAGGCTCCGCCGCTCCAAACGCCGCCGTTTCCGACTGTTTCAAAAACAGAAGAGGATATCTGAAGTCCGCTGACTCTGCAACCGAAAATATTACCTTGCGCAAAATTCCAAATCGAGTGTATCGCACAGATGCCCCAAATACTGCCTCTTCTTAAGAAATAAAGCGCCGCAAACACTCCGAAAAGGAAAATATTGAGAACGGCTATAATACTTACTCCCGTGTTGCCGAGATGCATTGCCGCGAAAAGTCCAGAGCTAACAAACACCGCAACGGGAACGTTTCCGCACGCGGCGGTTGAAACAAAAAAGTAACCGCGCAGTAATATTTCTTCACTTGCGCCTTGTATTAAAAAGCCGAAGAAGAACAAAAGCAAAGTGCTTACAGAAAGGCTTTTGTTAATGCCGCCAAATACAAACTCGCCGCTTAAAAGGTCGATACCGTATACAGCCGAGAAAAGAAGCAAGCCGATAACAATACCTGCCAAATATTCAAGAACAGCACCTTTTAAACGGAATCCGATTGTGAACAGACGTCTTTTTTCTAACCTTGTGCAATAGAATATAACGACGGCAATCGTGGCAATCGTCGCATAAAGAGTCAAAGCGTTCATCCAATCGGGCATTTCCTCGTAAATGCGCGATAAAGCATTGCTTATTCTGTCGTTATATTCTTCAACAGAAAGATTGCTTCCCATAATCTCGATGATTTCCGAATCGCCCATAACGTAAGTCATCAACGGGGCGGACATCAGCATATTTGCAAGGAATGAACCAATCATATAAACCAAAAGGAAGGTTATTGAAACCTTGAAAAAGCTGCGTTTTCTGCAAAAAGCTTGAGCTTCATCGATCAACGAATTGGGTCTGAAAAATTTATACACAAAAACAACTCCAAATAATTTAATTGCTCTTATATTATAACACAAAAAAATTGTATGTCAATCTTTGAACTAAAGTAAAAAAACTCTTGCAAAATGAAAAACAATGTGATATAATACTCCTTGCGCGATAACAATGCGCTGAATAATTGCCGGAATGTTGGAATTGGCAGACGTCCTGGGCACAAAATCCAGTGGTAGCGATACCGTGCGGGTTCGACCCCCGCTTCCGGCACCATGCAAAAAACCTCTTTTGTCTACTGGCAAAAGAGGTTTTTTATAATGATATCCGTTCCTTGCGGAACGGGTGATATATCTTCGATATGATTTCCTTTATGGATACGCCGAAGGCATATCCATAAAGATGATATATGCCTGCGGCATATGAGGAACGGATATTATATCATGCTTGCGAAGCAAGTATATCATGCCGCGCAAGCCGTATATCATGCCGCGTTAGCGATATATCATTGAAAAGCACAATAATTTGTGGTGGCATTAAAAGAATGTTGATCGCTAATTGCAAAACGCTAAAGGAGAACATAAAATGAAAATTTCCATTGAAGAACTTCAGACATACCTGGCGAAACGATACCGTGGGTGGGCCAATGAACAAGGCTTGTTTATGAAGCTGGTTGAGGAAATCGGTGAGGTTGCCGAGGTTTTGAACAAGCGAGCCGGTCGCAAAAACGCTGATGAAAAAGATCTCCGGGAACAATTAGGCACCGAACTTGTGGATATGATACATTACATTGTTGCGATTGCTGCAATTAATGATATTGATCTTTCCACGCTTATGATTG
Source organism: Eubacteriales bacterium (assembly GCA_045636665.1). Taxonomy (GTDB): domain Bacteria; phylum Bacillota; class Clostridia; order Oscillospirales; family CAG-382; genus Coliplasma. The sequence goes on from JAZTXY010000098.1 coordinate 15,018, forward strand.
AAAAAGATAAAAAAGCATCTATCAAGTACCATCACGCAATCAATCTCGAAATGTTCCTGTCAGAGAAGAAATAGATTAGGTGATCAATGTGAAAGAAATGAAAATCACGGAAATATGTGATATTTTAAGACAAGAACTCTATCAAAACGGCTATCGGTATGGATTTTATTATGATGGCAGAAAGTACGCACCTAATTTCAGCAATTGTTTTGATGAAGAGTTTTTCAATTTGCTAAAAAGCATCTATCGTATACAAGATCCCCAAGATACCATGAAACAAAAAATCGGAACTTGCATCGATGCGGTAATCGTAATGAAATGTATCTTGGATAAAATAAACATAAAAAGCAGAATTTGGCTACTCTATCATACTGTTAAAAGGACTCCGCATACAATTCTTACTTTTGAGGCAGAAGAAAAACTTGTCTATCTCGAACTTACGCCGCAATCCAATAAGGCTTGGTATGGAAAAGAAATTATATATAATGACGAATATGATCTAATTAACGATCATCAAGAAAAAGATTTTATAGTTACAGAAGTAACCGACAAAATTGTAATCGGAGCGCATTCGGACTCATTACTACAGCATTTGCCGCAACAATATAAATAAGTCTGATGTGCTTTTGCTTACTCTTACCTCAATTCTGCTCCGTTTGTTTACTCTTTCGTACAAAAAGTCACCTTTGTTAAAACAAAGGTGACTTTTTTATAATTCCCTTCCCAAAGGTATAATACCTTTAATCTTTTTCGTTTAGATAACGGACATAATCAAGCAAAGCATTCTTTTCGTTTTTCGTTTCGCCCTTTATCACCGACTCGAGTAACGCGTTCAGCATTTCACCGATTTCTTTTCCCTTGAAGCCTATATCGAACAAATCGTTTCCGTTAACCGCAAGGTCAGATAAAAACAATGGTGAATCGCTGTTTAATATTGACGATGCAATATTTACGGCGTCTTCGTTAAAAATCGCTTTTCTGTACGCAATTACCGTTTTCGCGTGCTCTCTGCCAAGGGAGGAAATATAAAATTTAACTTTTACAGGGTCGGTCGGAATGGGTTTTGAAGAAGCGAGAACGTCACACGCTCCTTTTACTTTATTATCCACGCGTAAAACGGTTAACGCTTCTTTATATGATTCTCCAAAAAGGCAATATAACCGCATCGCGCTATCATTCGGTAGCTTATGAATTGCTTTATAATCGCCGTTAATCGGCAGAATCGTTTTGAAGACCTGAAGGTATTCATTAATGACAATTTGCGCATTTGCGCCGCAAATAAGCTTTTTTATTTCTGCATAAATACGTTCGCTTGAAACGAATTTTAGGTTTTCGGCGAGTGCAAAAATTGCTTTTGCGGTATTATCCTCGATTTCAAAGCCAAGAACAGAAGAAAATCGCAGTGCACGAAGTATTCTCAACGCATCTTCGGAAAACCTTTTGTAAGGATCCCCAACTGTGCGTATAATTTTGTTGCGAATATCTTCATATCCCGAAAACGGGTCGATTATTCCGTCATAGGGTGAATAGGCAATTGCGTTCATCGTAAAATCGCGCCTTGCAAGGTCTTCGGTAATATCGCTTACAAAGCTTACCGAATCGGGATGACGCGAATCGGAATATCCCTTTTCCGAGCGATAGGTTGTTACCTCAAAAGGTGTATCATCAACCAAAACGGTAACTGTTCCGTGTTTTATGCCCGTGTCGATAACATTAAAGAGCGAAAACACCTTTTTTGTTTCTTCGGGCTTTGCAGAAGTCGTTATATCAAAATCATCCGCTACCCTTCCCATTAAGGAATCACGCACCGCACCGCCGACCGCAAACGCTTCAAATCCGCAATTTTTTAACGAATCAATTATTAACTTTGCCTTTTCGGAAAGCTTTACAGTCATTTTTCCCTCGCAACAATTTATTGATTTTATGATAGCATAACTTTTTGATTTTTGCAATACACTCTAACGGGTGGTAAAATTGAAGAAGTTATTTTGTGCTTTGACGTTTATATTTTTCTTGAATTCTTGCAGTGTGTCCGTTTACAAAAGTGATGACGTTTATATTGAAAACACCTTTTCGGTTGCCGAAATTAAGCTTTTTGCGGAAGAAAGCGAATATCAAGCATCGGAAGAAGAACCCGAAAATAATTTTATTAACGCCATTTGGGTTTCGCAGTTTGATATGCATCCGATTTACCGCGACGGCAACAAGCAACGCGACGAAGCAGATTACCGTCAAAAGGTTGAATTGCTTACGAATAACCTTGTACGTGACGGGTTTAATACCGTATTTTTACAGGTACGTCCAAACGGCGACAGTATGTATGAAAGCGAAATCTATCCAACTTCAAAATATATAGCAGGAAGCTACGGCGGTAATATTGAATACGATGCAATACAGATTTTTTTAGATATTGCCGCAGATAAGGGGTTATCGATACACGCTTGGATTAACCCGTTTCGGCTTTGCAGTGAAAGCGAATTGGTTAATTACGGCAACGGCGTGCTTTATGATTGGTATCTTGAGGGGGTCGGAAAGCTTTTAGAGCTCGGAAACGACGGTTTGCTTTATCTTGACCCGAGTTATGAAGAAGTAACTGCATTAATAGTTGACGGAGTGAAAGAAATACTTACCAAGTACGACTTTGACGGAATACACCTTGACGATTATTTTTACCCGACAGAATTCGAGCTTGAAGACGAGCGCGAATTTCTTTTAAGCGGATATTCGGATATCGGTAATTTTCGCCGCGCCAATATCGATAGAACGGTTAAGGCTTTATACGACGTTGTGCATACTTATGAGGACAAGGTGTTCGGTATTGCGCCTGCGGGAAACATTTATTCACTCGAAAACGGATGGTACGTAGATATTTACAAGTGGTTGGAAAGCGACGGTTTTGTAGACTATATTATGCCGCAGCTTTATTTCGGTTTTTTGAATTCGACCTGCCCGTTTGACCAGGTATTAAACGATTGGAGCTCAGCCGTTAAAAACGATAATATAAAGCTTTATATAGGGCTTTCTGCCGCAAAATGCGAGTTGGGAAGCAAGGGTGTTGAAGACACTTATGCAGGAAATTTCGGGAAATATGAATGGCGTGACAACAAGGATATTCTTAAAAGATCGTTTGAAAGCATTGTTAATACAAATGCCGACGGGGTTTGTATTTTCACTTATTCTTCATTTTACGACCCAATAAGCGGCTTGGGGAATGAATATACCGAAGCGGAACGAAGCGCATTTTGTTCGGCAATAAAAAATCGAGCGGTTTTGACTCGGGTTCTAAAGGACAGTTTTAAGAATGCATTACCGACTGACAGGAAAAAAGCATTGTATTTGTAGATGCAAAATTCAACTCACAGTTGTGAAACGTAACATTACCTCTATTGTATCAAACCTTGATTTGTGATATAATAAGTTCACACCGGTGATGATGAAAATAAGGAGATCTTTATGGAACCAAAAATTGGAGAAAAGATTGCAAAATATAGAAAACTAAAAGGGTATACGCAAGAACAGCTCGGAGAATTAGTAGGCGTTTCGGGACAAGCTGTATCAAAATGGGAAAATGGCGGGGTTCCCGACACATATTTATTGCCGACCATTTCTAAGGTTTTGGGTGCGTCTATTGATGCCTTGTTCGGAGTAGAAACGAAAATATCTGATTACTCTCAAGACGAAATCCTTGATGATTTGTTTAAGTTTTGCCTTCAAAAGACACACTACCAAGATGAAGGAATAGATTTGTTCAAATTTTTGTTTGATACTATATGGACCGTACAAAGCGCATATTTCGGGAATGAACGCCGACCGCTATTAAAAGATGTTATTGACAAGAATCGAGGCAATCAGCAAATAACATCACAAATCATCAACGATGAAGGAACAACATATTTGTCGCTTGTAGAAAACTTTCCATTTTTTTGTGCTGTCAGTGATACTCCGGAAATATCAAAAAAATTATTGTCTGAAAAGAACTTTGGTGAATTCTTCTCATTACTTGCTTCGGAAGATGGAATGAAGGCAATTGTTTTCACGCAAAGTACAACCGAAACAGGTCAATATACGGCGGATATGATGGCTAAAAGAATCGGTATCACACTTGAAAGATTCCATGAAATTGAACCGTTACTTGTTAAATACGGTCTTTTGAATGAAGATAGCTTAACATTGGATGATAGCATAATCAAGGTGTATCATAAGTGGAGCAATCCCGAAATCCGTCCGCTATTGATGATGGCATATCAATTTATCAATGCAAGACAATGTTATTATGATTTCACTTGTAACAGAACCAAACCCTATTTTGAAAACGAATAAAAAGTACCGCCGAGAGCAATCAAACGTAACTCTCGGCGGTACTTTATTTTGTTATTGTTTTTTAGAATAGGTTTTTTGGATAAACTTTTCGGAGTTTACAATAAAACGCTCGTGGATACCTTCGCCGATAACGCCGCATTCATCGTTTGCGACAACCTTAAAGACAAGTCTTCTGCCTTCTCTTTCGACAAGCTCGGCAGTTGCGCTGACCTGCATTCCTACGGGTGTTGCAGCGATATGCTTGACGTTAAGAAGTGTTCCTACGGTAGTTTCGGCTTCGTCAAGAACTCCCTTAAGCGCTTCACACGCTGCCTTTTCGATCAATGCAAGCATCGAAGGGGTTGCATAGACCGCAAGTGATCCGCTTCCCACCGAAAGTGCAGTGTTGTTTTCAGTTACGATATCATTCACGGTTGCTTTGATGTTATCCACTTTTTACGCTTTCCTTTTCTTTTTAATTACAAACAATACTGCCGCAACAGCCGCGATGCCTGCCGCAATTGCACCGATTATCGCCCATACCATACCACCGCTCGATTCGTTATCGGTTGTGGTATCGGACGCATTGTCGGGTGTATCATCAGATGTATCATCTGTGTTGTCCGGCGAACCGTTGGGGTTGTTGTTCGAGTTGTCCGCGCTATCCGAGTTATCCGAGGGGGTGTTCGAATCGTTATCCGACACATCGGGATTGGAGGTTTCGGGATTCGATACATCGGGATCGGGCTCGATCGGAGCGTTGGGATCCAACGCCTTGGTAAGCTGATCAAACAGATACTCGGCATTCGAAATAAATATGTTTTCCTGATTGATATAATTTTCCAATTCGGTTACATATTTTCTAACGTTTGTGCGTCTGGGATCAGACTTATCGCTTGTTTTCATGAATTCATACGCTTCATCGATAAGCTTTCTATACGCTGTTTCATCAAAAGAGAACACACGGAATTCGGAAATACCGCCGCTGTAATAGGTGTTCCAGTCGGGCATATACCAACGCTTAAGCTGAACGTATTTTACATATCTTGCATTTTGTGCTTTATCAAGAGTAATAGTGTCGATTTGCTTTACTCGGTCTGCAGCGCCGCTTATTTCGTAAACCTTTGTAAAGTTCTTTCCATCCTCGGACAGATATATTTCATAAGCGGAAACGTGCTCGTAAAAATTGATTTCGATACGCGAAACAGGCTTTACAGAACCGAAATCGATAAGCAACCACTGTTCATCCTTATCCTTAGCCAGCGAAAGTCTGGTATCGTCATCGCCGTCAACCGCAAGGTCGGAGGTAAGACGACCGTCATATACTTCAAGACCGGAAACAGAGGTTTGGGCATTAAGAGCGATGTTGTAGTTAGCAAGCATTTTGCTCAAATCAACCGCTTCGGCAGTTACCTTGATGTTATCGATAGTACCTTTTACGCCCTTACCGATTTCTTCAAGCGGAATTGTAAGGGTTGTAAGAACCGTATTACTGGGATTAAGCTTGTTATACGGCATAAAAGTAAGGGAATCGTTAACAGTGAGATAAGTGGTGGTAAGGTCACTGCTAAGACGTATTTTTACCGTTTCGCCGACAGGCATTTTGTAATCGTAGGTAAAGGTGTAATATTCGGTGGTAAATCCGAAATTACCGTTTCCGTCTGCATCCGCAAGAATCTCAACACCGTCACCTGCAAAGAGAGGTGCCTTTGCAGCTTCGTCAAGACGAATTTCAAATTCGAGGGTGTTGGGGAAGCCGACAGCGGGATCCTTAAGACGATTTTCAAGAGTTACGTATGAAGTACCGTCAAGAACGAATTTGCCGTTTTCAACCTTACCGCCCTTGATGAGGTCGGAATAATTGGATTCAAAATCGATGTTGATTTCATCACCTACAAGCGCGTGACGTCCGGGGTCTGCATCGCCTGCGCGGAGAGAAAGCTTATCATAACGTTCTTTAAAGTTCTCATAGGTTATGTTTTTAGTGTCAAGACCGGTCCAGGTTTTTTCGGCAGTAAGGCATACCATGCCGCGCAATCTGTCGAAAATGTCGAAACGTGTAACGCCTTTCCAAGTGGTGTGGATATCGTTCCAAAGCGCAAAGCATGCACCGAGGAGTCGTTCATCGTTGGGATCCCAGGTTTTGTTCTCATAAAGCGAGAAGATATTTACCTGCCACTTATTGTAAAGCGTTTTAAGATCGAAATAGTCGGGGAAATTATAGTTTGTGGTAGGTACGGTGTAAAGGATATTGTTTAAGGTGTTAATTACTTCGTACTTACTTGCTTTTGTTTCTTCAAAACCGGAAATGCCGTGATCCCAATAGTTCACCTGTGCATTTTCGGAAATGGGTGTTGTGCCTTTAAAGCCGTCCGGGCCCAAGCCTGCCCAGAAACGCGCCTTGTAACCGAACGAGCCAACATATTCGATAAGCTCGTTGGTATACCAACGCATAAGCTCGGCATACTCACGGGGATATTCATCGGTACCGATATGTACGATTTTGTTTACGAATACAGGGTCATCGCCGGAAAGATATTCAGCGAAAAGCTTTTTAACGAATTCAAGCGTTTCGGGCTTTGAAATATCAAGGCAACGGTTATTGCCGGGGAGATAAGGAGGGGGATTTTCCGCTCTTGCATAGCAACGGGAGTGGAACGGTGTATCGATTTCGGTAATAACGGTAACGCCGTATTTAAGCATTTCCTTTTGGTATGCGCGATATTCGTCCTTGGTATAATGTTCACCGGGAGAAGAAAGACCTTTAATATCACTTTCCAAACGGAAGCCGTCGTGACCGTTGGAACCATCATCATTAATATGAACGTGGATTTCGTTCATCTTATAATACGCCATATAGCGTGTGATTTCATCAAGATAATCCATCGGAATCCAAGCTCTGCCGACGTCGATCATACCCGAACGAATAGGATATGCAGGATAGTCAACAGCCTTACCGCAGGGGAAGAAACCGTCTGCAGTACAGCTTTGAACAACCGAAATACCGCCGTAAAGAAGGCCGATTTCTTCGGGTGCCTTAATTTCGATAACATTGGCGGTTGCATCGATAGTATAACCCTCTTTACCAACCTTGCTCGAAAGCGATTTGTCTATTTTAAAGGTTATTTCGTTTTTGCCGCTTGCTTTGTTCGAAATCTTTAAATCGAGAGAAAGCATTTCGGAGAAGAAGCGTTGAACCTTTTCAATAGATTCGGAGCTCGAGAGATTAACGAGCGCGGTTTGCGCATTGGGGGTAAATTTGCCACTGCTTCCCTTCCATTCACGGATTGCAGGAATTACAGAAGGCGCATTGTTTTGTGCTGCCAATGCGGTACTGAAGGGAACAGTCATTGATGCCATAAACAATACTGTCATGAGGAAAGCGATAACTTTTTTCATAACTAACTCCTTTTTTCAATTTTACAAATCATATTACCATACTAAAGAGCACTTTGTCAATATATGTTTATATGCATCGAAAATTTTTTTCATTATTTTTGAAAAAGGGGTTGACAAATTTGGTTTGTTGTTATAGACTAACACCAGAGGTTGGTAACCGCAAACCAAACACGGCCGATTGGTTGGCTGTTACAAACCCGTGTGCACACAAAGATTATATGACGAGGTGTCTTTTATGGAAAATATGAAGCTATGCGAAAGCGATTACCGTTTTATGTCGGTTATTTGGGATAACGAGCCTGTGCCCTCGGGCAAGCTTGTTGAGCTTTGCAACGATAAGCTCGGTTGGAAGAAGCCCACGACCTACACAACGCTTAAAAAGCTTTGCGACAAGGGATTTGCAAAAAACGAAAACACCGTTGTTTCTTCGCTTATCCCCCGCGAAAAGGTTCAGTCCTTTGCGAGTGAGCATTTCGTTGAGCATACCTTCGAAGGCTCTTTGCCTAAATTCTTGGTTTCTTTTCTTGACGGAAAAAAGATTTCCGAGGAAGAAGCCGACGAGCTTAAAAGGTTGATTGACGAATACAAGGAGTATTAAGATGGTCGGTTTCTTTAACACCGTTCTTGATATGAGTATAAACGCAGGTATCGTTATACTCGCTGTCATCCTTGTAAGAGCGATTCTTTTCAAAGCGCCCAAACGCTTTTCCTATCTTCTTTGGACAGTTGTCGGATTCCGTCTTGTTTGCCCGATTAGCTTTAAATCCGTTATTAGCATTTTCGGGTTCGGCAGGATCGATTCCCCAACCTTGCCCAACGTCGGCGGTGATATTATTGTCGATGCTTCGCACGAAACGCGACCGATATTTCCCGTTGATGACCCGAATTTCGTTATTAATGGCGGCGCAAGCGTTGAATTTGCCGAAAAATTCGACATAATCGCGCTTATCAACACCGTTATAATGATAATTTGGTTTTTAGGTATGGCGGTTGCTTTGTCCTACACCGTTATATCCTATTTTAAGGTAAAACGTCAGATGGCAAATGCAGTCAAATTTGAGGATAACGTTTTTATGTCCGAAAAGGTTGGCTCACCCTTTGCGCTCGGTTTTATCCGTCCTAAAATATATATTCCCTATGGGATTGACAGAAGCACCTATGAGCAGATTATTGCCCATGAAAGATGCCACATCAAGCGAGCAGATCATATTATCAAGCCGATGGCATTTTTGATTCTTGCCGTACATTGGTTCAATCCGCTTTGCTGGCTTGCATTTCGATTGATGTGTCTTGATATGGAAATGAGCTGCGATGAAAAGGTTCTCAAACTTAAAGGAGATGAACTTATGAAAAAGAATTATGCGAGAGCACTTCTTTCTTTCGCAACCGATAAACGACTTCCCGCTCCGAGTCCGATTGCATTCAGCGAGAGCAGAGGAAACGCAAAAAGACGCATTAAACACGCACTTTACTGGAAACGTCCCAAGCTTATTATCAATGTAGTTTGTTTAATTCTTTGTGCTGCGGCTCTTGTTGCCTGCGGCGCTGACGCGACAAACCCCGAATGGAAAGACGTTAAAACCGAAACTTTCGGCGAAAATCCGTATAATTTCGTATTTGGCAGTAACGGCGACGGCACCTGTTACATTAAGGAAATCAGAGTTGACAAGGATTATGACAACGATATTCACCTTGTTATTCCCGAAAAAGCCCCCAACGGTGATACCGTTGTTGAAATCAAAAACTTTTGCGGACTTAACAGCTCCGACACGATTCAAAACGTTCCGATTTATCTTACCTTTGAAAGCATGAACGCGGTAGTAAGCAAAATTGAAAACGCAAGTGACGTTACTCGAATCGAAAAGAACGGAATTTCAGTTGGTCAAAACCGCGAAAGAGATGCAAAGACGTTCAAAGCATTCTACGGCGAAAAGATAAGCGAAAACGGTGTCGGTTATTACGAGCTTGAGCCGTTTATCGATTTCAGCGAAAAAGACCGTCTTGCAACCATTCTTGACGTTTACGCGTATAGCGAGGAGGATTGCTATAACGATACGGTTAAATTCCTTGACAGTCTTGCAGGCGAAAAGGAAGATAAAAGCGTTCAAGCAAGAGAGGCGTTTAAATATCTTTATCACGTTGGCGACAGAATTACCGAAATTACGATTCCCTCGACAGTTAAAAAGATAGGCTACGGCTCGTTCGACGGATGCGACAACCTTAAAAAGGTTAACGGCATCAGTGACGGTTGCGTGCTTGAGGTTCAAAAAGCAGATTCTGAAAATCCTGATAATACAATTACAGAAATCGTTATTAACGGTACCGAAAAAAGCGAGCTGTTCAGCTATGAAGTCGCAAATGATGCAAACGCAGACTTTATAAACGCGCTTGATTAAGTAAAAAAACTCTGCTCTTTTACGGAGCAGAGTTTTTAATTTACAATAAGACGTCAACCGCCAGCATCAGACAAAATCCGACAAGAAGTGCATAGGTTGCGCCTCTTTCGTTGCCGTGGGCATGTGTTTCGGGAATCATTTCGTCACTGATAACGTAAAGCATCGTACCGCCTGCAAATGCCAAGGCAAACGGAAGTATGACCGATGCGATGCTTACCGCAAAATAGCCGACAAGCGTGCCGACGACCTCAACCAGCCCCGTTATCATCGCGCAGACAAACGTCCTTTTCGGCGTTATTCCCGCGGCAAGCATGGGGCCTATAATTACCATACCCTCGGGAATATTTTGCAATGCGATACCGCCTGCGATTATCAAAGCTTGGGTATTATCGCCCGAACCGAATCCAACGCCTGCGGCGATGCCTTCGGGCAGATTGTGTATTGCGATTGCCGCAACAAACAGCAAAACCTTATCAAGATTACTGTTTTGATGTTCCTTGTCGCCGCCAACAAACTGATGAAGGTGAGGCACGAGCTTGTCGATAAGGTTAAGACAAACGGCGCCGACAAAAACACCCAAAATTGTTATTAACAGTCCGAATTTACCGCCGTATTCAAGCGAGGGCAAAATTAACCCAAGCACTGCGGCGGCAAGCATTACGCCTGCGGCGAACGAAAGCACGATATCCGAAAACTTATGCGAAAGCTTTTTGAACATAAACCCGATTATCGAGCCGATTATCGTTGCTCCGCCCACGCCAAGCGCGGTTAGAAGTACCATTTCCATAATTTTTTACCTTTATATAAAAATATGGGTAGGGCAAAACCCTACCCTTTTATATTTTATGCTTTTTCTGCAGGGGGTGCCATCATAAGCTCAGAGATGATGTCGAGAACCTTTTGATGACAGCCGCCGCAACCGGTTGAACACTTGGTTGCGAGCTGTACGCCCTTGAATGCTTCGAGCACGTCGGAAAACGAATTGAGATTGTGAAGCGCATCCTCGATATCGCCGAAGCTGACTTTCATACAGTTACAAACGGTGTAATTTTCTTTCATTTTACTAACTCGCTTTCTTTATTCGGCTTTGCCGAAATTTTCTTTGCCTACGCCGCAAAGAGGACATTCAAAATCTTCTGGAAGGACTTCAAATTTGGTACCGGGCTCGATTCCGTATTCGGGAGCGCCGACTTCTTCATCGTATTCCCAGCCGCATACTTCACATATGTATTTCATAATTACAGTTCCTTTTCTTTAGATTGCTTATATCAATCAGAGATCTGCCTTCCACAAACCGTGGAGATTGCAATATGCATAAACCGCAATCGGCTTTTCATCGCAAAGCGCAAAGGTTACTGTGGGTGCATCGCCTGCTTTAAGGCATTTTCTTTGACCGCCACGGCAGGTTTGGAGATATACCCATTCGATAAGATGTTCTTCGGTCATAGGATGGTCGACAGAGCCAACGTTTACCTTAACGGTGTCGCCTTCAACGGTAGCAACGGGAATGTGCTTTTCCTTGCTTGCTTCAACGGTGCCGGGAACGATTTGGGTCATCTTTTTGCCGCAGCACATCATATTCACACCGGATTCGTTAATCATTCCTACGAGATTTCCGCAGGTTTCACATACATAAAATTTAGCTTCTTTCATTGTTGTTTCTCCTTGATAGTTAGTTCAAAATTATATATTACAGTATTTATTCGATTGGTTCAAAATCACTTGCAGGGTGTTTGCAGAGAGGGCAAATAAAGTCTTCGGGCAACGGATCTCCCTCATAAACATATCCGCATATCTTGCAGACGTGTCCTTTTTTGCCATCGGTGTTGGGCTTCGGCTTGACGTTTGCTTGATAGTAGGTATAGGTCATCGTTTCGGAATTGGTAATAACACGCGATTCGGTAACCGAGCAGATAAACATACCGTGAGTATCGAGGTCGACATATTGCTCTACCTTAAGCGACATAAACGAGTTGATATACTTAGGCAAGAATACGAGTCCGTTATCGGAACGGAGAGGCTTGCAATCGGCAAATTTATCGACGTTACGTCCGCTTTGGAAGCCGAAGGTTTCAAAAACCTTAAAGGGCGCTTCAACCGAAAGGCAGTTTACGTTCATTATTCCCGTTTGTTTAATTACGTGGTGGGAATAATTATCCTTATTAATCGTTACCGCTATTCTGTTGGGGGTGTTGGTTACCTGAGAAACGGTATTTACGATAAGTCCGTTATCCTTTTTGCCGTCGTTGCTTGTCACAACGTAAAGACCGTAGCCGATATTGAAAAGCGCGGTAAGGTCGTTTTTGTTTGCAGTAGCGTCCTGCTGTGCAAGATATTCCTGACTCAATTCCTTTGCAAGAGCATCAAGCTGAGCCGAGCTTTCTTCGTTAAGCGCGGACATTATTCTTACGGTATTTTCGGTGTAGTGGAGATTTTTGCTGTTTGCGAGCATTTCCTTCATAACCTTGGTTGCAAGAGGTGCCCAGCTTCCGTTTTCGATGAAAGCGACGGTTCTGTTTTGGAAATTACGTTCGGTCAAATGGTCGATAAACTCACGCATAAACGGGAAAATCCCTGCGTTATAGGTCGTAGTTGCAAGAACGAGCTTTCCGTAACGGAATGCATCCTCGACCGCTTCAGCCATATCGCATCTTGCAAGGTCGTTGACTACCACCTTGGGACAACCGTTTGCCTTTAATTTTTCGGCAAGCTGAAGCACAGCTTTTTTGGTGTTGCCGTATACCGAGGTATATGCAATAACAACGCCTTCGGTTTCGACCGAATAGCTCGACCAAGTGTTATAAAGGTTAAGATAATAACCGAGGTTTTCATTAAGAACAGGTCCGTGGAGAGGGCAAATAATTTGAATGTCAAGACCGCTTGCCTTCTTCAAAAGCGCTTGAACCTGCGCGCCGTATTTTCCTACGATACCAATATAATAGCGTCTTGCTTCGCACGCCCAATCCTCATCGACGTCCAATGCGCCGAATTTACCGAATCCGTCTGCAGAGAACAAAACCTTATCGGTACTGTCGTAGGTAACGATAACTTCGGGCCAATGCACCATAGGTGCGGTTACGAAGGTAAGCTCGTGCTTGCCGAGAGAAAGCTGACTTCCCTCTCCGACAACGATTTGACGGTCTGCAAAATCAGTTCCGAAAAAGTTTTTCATCATTGCAAACGCTTTTACGGATGAAACGATCTTTGTTTCGGGATATGCTTTTACAAAATTATTGATATTCGCCGAATGGTCGGGCTCCATATGTTGAACGACAAGATAATCGGGTTTTCTTCCGCCAAGAACGTTTTGGATATTATCAAGCCATTCGTGTCCGTATCGAGCGTCAACCGTATCCATTACCGCGATTTTTTCATCAACGATGACGTAGGAATTATACGCCATACCGTTCGGCACAACATATTGTCCCTCGAAAAGATCAACATCGTGATCGTTTACGCCGACGTATTTAATGTCATTAGTAATTTTCATATCATCATACCTTTATTGTTTTGTTGTCACAATTATAACATAAATTTTTAATTTGTAAAGGGGTTTTGAAAAATTTATTGAGAATTTTTATCAATAAGCGAAAAATAGAAAAAGAAGTCGAATGACTTCTTTTTTAGAGCAATTTTATGAATGCATTTGAAGAATAAATTTCCGCACCGTACAAAACATCTCCGTTATCAAGAATAATTTCGCTCCCGTGTTGCGGCTGACTGCGCATTTCAATTGCCGCAGGATGCTGAAGAATGATATTTCTAACGGTTTTCGAGTTATCTTTTATTTCAAATCTAAATTTATTGAACGGTTTGGCGACACTGTCAGAAAACAGTAACGCTTGTGACCTTGACGATAAAAACGCATAATATTTTCTTATGAAGTAATCGCCGTTTTCATTTACGATTATTTTTGTATTTTTCCGTACGCACCCAAACAGCTTTATCGAAAATACCGTGGTTGCTGTTTTAATGTACAGATCGAGGCTTTTGCGATTGCGGTTACCTAAAAACCAAAATCGATGCGTTGCTTTAAGCTCATAACCGCGTCTTTTGCATAACCGCACAAGCTTAGTGTATAAAATGCAACGTTTAATAAAAAAACGTGCAAACGGGATCGAAACCGTAATAGCGACGAAGCAAAGTAACCAAAGCAAAAACATACTCACACCCTCTTTCTGTACGTCAGAAAGATTATCGGAGTTTTTCCGACCTCTACTCGGTACGGCAAAAGACCTTGATTAACAATTGCATCAAGCTGAGCGAGAGGATAAGCGCGAAGCATCCATTGCGTTTCGCAATGCTTGTAATAATCTACGTGCTTTGGTACTCTGTGCCGTTTGTTTTTAACGATGGCTTTAAGGTCGTCTCCCAATACCGCAGAAAGCTCTTTAAACAACGACGTTGTTGCAGGATAAAAAAGCATTTGCGCCGTTTCTTCGGTAAGATACGGTATATCCAAAATAGCTTCTCCGCTTTCGTCACGCTTAATAACGTTAAGATTTTCAAAATCGGGAACAAGCTCATATATCCGTGAGTCATCGGGCTCAACGTTGCAATCGGGAATCAGCGAGGCATAAAAACGTCCTATCGTTTGCAGACTGCATTTATATTTAAACGTGCCGTATGCCCAATGAGCGTCTCCGAAAAACGATTGCTTATCGAAAAGTGTACAGCTGTCCGATGCTTCGGAACGATATGGAACGTTTACCGGGCCCGAGCCTTCGTATTTATTATTGCGTATACATCCGTTTTCATAAGAGGTGCAATAGGCAAACCATCTTCCTCCGTTTGGACGCTCGGGCGGATTTGACGGCCACTCGCTTTTATCGTTGCACGCCGTCGAGAGCTGAGAAAGTGCCATATCCAGACCGAAAAGGCAAAGCGTTGCTTTTTGTTTTTCTGACATAGATTGAAATTCCGTATGTTCAAAAAGCTTTAAAAAATGCTTTTTTGCGGTCTCCCAAACAAGCTTTGCGTGTTTTGCCGCAAACGCCTCCTGCGCGTCTATATTTCCAAAAGAATCCTCGTAATTTACAATCAAGCAACGTGAATAAACAAGACCGTTTGCCGTTCGCCCCATAAGCTCGCCGTTAACCATTCGGTCAATCAACGGCTCTAAATATGCACACGGCATACCCATAGTTTCCGCTATCGCTTTTACGGACAGAGGCGCTTGATATGCAAGTATCAGAATATTTTGTTCGATTTTTGTCCCCAACAGCGAAAACGGCTCACCCGAGAAGCCTGCACTTCCCCATATTGCAACAGAAAGAGATTTTGGTGAATAGCTTATTTCGGAATACTTATCCATTTTTGCGATACCCTCTTTGATCTGATGTCTTGCACTCGAAAGGCGCGATTTTACCGTACCTGCCGAAATACCGAGATCGGCAGAAATACGTTCTATGCTGTGACCGTTAACGTAATATCTTACGGCGACCTCGCGGTATATGCTTATAAGCCGCCCTATCTCGCGACGCACGGTTGCATATTCTTCGCTGATCATTTCCGCTTCTTCGATATTTCCGATAGCTTCGTCTTCTTTCATCATTTCTACAGATTCAAATGAAACGATGTTGTTTCTGTATTTTTTACGAAGCCATTCATTGTATTTATTTTTAAGCACTGCGGTAAGATATCCCTTTTTGTGCTCAACTCCTTCGCCTTGCTTTTGCTTTACAATCAATACGATAAGCGTTTCCTGAACGAGCGAATCAATATCCTCGCAATCGGGATATTTGTAGGAAGCAAAATCATACAAATAATTAAGATATTCTTCGTATTCCTTTTCGATGGCAATATTAATCAAAGAGGCACCTCCTTTCATAAATTACGGTAAAGTTACCATTTACACTCTTTTAGTTGCAAAAGAAAACGAAAGGTTCGCATTTTTGAAAAAAACAGGATAAATTTTGTCTTTATCCTGTTTTTAACTTATTCAGTCTTTTAAAAATTCGTCCAATTTCGGAGAAAGGTCTTTGCGGAATTTGGGGATTGCATCGCGGCTTATCCAGCTTGACCAATAGGTATATCCTCCGAGCGACATTGAACGCGGAGTTGCGACGTAGTTATAATAGCCGCCGCATTGATCTATCGGAATCGTTTTTGTACCCGTAAAGCGCGAGCGCATCCAAAGTGTCATATCAACAAGACTTTCGCCCGGTACTCCGACGAAAAGATAACCGCAAAAGCGAAGTGCGGGAACATATACGGTAACCTCGTGAGTTTTAAGCTGTTCGGCGGTAAAGCCAAACTGCTCGCCGCGGCACATATGAAGTATATGAGCCGAACGCCAAACGTCATCGATAATCAGCTTGACCTCGTAAGGTGAACGCTTTTCTTCAACGGCGCGTTCGAATTCCCTTTGAAGCTCAACGTGTCTTTCGCGGCATTTTTGCATATCCGCATAATTATCTGGAATGTCTTCCTTCATCGGCATTACGATTTCAAAGGTTTCGGTTTTAAAAACATCGTCTTTATCAAGCAAAACGGCATTCTTATCGAAAACCTCACGGATTTTTGAGCCGATTGATTTTGCAAGACGGATACATTCCTTTGCAGAGGCTTCATAGGTACCGTGTCCCGGTGAACAGTCCTTTTTGGTAGCGAGGTCTGCGCAAGGTCCGTTTATATACATTCCGATACCGCCGTAAATTTCCGCCATATCGTCGGCAAGGTATCCCGTCCAGTCGTAATCGTAATGATATTCGGAAAGACGGTCGGGGTTTTCGCTATGCTCGAAAAGAACACCGACGTCGGGGTGCGCCGCAAAACGCGTTACCGTACCGATAGTTTCGCCCTGTTTGTTTTTGAACATAAACATATAAGCCATTTGGTCGACGTTATTATCGAAATATATCGGCTTGTCAAACGCAGGAAGCTCCGGTTTATAACCGCGAAGGAGCATTATGTTGGGGTCTTGGGTATAGGGCTTTCCGTTTTCGTCAAACTTCATACCGCGCCAAACTGTAACGCCGCCGAGTCCTTCGATATATTGCTCGCGGTTGAATGAATAATCAGTGCCCATATCTATTTCTGCGCCATAAACGTCGCACTCTTGAGCATTCTTAATCATTTCGTTTATAGTTTCAACCGATTTATCGATTAATGTATCCATCGCTTCGCCCGCGATTTGCTCGTATGCAGGTGCGGCGTGAACCTGAATTTCGTGATACCAAATTGACTTTTCGGGGATACCGGTGCGTTTTGAAACCTCTTTTCTCCAACGGTCCGCTTCACGGGGGAAGGTTGCATTAAAATCGAATGCGCCGATTACTACCCTTTCAGTACCCGATTCGAGATATAAAAATCTTCCGTACAGATCTGTACCGTAGGGCCATTCCTGCTTGAAGGTTCCTTTTGTTGACATTTTTGCAAAGCTGCATTTCATATCGTTAGTTCTCCAATCTGCCTTATAGCTTTTCCGCTAATTCAAAAATAAGCTTTTCGGTCTTTTCCCAGCCCAAGCAGGGGTCGGTTATGGACTTGCCGAAAACGCGCTCTTCAATTTTTTGCGAGCCGTCTTCCAAATAGCTTTCTATCATAAGACCCTTTACAAGCTTTTTGATATCGCCGTTGTATTTACGGCCGGAAACCACCTCGTTCGCTATACGAATCTGCTCAAGATAGCGTTTGCCCGAATTGTTATGGTTTGTATCGACGATGACCGAGGGGTTTGCCAAGCCCGAGGCTTTATAAATCTCGTTGAGCTTTATCAAATTTTCATAGTGATAGTTGGAAACGCTCTTTCCCGTAAAATCAACGTAACCGCGAAGTATTGCGTGGGCAAATGGGTTGCCCGAGCTTTTTACCTCCCAACCGCGATAGAGAAACGTGTGGCTCGCATGTGCCGCCTTAATTGAGTTAATCATAACTGTAAGGTCGCCGCCTGTCGGGTTCTTCATACCAACGGGAACCTCCAAGCCGCTTGCGGTAAGACGGTGCTGTTGGTTTTCGACAGACCGCGCGCCGACAGCAACGTAAGCAAGAAGGTCGGAAAGATAACGGTGGTTTTCGGGGTAAAGCATTTCATCGGCGCAGGTGAAGCCGTAATCCTTCAATGCGCTTATATGCAGCTCGCGTATTGCGACGATACCCTTGTACATATCGGGTTTTTCGTCGGGGTCGGGCTGATGAAGCATACCCTTATATCCTTCGCCGGTTGTACGGGGCTTATTTGTATAGATACGGGGAATGATTAATATCTTGTCTTCGACCTGATCCTGAATCCTTCTTAAGCGCGAAATGTATTCAAGCACCGGCTCACGATAGTCGGCGGAGCACGGACCGATGATTAAAATAAACTTATCCGATTCGCCCTTAAAAATCGATTGTATTTCTGCATCACGCGCTTTTTTGACCGCCTCCATTTCGGCGGTTACGGGGTAATCCTGCTTTACCTGTTGAGGGATCGGCAGCTTGCGAAAGAATTGCATATTCATAGTTTTCTCCTAATTAACACCGATCGGAAAGGGATTGTGCATAGCTGCCGCCCAAAAGACCGAGTCCGATTATTAAAAACTTTTTTGATTTATCGATTTTCATAAATATCGAGTCCTATATTAAGCTGCTTTAACACGTCGAAGAAATCGGGATAGCTTTTTGCTACCGCTTCGGCGCCTTCGATTTCACCGCCGACAAGAGTGCAGAGCACCGAAAGTGCCATAACGATTCGATGGTCGTTATGACCGAAAAGCGGTTCCGACGGCGTTTTTACTGCGGACGAACCGATTTTCACATAATTTTCGCCAACTTCGGCATCGATTCCGAATTTCTTCAATTCCTGTGCCATTGCCGCGCCGCGGTCCGATTCCTTGATTTTTAACCTTGCAGTACCCGTAAAGGTCGCACCGCCTTTTACCGCCGCTACGGCAAAAAGGATAGGTGCAAGATCGGGGCAATCCGAAATGTCATATTCGCGTTTTCCGTTTTTAATCGCTTGAAATATATCATTGAACACTTTGTCGCCTTGAAGCGTGTTTTTAGGGATTCCTCCAACCTCGACGCTTCCGCCAATAACGTTCAACGCATGAAGAAACGCCGCGTTTGAACAATCGCCCTCTACTGTAAATTCACAGCTTTTATAACGTTGGTTTCCGAGAATTATAAATCGGTTGCCTGCACGTGTTATTTTTATGCCGAATTCCGAAAGCACCGCCAAGGTAATATCGACGTATGATTCACTTTCGAAATTACCGATGATTTCAACAATGCTTACTCCGTCAAGAAGCGGCAAAGCAAAAAGCAGACCGCTGATAAACTGGCTTGAAATATCACCGCGGATTCGGAAGCTTCCGCTTTTAAGTTTTCCGCAAACGGTAAGCTCGTTTTCGCTCTTTTCGAAAAGGATGCCTTGCTCTTGGCAAATAGATTCATATATCGAAAGAGGGCGCTCAAAAAGTCGTTTTGCTCCCTTAAAGGTGGTTTTTTTCCCCGAAACAAGACAAAGCGGAATTAAAAAGCGCAATGTGCTTCCGCTTTCGTTGCAATTAAGTATTGCGTTTTCTTGCGGGTTAAAAACATTCAATCCGCCGATATTAAGCGCGCTTCCGTTAATATTTAAAGATGTGCCGAGTGCCGAAAGGCAATCGATCGTGGCGGCTACGTCGTTTGAAAATGCTACGTTGTTAACAACGCTTCCGCCCGAAAGCGCGCCGCAGATAAGCGCGCGGTGCGCGATGCTTTTTGACGGAGGAGCCGTAACCTTTCCGTTAGCAACAGAGGGGTAGATTTTAATTTTCATTTCATTCACCGAGAAGAAAATCGATTGCTTCGATATAGCCATTGAATCCGTGACCGATTATCGATTTAGCGCACGCTTGACGCACAAAAGAAATTTGACGGAAGTCTTCGCGCTTCGAAACGTCGGAAATATGCACCTCAACGGTCGGAATCGAAACCGCCTTCAACGCATCCAAAATCGCAATGCTTGTGTGCGTATATGCGGCAGGGTTGATTACGATTCCATCGAAAACGTTCAATGCCTTTTGTATTTCATCAACGATTTCGCCTTCGTGATTGGATTGGAAGATTTTAACCTCAATTCCCTTTTTTTCACAATGTGTTTTTATTAAATTGCAAAGGTCTTGATAGCTTTCGTTTCCGTAAACAGACGGTTCACGGATGCCGAGCATATTAAGATTCGGGCCGTTAATTACAAGAATTTTCATAAATTATATATCCTTAATTATTGCGTTTGCGTTTGTTTGGATTTCGTCGACGCATTGAATTCGCTTATCGCAAGACGAAAGATAAATACCGTAACGCTCGTTATAAAGCCTGTTTAAAGACTCACGGTCTTTTGAAAGCGGTCGGTCATCGGTTGGCTTGATTTTTAAGATGTCGCGGTCGAGGAAATATATTTTGCCGTTAAATTTAAGAAAATCGACGTTTTCCTTTCTTAAAACCGCGCCGCCGCCCGTGGCGATAACTCTGCCCTGCTTTTTGCAGACTTCAAAAATCACCGACGATTCGATGTCGCGAAATGCTTTTTCGCCCGATTCGTTTATAATTTCACTTGGAGTTTTGCCGATAAGCTTAAAAATTTCTTCATCGGTATCGATAAATTCAAAGCCGATTTCGTTCGCAACGATTTTACCTATTGCGGACTTGCCACATCCCGGCATACCTATAAGAACGATATTCTGCTTTGACTTGAGAATGTTTTGATAAATCTCCTCGATACGCTCGGAGGATACGCTTTTGCCAATGAATTTTTCTGCGGCATACGCCGCTTGAGCTACAAGCATATAAAGTCCGCCGATTGCTTTTATCCCTTTATTTAACGAATCCGTAACGAGCTTTGTGCGTAACGGATTATAGACTACGTCGATAACCGCGTTCGCTTTGGGAAAGCTTTCAATATTGATTGCGCAACCGCCGATTTCGGGAAACATTCCGACGGGAGTTGTGTTAATTATCACCTCGGAATCGGAATGAGAGCTTAATGCCTCTTCATAGGTTATACATCCGTCCTTTTCGGTGCGCGAAACGCGGTATGCGCTCATACAACCGAGCGATTTAACGACGTGATATGCCGTTTTCGATGTGCCGCCGCTTCCCAAAATAAGAACTTTTTTATCCTTGATTTCGATTTTTTCCCGACTTATCAACGCGCATAAACCATTAAAATCGGTGTTATATCCAAACAGCCTTCCGTCGCGGTTTACAACCGTATTTACCGCGCCTATATCCAACGCCTGTTGGTCGACATAATCAAGATGTTTGATTACCGACTCTTTATATGGAACGGTTACGTTTATTGCATCGAATTCACGCTTTTGCATAAAAGAATCAAGCTCTTCTTTTTCTATCGCTTTTAATTCATAATCATAGCCGAAAAGGGCTTTATGAATTTCGGCAGAAAAGCTGTGACCGACTCTTTCGGCGATTAATCCGTATTTCATAACGCCAACCAGTCCGTTCCGTGTTTAGCTGTCAAGGCATCGGCAATTACGAGCGCGCATACGCTGTCAACAACGATACGGGCGCGGTGCACGATACATGGGTCGTGACGTCCGGTTGCGCTTATTTTTGCATTTTCGAGGTTTACATAATCAACAGTGCTTTGTTCTTTTGGAATGGTGGGCGTCGGTCTTACCGCGCAGCGCAAAACAACAGGCATACCGTTTGAAATACCGCCGTTTATACCGCCCGAATTGTTTGTGGAGGTAAATACCTTACCCGATTCGGTGTAAAAGCCGTCGTTGGCTGTCGAGCCGAGCATATCCGCAAATGCAAATCCCGCTCCGAATTCGACACCCTTGATTGCAGGTATCGAAAACAGCGTGTGTGAAAGCATACCCTCGAGAGTATCGAACCAAGGCTCGCCGACACCTGCTTCAAGACCGATTATCGCGGTTTCAAGTATACCGCCGACCGAATCGCAAGCATCCTTTGCTTTTAATATATTTTCCTGCATTTGTTTTGCTTTTTCGTCATCAAGAACGGCAAAGGGCATGCTTGAAAGCAAAGTGATATCCTTTTCGATATCACCGAAATCGCGGTCCTTTATCCCTGCGCAGGAAGCAACGTGAGTGCCGATGCTTATTCCCTTTTTGTTAAGCGCGGGTATGATTATTCCGCCTGCCGCAACGAGAGCGGCGGTGATACGTCCGCTGAAATGTCCGCCGCCGCGAGGGTCTTCATATCCGCGGTATTTGATATGCGCAGTATAGTCGGCATGGGAAGGACGTGCAAGACGGGAAATATTTTCGTAATCTTCGGAGCGAGTATCATTGTTGGGAATGATTATGCATATCGGTGTTCCCGTCGTATTGCCGTTGAAAACACCGCTGTGTATCTCGAACGCATCGGCTTCGGAACGAGAAGTTGAAATCGCACCCGAAGGACGGCGAAGAGCTAAAAGCTTTCTTATGCTGTCATAATCAACGGGAATACCTGCAGGCATTCCGTCGAGCACGCATCCGACCGATTTGCCGTGGCTTTCACCGAAAATTGTAAGAGTTATATTGTTTCCAAAGGTGTTTTTCATTTCAGATAACCTGCCTTATTATCCTTTCGTATTCCGTAAAGGGCATTTTGCGGAATTCAAATTTACCGACCTCAGGCACGTAAACAACTGTAATATCGTCACCCTGAAGCTTTTTATCGTTCTTGCAGGCAAGAATGATTTTTTCGCTGTCGCCGACCGAAATTTTATTCGGGAGGTTCAGTTTTTCAAGCACTTTCGCAAGTCGAATCCGAACGTTGTCCGAGCACATCGGGAGCATTCCCAACGCAACGCATTCGCCGTGGTAAAGATTTTTCATTTCATTTTCGGCTTCGATCGCATGCGCGAGTGTATGACCGAAGTTGAGCACTCGGCGCAACCCGCCTTCGCGTTCATCCTGCTCAATAACCGATTTTTTATCATCAGCGAGCGTTCTGTTATTAAATCGATATTTTCATTGATATTACCCTGCTCGAAAATCACAAAAAGCTCTTCATCGTGAGTCAAAGCCATTTTAAGCGATTCGGCAAGACCGTTTGCAATATGCCTTTCGGGAAGAGTTTTTAAGGTTTCGGGATCGATAATTACCCTTTTGGGCGGATAAAAAGCACCGACGACGTTTTTTATTCCCATAAAATCGATTGCTGTTTTACCGCCTATCGACGAATCGACCTGAGAAAGCAAGGTCGTTGGGATATTATAAAAATCGATACCGCGCATATAAGCGCTCGCAACGAAGCCCGAAAGGTCGCCTACAACACCGCCGCCAACCGCCACTATACAGTCCGAACGGGTAAATTGATACTCAACGAGCTTTGAAAGCAAAAGCTCGAAATTCTTAATGTTTTTCGAGGACTCGCCTTGCTCGATTGTAACAACATACGGCGTTTTACAATTTGACGCGACGGTATTTGAATATTCCTTCGGGACACCGCTGTCGGTAACAATAAGCACCTTGCGAGCAAGGTTTAGGTATTCACCTGTTTTATCAAGCGCACCGCGTTCAAGAATTATATCATAGCTGCCTGATGAGGTTTTTACGGGTATTAACTGCTTCTGCCTCCCGAAAGCACCCTCGACACCGCTGTAAGCGACACGCATACCGTCGAGAAGACGGTGCTGAAACTTCTTTGAAATATCTATTGTACTGCGCAAAAAATCAACATAATAAGAACGGTAATCGTCCGACTCTACCATTTCGGAATTTCTTGCAATAAGTTCATTTTCTCTCGCCGAGTCTTCGATAGGAAGTCCGTGCTCCTTTTTATAGTTCGCAACCATTCTCACCGCATCCATACGCTGTTCGAAAAGACGCGCAATTTCTTTATCGGTTTCGTTTATGATATTTCTCGCCATATCAAGTTCGTTCATTTTGCAATCTCCTAAACAGTCATTAAAAACAAAAAAGCCGCCATTCGTATGCTAAAAAATGCATAGCGGATGCGGACTGCTGTTTGTTTTGAACGAAATTAAAAGTTCAGAGCAGACGAGCAGTCCTTTTTAAAATCACAAAAGTAAGATACAGAATTAAGGAACATCTCGTTTACTCCTTTCACAAAAAATCTTGCTAATATGATAAACCCGAATTTGCAATTTGTCAATAGAAAATTCATTAATTTCATAAAGTTTTACGCTTTTTTCGTCGATAAACGCATTTTTGAAATTTCGATTGGAATCTGGTTTTATTATAAACGATAACGGTCATTGTTTCCGTTCTCGCTTGACTTTTGTAGCAAGATAGTGTATAATAAGCATATTATGAATATTATTTAAGGAGGAGAACGCGAATGAAATACTCCGAAATCACACCCTACATAGCGGAAATGGCAGAAATATCAAACCGCAACAACCATATCGAGCCCCAAATGTACGTGCATCATAAGGTCAACAAGGGCTTGCGCGATATGAACGGTAACGGTGTTGTGACAGGGCTTACCGAGGTTTCGAAAATTATGGCAAAGACGGTCAACGAAAAGGGTGAAACCATACCCTGCGACGGACAGCTTTGCTATCGCGGTATCGACGTGCGCAATTTGGTCGACGGATTTCGCTCGGATGACCGTTTCGGGTTTGAAGAAACCGTTTATCTTCTCCTCTTTTCCGAGCTTCCCGATAATGCTCAGCTTGAAAAATTCAGCAAGGAGCTCTCGAAATACCGCAGCTTGCCGAAGTCCTTTGTGCGCGATATGATTCTTAAGGCGCCCGGTAAGGATATGATGAATATTCTTTCGCGCTGTGTGCTTGCGCTTTATGCTTACGACGATAATCCCGATGATATTTCTATCCCCAACGTTTTAAGACAGAGCATGCAATTAATTGCAATGTTCCCCCTGCTTGCCGTTTACGGTTATCAGTCTTACAGACATTATCATCGCGGAAAGAGCTTGCACATCCGCCTTCCCAAGCCTCAATTTTCGACAGCGGAAAACTTTTTGCATTTACTTCGTAAGACGGGAGAATTTTCCGAGCTTGAAGCAAAGATCCTTGACCTTTCGATGGTTCTTCACGCAGAGCACGGCGGCGGTAACAACTCGACCTTTACAACGCACGTCGTAACGTCATCTGGCACCGATACCTATTCCTCGGTTGCCGCTGCTTTGGGTTCGCTTAAGGGTCCCAGACACGGCGGCGCAAACATAAAGGTCGTTAAGATGTTCGAGGATATGAAAAAGAACATAAACGTTAAGAAAATCGGTGAAATTGAGGACTATCTTAAGCGATTGCTTGATAAGCAGGCGTTTGACAACGCAGGTCTTATTTACGGTATGGGCCACGCGGTTTATTCGCTTTCCGACCCGAGATCGGATATACTCAAGGAATGCGCAAAGGCGCTTTCCGTGGAAAAGGGGCGCGAAGAAGAATATGCCCTTTACGAAACGGTTGCAAAATTAGCGCCCGAAATGATTGCCGAAAAACGCAAGATGTACAAGGGCGTAAGCGCAAACGTTGACTTTTATTCGGGACTCATTTACAAGATGCTTAACATCCCCAACGAGCTTTATACTCCTTTATTCGCCATTTCGCGTATTGCGGGATGGAGCGCACACAGAATCGAAGAAATTCAGAACGCGGGCAAGATTATCAGACCTGCATATATAAACGTCTTGGACGATAAGGAATATTTCCCGATTAACGAAAGATAAAGAGGTAATTATGGGCTTTGTTCGCAAGATTTTTGTTTTTATCCTCGCGTTGATGCTTTTGGTCGGCGGTACGTCAATATACGCCTCTGCCGAGGAGATCTCGCCAACCGACGGGAGCGAATTTACGATCCTTTGGACAACGGATCCTCAATGGTATTCGTTCAAGTACCAAAGCATACTTGTTGACCAAAATGAATGGGTGGTTGAAAATTACGACCGTATGAATATCGGATATATTATTCATACCGGCGATTTTGTCGACCTTCCGCACAACCGAGAGCAATGGAATTTTGTGACCGAGCAATACAAAAAGTGGGATGAAGCAAGCCTTGCCTACGGCGTGCTTGCTGGCAACCACGACGTTGACGGAACCGACTATACCGAATTCAAGGAATATTTCGGTACGCACCGATTTGAAAATAACGAATGGTTCGGAGACGATTACGACGGCAATCGCGGACATTACGATCTGATGACGTTGGGCGGAGTTGATTTTATATTCGTTTATCTCGGATACGGCGCTCACAGCGAGGCGGATTACGAATGGATGAACGGCGTGCTTTCCGAGCACAGCGACAGAATCGCATTCCTTATGTTCCACGAATATCTTAACGCCGACGGCACAAGGACCGAGATCGGAGAGCAAATATTCAACAAGGTCGTTCTTAAAAATCCCAACGTACGGATGGTGCTTTGCGGACACAATTATAACTCGACAAGGCTTGTAGACTTTATCGACGACGACGGAGACGGAAAAGAAGACCGCACCGTTTATCAGCTTATGGCGAATTACCAGAATACGCCCAACGGCGGCAACGGATATATGCGCTTTCTTGAGTTCGACGTCGACAGCGGAAAAATACTGCAACGTACCTATTCCCCGTATTTGAACAAGTTCAATATGTTCGAAAACCGCGGTGACGAAAAGGATGAATTCGGCTACCGTGATGAGTTTACCATCCCCTTTGATTTTAATGCTCCGAAAGCCAAAAGCGAAAGCGATCCCGAATTCGGAAAAACGGTTTTGAAATCAAGCGTTAATATCGCAGATATCTCTATTCCAGTTAATTACGTGAACGTTTACGAAAAAGACGAGGGATATAATAATGCAGGCGTTTACGACTTGAATTTTTCGTTTGACGGAAGAGACGCCTTGGAATTTAACCGCAACGCAAGATATATTACCGTCGAATTCAAGGACAAGCTCGGTTGGACGGTTTGCGGAATATATGAAAACGGCAACAAATTGGTTTCAATACCCCAAAACGGCAGAGCGATAGTTATTGCACAGGATGCGGTCGATTCAAACGGCAACGCAATCGACTTAGGCAGTATAAAGCTCGGCGACACGGTCAGCTTTTCTCAGGTCTACGGCACGGCGGCTTTGAAGGAGCTTACAAACGTCAGAATCAGATTCAAGGGGCTTACGGGCGCCTTTGCAATAGACGGTGTAAACACCGAGGCGGGTACCGACGAATGGGTGATCTTTGACAGAGGTTGGGGAGAAAGCACTCTAAAAAACAACATTGACAACAAATGGAATGACCTGATCGTTTTTGCGCCTTGCGAAAACGGACGGTATAAGATAACCGAAATACAGAGTGAATCGGGCGCGGCTAAGGACGCTTTAATTCCCGAAAACGGGTTTGTGCTTGCGATCAATTCCGCATCCGCGTTGAATTCTGCAAGAAACAGCATCGATAAGGTATTCACTGTCGGTAAGGAAGCGATACTTTACGGATACGAGCCCCAAAAAGGATTTGTCCTTAAGGGCGAAAGCATTATTTCAAAGGATCCTGCCGATTGGAGCTCGCCAAGCTCGACTTTGGTTTTGGAAGCCGACGAAAGCGGATTGGTAATGTGGAACACCGACGGCTTATGGCCCGATATGCGATACGTATACGACGAGGTCATGGTCATCGACCCCAAGGTAAGCTCTGTTTACTACGATTTTTATATGGAGCAAAGCTCTCAGGCAAGCTTTGTCGTACAGCTTGCAAACGGAAAATACTTCAAGCTTAACAGCTATTTTGAAGGCGCAAATATCTCAAGCGGAAGCGGCGACGTAAAGGGAGAGGGCAAAAGCCTTACCGGCACGCTTGACCTTTCGGATATCGAAATGGATCCCGGCTGCCTGAACAAAGACGGAACCATTTCCGTGAAAAGTCTCCAGATCTACGTTTCGGGAGACGCAGGTAAGAAGATGACTCTGCGCGAAATGAGGCTTATAAGCGCACTCGATGCCGAGGACGAGGTACCCGAGGATTTTCTTATCATCGAGGAGGATACGTCCGCAGAAGCATCCGATATTCCGAACGAAACGTCGAACGAAATATCGAACGAAATATCGAACGAAACATCGGATGAATCCGTCGGCGGTAACAACGAAGGCGAGAGCGAAGGCGGTGCGCTGATCATCGTCATAGTCGCGATTGCGATATTTGCCGTTTTATTGGGTTCGGTTTTGATTATTAAAAAGAGAAAGAACAAGGAATAACTTATGGAAAAAGCGAAACAGACTTTTACGCACATATACGATCGTATCGGTTTGAATGAAAGAACCGAAAAGCGTTGGTTTTGGATTGCTTTTTCTTTCCTTGCGGTTTATTTTTCGTGCGTCGTTTATGCGCAAAATTTTAACCGCGGATACGGTTTCGGTATAATTACCGTGCTTTCCTTGGCCGTGTCCTTAATATTGTGCTTTTTCGGTGTATATTTTTTAGGCGGCATTCGGCTGAAAATTGCAGTAAGAGGCAATAATTTAAAAGCGGTAATTTTTGCAGTCGGCGTTTTTGTCATCACGTTTTTGATATATTATTCTTGGCAAAGCGTTTTATATCCCGGCTCGTTTTCACCCGATTCGATAGAGCAATACAAGCAAACGCAATTGGGTGAATACAACGATTGGCATCCCGTTTTGCACACTTGGCTGTTTTTTGGGTTGCCGAATATATTTTCAAGCTCCCCTGCTCTTTTGGTAACCTTTCAGTTAGTTTGGTTTTCTCTTGCATTAACCTATTTGTTTTTCGTGCTTTATACCGACGGTTGCCCGAAGCTTTTTATACTTGCGGCGTGGGCATATATCGTTTTGAATCCCAACACGGCGTGTATTATGCTTTATCCGTGGAAGGACAGCGCATTTACGATTTTTTCAACCGTGATGCTTGCACACTGCGTCAGAATTTACCGCAGTAACGGAAAATGGCTTTTAAAATGGAGCAACACCGTTGCATTTTCGTTGTTTGCTTTCCTTGCAAACGGAGTAAGACACAACGCGATACTGCTCGTGGTTCCTACCTTTATCGTCATTTTTGTCTTTTTAAAGCAATCCCGCAGAAGAATCGTTATAGCGGCTTCGATATTTTTAGCGCTTACCCTTTTACTGAAATTCCCCGTCTATTCCGTTACGGACGTCGGGAGCCCCAAGCACAGAACGACCGAGGTTATGGGCTTGCCGATGACGGTGCTTTCAGACGTTTATATGAACGACCGCGATGCGCTTGACGAGGACGCGGTTGAGTTTTTGGACTCACTTGCAACACAGGCAAGATGGGAAAAGCATTACACCTTCGGCAGCTTTAACTCCTTCAAATGGTCCGACGGCACGATTTATGATAAAATAGACGAAGAGGGTGCCGCAAAAATTCTTTCATACACCTATTCCGCCGCCAAAAGCTCACCCGAAATCGCAAAAAAATCGCTGTTCGAGCTTACCAAAATGGTTTGGAGCTTCGACGGCGGTAACGGCTGGACTATCGGATACGGAATAACGTCGAACGATGTTGCAATACGCGGTGAATACGATAAAGATTCGCTTGACGCTCTGAACGCTTATCGCAAAATGTGCAATAGCTTTGCAACAAAGTATTTGTTCAACTACGTTGGTGTGATAATTGCGGTTTTACTGTTTTTAGCTGTCGGAAGAATCGGAAAAGCGGGATTTGCCAAGGCTTTTTCGGTCATCCCTTTAATGATTTACAATTTCGGTACCATGATTTTATTGACAGGTCACGATTTCAGATTTTTCCATTTGAATTTCGTTGTGGTCATACCCCTGTTATACATTCTTTTAACCAACAAGGAAGAAGCAATCGAACAAATTGCTTAGTGCAAACTTTTCCCACGGAGGACTTTTATTATGAACGTAATCCATATGAAATACGCAATCGAGGTCGCTAAATACGGATCGATAAATAAGGCGAGCGAAAGCATCGGAATGGCTCAACCCAACATCAGCCGCGCGATAAAGGAGCTTGAAGCCGACCTTGGCATTGCGATATTCGACAGATCGGCTAAGGGTATGAACCTTACGCCCGAGGGAAAAGAGTTTATCAACCGAGCAAAGAGCATCCTTGCTCAGCTCGATGCACTGGAAACGCTCTTCCGCGATAATCTGCCAAACACACAAAAGTTTTCGGTGTCCGCACCGAGAGCCGCTTATATTGTCGAGGCGTTTGCTAACTTTACCCACAGTATCGACGGCGATAAGGCGGAAATAGTGCTTGACGAAACCGCAACGCTCAACACGATGAAAAAGGTCATCGCGTCCGATTGCAAGCTCGGTATTATCCGTTTTGAGTCTGCCGCCGAGGAGTATTTCTTGAAGATGCTCGAAACGAACAATCTCGTTTATGAGCCGATAACCGAATTTGAATACGTTGTTGTGTCCAACAAAGAAAGCGACCTTGCAAAAAAGGACGAAATTTACGACGACGATCTTCGGAAATATATTCAAATAACTCACAACAATCCTTATCAGGCAACGCTTACGGCATCGGAAACAAACAAGGTTGAACAAAGAGTGAGCGCATCAAAGCGAATTTTCGTTCTCGATACCGCCGCACAGCTTGAGTTACTCGCAGAAAACATCGACACCTTTATGTGGATTTCTCCTGCGCCCGATTCCCTGCTTGAACGCTACGGTTTGGTGCAAAAGCCCTGCCTTGACAAGAGAAGATTTTACAAGGACGTTCTTATTTACAAGCAATCTCACAAATTAACGCCGCTTGAATCCGACTTTATTCGCGAATTAAAGCGCGTTGCGGAAATTACCTGCAAAAAATTTTAACAATAATGCCCGTTTTTTTGGTAAAAGCGGGCATTAATTTTTTGTTAATTCGGGCTTATATTATAATGTGTATATAACATATCAATATATATATTATCGATATATCAAAATAGCAATTTACAACCAATATATTTTGTGGTAGACTTATTTCGTGAAAATTCGCGTGTAAGGAGGTAATGACGTGAAGCACAACTGCGTTATGAAGTCCACCCTCGGACGACTGCCGATATATTTACAGTATCTAAAGGGACTTGATACGACCGAATATGCAAACGTTTCGGCAACGGTCATTGCGAAGGCGCTGGGACTCGGAGAGGTTCAGGTCAGAAAAGACCTCAGTGCCGTAAGCGGTGCGGGCAGACCTAAGCTCGGATACGATACATCCGCATTGATCAACACGCTTGAAGAAGCACTCGGTCAAAACTCGGTCAGCGAGGCAATCATCGTAGGCGCAGGAAGATTGGGCAACGCATTGCTCGGCTACAACGGATTTTGCAATTACGGTTTAAGAATCGCGGCGGCCTTCGATATAAGCTGTGAAGATTTATACACGACCGAAAACGGCGCTAATATTTACCCGTTGAGCGAGCTTGAAGAATACTGCAAGCGCGAAAAGGTTAAGATTGGTATCATTACCGTTCCGAAAGAAGCGGCACAGAATATTTGTGATCGATTGGTCGGTTGCGGAGTTACGGCAATTTGGAATTTCGCGCCTTGCAATCTCGACGTGCCCGAAAACATCATTTTACAGCACGAAAATCTTGCGCTTTCTCTTGCACATTTAAAGCTGCAGATGGACTGCAAATAAACCCGTTAAAAAAACATTCTCATAAATTAAGAGCCGAATTTCAAAAACGCGGCAAAAAAGGAGCAAAACATGACAAAAATCACCATTATCGGTACCGGCAGTGTTGGTTCGACCATTGCGTACACCCTTACCGTACAAGGTATGGCGTCCGAAATCGTTATGATCGACATCAACGGCGAAAAAGCTATGGGCGAAGCGCTTGACATCCGTCAAGGTACACCCTTCTGTCATCCCTGCACAATTTACGCAGGCAGTTATTCCGATGCAGTCGGTTCGGATATCGTTATCCTTACCTCAGGCGTTGCAAGAAAGCCCGGTCAGACACGTCTTGATCTCGCGCAGGTAAACGTTAACATCACCAAGCAGATCATTCCGGAGATCACAAAGTACGCCCCCGACGCTACCTACGTTATCGTAAGTAATCCGGTTGATATTCTTACTTACACATTCTGTAAGTACTCCGGTCTTCCCTATGACCGCGTTATCGGTTCGGGTACCATCCTCGATACGTCGCGTCTCCGTTCGAGAATTTCGGAATATTATTCGGTCAACCAACAGAACGTTCACGCTTACGTTCTCGGTGAACACGGCGACAGCTGCTTTATTCCTTGGTCGCTTGCAAACATCTCGAACGTTCCCGTTAAGGATTACCGCAATTCCTTGCTCGGCACTCACGGTGTATATCCCGATTTTGATGAAAACGAAATTGAAGAATACGTTCGCAAATCCGGCGCAAGCGTAATTTCACGCAAGGGCGCGACCTTCTATGCAGTTTCTATTTCGGTTTGCAGAGTTGTCAAGGCACTTCTTTCGGGTATCGACACAACTCTTACCGTTTCCACCATGCTTGAAGGCGAATACGGAATCGATGACGTTTGTCTTTCCTTGCTTAACATCGTCGGCAACAAGGGTACACACGGCAAGGTTCTTCTTCCTCTTAACGACAAAGAAATTAAAGCGCTTCACAACAGTGCTGACGCGCTTAAGAGCGTAATAAATGCTATTGAACTTTAATGAAGGGAAAATGATTGAAATGGAATACCGTATTGAACATGACTCGATGGGCGAAATGAAGGTGCCCGCAGACAGACTTTGGGCGGCTCAAACTCAAAGAAGCCGCGAAAACTTTGAAATCGGCGTTGGTATTGAAACCATGCCCGCTGAAATCATCCACGCGTTCGGCGTACTCAAAAAGGCGGCAGCTATTACCAACAACTACCTTAAGCCCGAAAAGATGACCGATGAAAAGCTCGGTGCATTGAAGCAAGCTTGCGACGAGGTTATGTCGGGTGAGCTTAACGGCCACTTCCCTCTCGTTGTATGGCAAACCGGTTCCGGTACTCAGTCGAATATGAACTCTAACGAGGTTATCGCAAACCGTTCCAACCAGATTCTCGGTAAAAAGCTTCTTCACCCCAACGATGACGTTAATATGAGCCAGTCCTCCAACGATACCTTCCCCACCGCAATGCATATCGCGGCTGTTATCGCGCTTGAAGATAAGCTCATCCCCGCAGTTGAAGAGCTTATCGCAACATTTATCCGTCTTGAAGCAGAAAACGAAGGCATCGTTAAGAGCGGCAGAACCCACCTTCAAGATGCAACCCCCATCACCTTCACCCAAGAAATCAGCGGTTGGAGAAGCAGCTTGCAAAAGGACGTTGAGCTTATCAAGCGTTCTATCGAACCCCTTCACGAGCTTGCACTCGGCGGCACTGCAGTAGGTACCGGCCTTAACGCACCCAAGGGCTTTGCCGAAAGAGTTGCTCAGGAAGTTAGCAACATCACCGGTAAAAACTTCGTTACCGCTGAAAATAAATTCCACGCACTTACCTCCAAGGACGAGCTTGTTTTCGCACACGGTGCAATCAAAGCACTTGCTTGCGATATGATGAAGATCGCAAACGACATCCGTTGGCTCGCTTCGGGTCCCAGAGACGGTTTGGGAGAAATTTTCATTCCCGAAAACGAACCCGGCTCCTCCATTATGCCCGGTAAGGTTAACCCCACTCAATGCGAAGCCGTTACCATGGTTGCAGTTCAGGTTATGGGTAACGACGTTGCAGTAAGCATGGCTGCATCTCAGGGCAACTTCGAGCTTAACGTATTTATGCCCGTTTGCATTTACAACTTCCTTCAGTCTGCAAGACTTCTTGCAGAAGCTATCATTTCCTTCAACAGAAAGTGCGCAATCGGCATTACCGCTAACAAGGAAAAGATGCATCACAACCTTCACAACTCTCTTATGCTCGTTACCGCTCTTAACCCCTATATCGGTTATGAAAATGCGGCAAAGACTGCTAAGAAGGCATACAAAGACAATATTTCGCTTAAGGAAGCTTGCGTAGAGCTCGGTTTCCTTACTGCTGAACGCTTTGACGAAGTGTTCCATCCCGAACAGATGGTTTAATTTAAATTCTAAATCGGAGGTATAACAGATGAAATTCAGTTATTTCCCCGGGTGCACTCTTAAGAACAAGGCAAAGGATCTTGATAATTATGCAAGAAAATGCGCCGAGGTTCTTGGTGTTACTTTGGAAGAGATCGAAAATTGGCAGTGCTGCGGCGGCGTTTTCACTACCGCTAAGGACGAGGTTGCCACAAAGCTTTCTTCGGTTCGTATCCTTAAGGATTCGTTGAAGAAGGAACAAGCGCTCGTTACCGTTTGTTCGGCTTGCCACAACGTTGTTAAGCAGACCAACTACGCGATGCAAAACGACAAGGAATTCGCTGGCAAGGTCAACCGCTATATGGCGGAAGACGAATACAACGGCGAAACCGAAATTTACCACTATCTTGAGCTTATCCGCGACGTTATCGGATATGACAAGGTTAAGGAATGCACCGTTAACCCCTTGACGGGCAAGAAGATCGCGGCTTATTACGGATGCCTTTTGCTCCGTCCCAATTCGGTAATGCGTATGGACGATCCCGAAAATCCCTCGATTATCGAAGATCTTATTCGCGCTATCGGTGCGGAAGCGGTTGTTTATCCCTACCGTAACGAATGCTGCGGCGGTTACGTTAGATTGGCAGATGCAAAGCTTTCCGATAAGAAGAGCAATGCGGTTTCCGAAAGTGCAAAGAAGGCTGGCGCAGACGTTATCGTTACCGCATGTCCCCTTTGCAAATACAATCTTGAAAAGAGCGGCTGTGAAATTCCCGTTGTTTATATTACCGAGCTTCTCGCTGAAGCGCTCGGCGTAAAGGAGGATACAAATGAGTAACAGCAAAAAGTATCTTCAGGAAGAATTGATCCGTATCAGCGGAGTAAACCCCAAAAAGTGTATGCGTTGCGGCAAATGCACCGCTACCTGCCCCGCTTATGACGAGATGGAATATCATCCTCATCAATTCGTTTATATGATTGAAAGCGGCGATATCGAGCCGTTGCTCGAATCCGAATCGCTTTATAAATGCCTTACCTGCTTTGCTTGTGTTGAAAGATGCCCCAGAAGCGTTGAACCTGCAAAGCTTGTTGAAGCAGTACGTCTTGCCGCTATCCGCAAGCAAGGCAATAACAGACTCACCGCAAACGATATTCCCGAGCTTATCGACGAAGATATGCCTCAGCAGGCGATCGTTTCGGCATTCAGAAAGTACACTAAGTAAGGAGGAAAAGACGAAATGCAAAGAATTGGTGTTTTCGTATGTTGGTGCGGTACCAACATTGCAGGTACCGTTGACGTTGTCGCGGTTGCCGAAGCATTAAAGAAAGAACCCGGTGTTGTCTTTTCCGACAATTACCAATATATGTGCTCGCAAGCAGGTCAGGACCTTATCAAGGCCGCTGTTAAGGAGCACAACCTTACCGGTATAGTAGTTTGCTCCTGCTCTCCCCGTATGCACGAAGCAACCTTCCGCAAGACTGCGGCGGCTGCAGGACTTAACCCCTATATGGTAGAAATCGCAAACATCCCCGAACAGTGCTCTTGGGTACATAAGGATATGCTTACCGGTACCGAAAAGGCAATCATTCTCGGTAAAGCGGCTGTTGCAAAGGTTAATTTGAACGTTCCTCTTACCCCCGGTGAATCGCCCGTTACCAAACGCGCTTTGGTTATCGGCGGCGGTATCGCAGGTATTCAAACCGCGCTTGACATTGCAGACGCAGGCTTTGAAGTTGATATCGTTGAAAAGAAGCCCACTATCGGCGGTAAGATGGCTCAGCTTGATAAAACCTTCCCCACCCTTGACTGTGCTGCTTGTATCCTTACCCCCAAGATGGTTGACGTTGCTCAAAACGAAAAGATCCGTATCTTCTCTTACAGCGAAGTAACCGAGGTTAAGGGCTTTGTAGGTAACTTTGACGTTACTATTAAAAAGAAGGCAAGATACGTTAAGGAAGAGCTTTGTACCGGTTGCGGCGCTTGTACCGAAAAGTGTCCCATGAAGAAGGTTCCCAACGATTTCAACCTTAACATGGATACCAAGCGCGCAATTTACATTCCCTTTGCACAAGCAGTACCTAAGGTTGCAACTATTGATGCAGACTACTGTAATATGCTTAAGAACGGCAAGTGCGGCGTTTGCTCGAAGGTTTGCGCGGCAGGTGCTATCGATTACACTCAAAAAGACGAATTCATCTCGGAAAAATACGGCGCTATCGTTGTAGCAACCGGCTTCAACCCCATCAGCATGGACAAGTTTGATGAATTTGCATACAACCAATCGAAAGACGTTATTACCTCTCTTGAATTCGAGCGACTTACCAACGCGGCAGGACCTACCGCAGGTAAGCTTCTCCGTCCTTCCGACGGAAAGCATCCCGAAAAGATCGTTTTCGTACAGTGTGTAGGCTCACGTTGTGCTGCTCATGCAGAAAAGGGCAAGGAGTATTGCTCAAAGATCTGCTGTATGTACACAGCAAAGCACGCAATGCTTATAAGAGATAAATATCCCGTCACAGAGGTTTACGTATTCTATATAGATGTAAGAACTCCCGGTAAGAAC
>JAZTXY010000099.1:0-11345 GCA_045636665.1 Eubacteriales bacterium
GGTTGATTCGGATATCGAGATACTTAATCCCGATCACCACATCGCGACCGTTGAAATGGGCGCACCCTTCTTCATGGAGATTACTTTCGAACACGGCAGAGGATATGTTTCCTCGGAGAAGAACAAAGCCGCGGTTGAAAACCCTGTTATCGGCGTAATTTACACCGATTCAATCTTCACCCCGGTTCAAAAAGCTAATTTCACGGTTTCCAATACCCGTGTCGGCAATATTACCGACTTTGATAAGCTTGAGCTCGATGTTACCACTAACGGCACCATCGATGCAAAAGAAGCTGTATCTCTCGCAGCAAAGATTCTTAACGAGCACCTCAATCTCTTCATCGAACTCTCCGACGAAGCTATGAACACTGAAATCATGGTTGAACGCGAAGAAAAGATCAAGGAAAAGGTTCTCGAAATGACTATCGAAGAGCTCGATATGTCCGTAAGAAGCTTCAACTGCCTCAAGAGAGCGGGCATTGACACCGTAGAAGATCTTACCAATAGAACCGAGGAAGATATGATTAAGGTCAGAAACCTCGGCAAAAAATCGCTTGAAGAAGTTATCCAGAAGCTTCAGTCCCTTGGTCTGTCGCTTCGCAAGTCGGATGACTAAGCTTAAAGCTCACTAAAATAAGGAGGCAAACGAAATGCCCGGAACAAGAAAATTAGGCAGACCTACTGCTCATAGAATGTCTATGCTCAGGGGTATGGTCACCTTCCTTCTCGAAAAGGGAAGAATCGAAACGACCGTTACTCGTGCTGCCGAAGTAAGCGCTCTCGCTGACAAAATGATCACTCTCGGCAAGAAGAATACCCTTGTTGCTAAAAGACAGGCAATCGCATTCCTCAAGAAGGAAGCAGTTGTATATAAGCTCTTCACCAAGATCGCTCCCCTCTACGACGAAAGAAACGGCGGTTACACCCGTGTTCTTAAGATCGGTCCCAGACGTGGCGACGGTGCCGAAATGGCAATCATCGAACTCGTAGGTGCAGAAGAACTCTACACCGTAAAGGAAGAAAAGAAGGAAGCAAAGGCTGAAGAAAAGCCCGCAAAGAAAACTTCCAAGAAGGCTGTAAAGGCTGAAGTTAAGGAAGAAGCAGCGGCTGAATAAGTTTTAGCTCAACATAAAAAGACAGGTCGAATGACCTGTCTTTTTTGTTCTGTAATAGCTTAAAGACCGCTTCGTTTAGCTTTTCTTTCAATTGCCGCCCATTCTTCACGGGCTTCGTTCATATCGCGTCTGAACAGCTTAATGAGCTTAAGATAATAAGCATATCCCGCCATCGTCGGCGCAAAGACGAATAGATTAATAAGATTCCAAACGGTATCGGAAATCTCTTTTGCACGTTCTGCTTCAAATCCTTCTGCCACCGGTGTGAAAATGGCGCGGATGCCGAAAAACAGCTGAACCGCTATAAGCGCAAGGTAAATCATCAAAACCGTAATAAGTGCGGCTATAATAAAACCGCTTATACGTCCGCGCGGACTGTTATCAATAGCATACTCGGGATATTCAACGCTGATTTTCAACCCTTTAAAGAATAGAAAATAAAGCAGAGCAAGTGCGACGAATATTAATATACCAACGGTTAAAACCGAATCATCTCCGCCGATAGTAATGAGCTCGATTGCGAAAAACAGGCATTCGGCAAGATACGAAAAACCAAGAAATTTAACCGAAAAATCAATTTTACAGCCGCCGTCGCTCTTTTCATTAAAGAAGCGGTAGGTTGAAAACAGTCCGTAAAAGACCAAGACTGCAAAGACCAAAGCGATAACCGCCGAGGTAAGCGTGAGTAACGTACCCGTTAAATCATTTTCGCCGTTTGCTGAAATCAACCAACTTATCGAAACAATAATATCGTATCCGCATTTAATGACCGCGCCTAAAAGCGTTAACGACATTGCAAGCAAAAATAACCTTGACGAGCCGTGTTTATAAAGTGTTTCTAATATCGGTTTGCGTTCTGTTTTGTTCATATTAATTCCAAATCTTAAATTATTTACGCTTCCGTAACAACAGCAGAACCTGCTTGAAGCGTTTCATAAGTATAATATAAATAACGGTCGAAGCAAGCGAAAAACCTAAACTCAAAAATCTGCCGACGTTAAAAATGAGCGAATAAGTATAAACCGAGTTAAATAACCGTGGGATCACCGCAAGAAGGCAGATAGCGCAAATTACCGCGGTAATGATTGCATAAACATAAACGAAGGTGCTCGGCTTGCCCAAAATCTTGTTTTCATCTGCCGCGTAAGCGCACCCCACCCATTTCTTTATACCCTTATAGTTGATAATTTGCAAAACGAGTGCGCCGATAAATAACGGACTTGCAATCAAAACAGAAATTACGAGGATCGATCTAATTGCAGCGATCGAAGTACCTGAAGCGATGTCTTTGGAAACGGGTAAGTATCCTATAAGAAGAACACAAAGAATAACTACCTCGATAATTAAAATAATTATATCGGCAAGCGTCAGCTCGGTAAACGTCTTAAGTCCGGTCCTTTTATCTGTTTTACCCGAAAAATAACGGTATGCAGAAAAGAGCGCGCCGTTCATAAATAAGGAAAAAACGACGTTTATCACGCAGATTACCAATGAGGAAAGGATAAAAATCGATGAAGTATAGCCGTATTCCGAAGCGGGTATTTGGATAGAGCTTTCGTCTATCCAAAATAGAAACGAGCCCAAAGCATTAGATAATAGTGCGATTATGCCGGAACAAACTGAAAAAACGATAGCTAAAAGGAAAAGTTTTAATGAACCGTTGCTTTTCAAAAAAGCGGAAATGTTTTGTTTCATAACAGCCTCCTTTTAGTGTATTTAATTAACGTGTGTAATTAAATATTATTATTTGATTGTTGCGAAGCAGCGTATTCACGAGCACGGATTTGCGCTTTTTGCTGTTCGATAAAATACCACTCTTGCTTGGCAATTTCCATATCGCTCTTAAATCGGAACATAAGCGCGATAAACATAATAATCGCAGTTAACGACAAAGCCATAACGATAAAGCTTACCAAGTTTGAAATCATGGCGTATACACTTAAAAACGGCGATGTCGCAAAGGTGATTAACTGCATAAGAAGACTTATTCCGTTGCCAACTGCAGCGATAAACGCTATAACGAGAACAAAGATGCTAAGTTTACCGCTGTTTCGGTTTTCATAAGCCGACATAGCGTAATTAATCGACTTTTTAATTCCCTTGTATTGGAAGATGCTCAAAACTATCACGCCGGCAATAATGGGGATGAGAATAACAGCCACTATTAGCATAAAAGCTTCTTTAATACCGGGAATGCCGTATGAATCATCCATCACGGAAAAGGTGCCAAGCGAAACTACGGGCAATTCAACAATGGTTATTATCATTTGCGCAAGAAAGACCTTGGTAAAGGAATTAAGCGCGTTGGGGTTACCCGACCTTCCCGAAAAAAAGGAATAAGCCGAATAAAGATAGCCGTACTGAACAAATGAAAGAATCGAATTAACAACTGCTATCAAGAAGGTTGCAAAGATAACAATATAGTATTCTTCTTCAAAATATCCGCTTAGATCAACAAACGGAATCGAATTGTTAAAGGAAGCAACCGCCGAAAATATCGAATAAAGAATATTCAAAGCAACGGAAACGAATGAAATAACTATCGCGCTTAAAAATAATTTCGAGCTGCCGTGCTTGCGAACCACCTCATTAAGCGGTCTTCTGTTAAGGTTGTAGCTGTTGTTCATATCTAAACCACCTTTCATACTATAAAAAGTCTAACATCTGCGACGAAAATTGTCAAGCGTTATATTAAAATGTTAACAAATAAAATAATATTTGATTGACATTTATTAGATATTGTGTTATATGTTAGTTATCTGAAAATATTGTTTTTTAAGGAGAATAAACAATGGAAAAACTTAAAATAGGCGTCGTTGGCGCAGGTAATATTGCTAAGCACGGACATCTTCCTGCTTATAAAAAGTGCTATAATTGCGTACCCCAAGCAATTTGTGATATCGATTTTGAACGCGCAAAGAGAGTTGCCGAGGAATACGGCATTCCCGAGGTTTATCCCTCTATCGAAGAAATGCTTGAAAAGGCAGATATCGATGCAGTAGATATCTGTACTTGGAACAATGCGCACGCACCCTGCCTTATCGCCGCGGCAAATGCGGGCAAGCACGTTATGTGCGAAAAGCCCCTCGCGATGAGTCTTGACGATGCTCTTAAAATGGAAAAGGCGGTAAAGGAAAACAATATCATCTTCTTCCTTGCAGTTCCTTCGCGCTTCGGTTATGAAAATATGTATCTCCGCGATATGTATGACAACGGCGAGCTTGGCGACGTTTATTATGCAAAGACAAGCTATATTCGCCGTCGCGGTACACCCTCGGGCTGGTTCCACGATAAAAAGACCTCGGGCGGCGGACCTATCATCGATATCGGCGTTCACCGTATCGATGCCGCTTGGTACTTGATGGGCAACCCCAAGCCCACCCGTGTTTCCGCAAACGTTTTCTATAAGATCGGCGATTACCAAACAAAGGGTATCAGCAGATGGAAGGGCACACCCTGTCCCGACAACCAATTCGACTGTGAAGATTCGGGTGCAGGCGCTATCCATTTTGAAAACGGCGCAACGATGGTATTTGAAGCAAGCTGGGCGCTTAACGGTCCCGACAAGAGCGAAACCTTTATCTTCGGCACCAAAGCGGGCGCATCGGTTGAGCCTCTCACCATCTACGGCGAAAGAAACGAATTTCTTTCCACCGACAACGTTACCGTAAAGAATTCCAACGATAAATTCCAGCTTGAAATCGAACACTTTGCCGATTGCGTTCTTAACAAGAACTACAATACCAAATA
Source organism: Eubacteriales bacterium (assembly GCA_045636665.1). Taxonomy (GTDB): domain Bacteria; phylum Bacillota; class Clostridia; order Oscillospirales; family CAG-382; genus Coliplasma. Next base: position 4,866 of record JAZTXY010000099.1, read on the forward strand.
TCCTATTGAGCAGGCAGTAAATATGCAAAGAATGCTCCAGGCGATCTATGATTCCGCAGAACAGGGCAAAGAAATCGTTATAGGAGAATAATAATGAAAAGTTGTATCAGTACTTATAGCTACCATCGTCTTTATGCCGACGGCAACTTCACACGCTTCGATGCTATCGACAAAACCAAAGAGCTCGGATGCGACGGCGTGGAATTCGTGCTTGACGATACCACTCCCGACGGAAGCACTCCGCGTGAACATGCGCTTGCGCTTACCGCGCACGCAAAAGAGGTCGGCCTTGAAGTGCCGATATACACCACGGGCGCAAACTTTTTCGTAAAAGACCCCGAACAAGAGGTAGAACGTATTTGCAAGCATATCGATATCGCTTCCGAATGCGGTATTCCGCTTCTCCGTCACGATATTACTTGGAGTTACTATCCCGAATATGAAGGCGTAAAGACCTATCAGCACGTTATCGAAGCGGTCGCACCCGTTATTTCAAAGGTTGCGGATTATGCAAAATCCAAAAACGTTATGACCTGCTCGGAAAACCACGGAAGACTTATGCAGGATTCCAACAGAATGGTCGAGCTTTTCAATGCCGTTAACAACAAGAATTACGGCTTCCTTTGCGATATCGGCAACTTCGGCGGTGTTGACGAGGATTGCTTCACATCGGTATCGCGCCTTATGGAGCTTATCGTTCACGTTCACGCAAAGGACTGCTTCACTCGTTCGGGTATGATGTATAACCCCGGCAGAGGCTATAACCTCTCGCGCGGCGGCAACTATCGCCGTGCAACTGTTTTCGGCCACGGTAACGTTCCCACCTTCCAAATTCTTAACGCTATTCGTGCTTCGGGTTACGACGGATACGTAAGCCTTGAATTTGAAGGTATGGAGCCTTGCATGGAAGGCGTTACCATCGGTACCGAAAATCTTCAGCGTATGATCCGCGATATCGAAGGGAAGTAAATTTTAATGATAATCAAAAACGGCAACGTTCTTCTCGGCTCGACTCAAACCGTCGAGCAAACCGATATAAGAATCGAGCAGGGAACAATCACCGAGCTGTCGCACGACCTTTCGGACAGAATCGAGTTTGATGCAAGCGGTTTGCTTGTTATCCCCGGTTTTATCGATACCCACATCCACGGATGCGTAGGGGTTGAATTTGCCTCTCCCGACGAGGATTTCACAAAAGCCCGCAAATGGCTTGCAAGTGAAGGTGTAACGGGATTTGCCGCAACGGTACGCGCGATGACACCCGACCGTGTGGTCGCCGCAGAAAAGAATATTCTGCGTGAGGTTGAACGCGAAACAGTCGGTGCAAGCGTGCTTGGAATCAATCTTGAAGGTCCTTTTGTTTCAAAGGTCAGAACGGGTGTTATGAATCCGCCCGATATCGAATGCACTCCCGAAACGGCAAAGCTTTTTGCCGATGAAGGAAAGGGTATGCTTAAAATAATGACTCTTGCGCCCGAACGCGAAAATGCGTTAGACGTGGTAAAAGTAGCCACCGAAAACGGCGTAAATATTTCGCTCGGGCATACCGATGCGACTTATTCCGAGTCTATCGACGCAATAAATTCCGGCGCAACGCGTGCAACTCACGTGTTTAATGCAATGCGCCCTCTTTCTCACCGCGAAACGGGTGTTTTGGGCGCTGTGCTTACCGATGACCGAGTAAATTGCGAAATGATATGCGACCTTGTCCATCTCGATGAAGCGACGATTAAAATGGTCTACCGCCTAAAGGGTGCCGAAAATATCACGCTTATAAGCGATACGGGATTTATGTCGGGTTTGGGCGACGGCGAATTTGTAATCGACGGCAGAAAACGTACGGTTAAGAACGGCGTGTGCCGTAATGCCGACGGAAGAATCGCAGGAAGCTGTGTTTCGATGCTCGCAGGAGCGAAGAATCTGCTTAAAATGGGTATCCCCATAAGCGATATTTCACTTATGGCATCGTTCAACCCTGCAAAAGCGCTGAACGTATCGACGTTTACAGGAAGTATCGAGGTCGGAAAGCAAGCAGACCTAATCGTTTGTGACAATGAGTTGAACATAAAAGCCGTATTTGTAAAAGGTAACAGAATATGAAATACAGATTAGGTGTCGACATTGGCGGCACAAGTGTTAAAATAGCGGCGCTCGATTCGGATTTTAACCTCACCGAAAAGCTTCGTTTTCCAACGGGCGAGGATTGCACCTCCGAGGAGATAATGCAGAATCTTATTGAGCATTGCCGAGAATTTACAGAAAAGTATGACGTTGAAGCAATCGGTGTCGGCTCTGCCGGCGGAATAGACCCCCAAAAGGGTCTTGTTGTAACAGCAGGCAATCTTCCTTTCCGTAACGAGCCGGTCGTAAGTAAGCTTCACGATGCTTTCGGCATCCCCGTTTTTATCGATAACGACGGTACTTGCGCCCTTATCGGCGAAAGAGCGGCAGGCGAATGTAAGGGCTGTGTTGATGCTTTAATAATCACGCTCGGCACGGGTGTCGGCGGCGCGGTAATTATGGATAACCGCATTATGCGCGGACGAAATAACCGCGCAGGCGAGCTTGGTCATTTCACGATCGACCGCAACGGCCCCGAATGCGAATGCGGACTTCACGGATGTCTTGAACGCTATGCTTCGGCAACCGCGCTTATCGAATCGGTCGAAAAAGCAGTGGCTGAGAATCCAAACAGCATTGTTGCACAGGTTGCAAAGGACGGAATCAACGGCAAGACCGCGTTCGATGCAAAAGAACAGGGATGTGAGGTCGCAGCCCGTCTTCTCGATGAGTACGGACGTAATCTTGCAATCGGCGTGGACAGCTTAACTCATATCTTCTCGCCCGAAACTATCGTCATCGCAGGCGGTATCTCAAACCAAGGTGCTGCGTTGCTCGACCTTATCACTCCCCATAGAGTAACAACAAAAAGCCGTGTTGTAACAACCTCGCTTAAAGGCGACGGCGGTATAATCGGCGCGGCACTTTTGGGCACCGAATACAGTAAATAAAAATATGCTTGACAAAGCGTAAAAAGTGTGATATATTAGCAAAAATTCAAAGAAAGGATTACGGCAATGACTTATATGTTTTCGCATAACGTGAATAACGTACTTATGCCCCAAGCGGATCGCCAGGATTGGAATTCGTCGGGCTTACATTGTCGTACCCAAAATTCATTATAATCTTTTTATAGGTTTTATTGAATAGCAGTACATATACAGTGTAAGTCGAGAAATCGATTTACACTGTTTTTTATTTTAGAAAAAAGGAGGCAATTATCGTGTCAGAACAATCTATCTCTCACCAAGATGACGATGACGATCAACAATATCACCAACTAAAACAAGGAGTTACTTATGAAAACAATCGACTCGACTGTTCTGGCAGGATACAATGCCGGAATTGAAAGAAACCGTTTAAGAACAGGAATTGGAATTATCGAATTTGAAAGAACGAAAGAAATATTGCTTGAAAAGTTACCAAAACCACCGTCAGTAATTTATGATATCGGCGGGGGTTACGGAGAATATGCTTGGTGGCTTACTTCGCTCGGATATGAGGTGCACTTATTTGATATATCAGAAACCAACATCAAAATGAGCGAGGAATTGGAAAGTGAATACCCAAATGTTCATTTGGCAGCAGCAAAAGTAAGTGACGCTCGTTCTGTTCCTCGCGAGAGCAAAAGCGCAGATGCAATTCTGCTTATGGGACCTCTTTATTCCATCACTGAATATGAAGAAAGAATACTTGCTATAAGGGAAAGCTATCGTTTGCTGAAAAATGACGGCATCCTATTCACAGCTGCTCTCACTCCGTATGGAGGTTTGCTTCATCGCATAACTATGTATCACAATTCAGAGGACAAAAAATCTTACGAGCTTGATAATCCTGCTGTTATATCCATGTTTGAGCGAGCGTTATCCGATGGATGCTATATAAACCCCGAAAGGAATAACGCAAAAGGATTAGGCAGTTCACATTTACACACCGCAAAAGCATTGAGAGAAGAATTGCAGTGCGGTGGTTTCGAAACTTTGTCCATTCACGGTGTAATGGGAGGCGCATGGCTCGCACCAAACCTTGACGAATTATTAAACAACGAAGAAACAAAAGAAGTGCTTATGAAAACCGTTAGAATGTTAGACACCCACGAAGAAATTATAGGTTTGTCAGGACACTTGCTTGCGGTTTCAAGAAAGGAATAAGATATGATTATAAAAAACGAAATACCGATTTTAGAATTTGACACGGACAAAAATGCAGTAATAATGCCAACACACGCAGGATTAGATCTTAATCTTCCAGAAAGAGCCGTCTTTGCATTTTTAAGTGATTATATTGATGAATACGCAAAGATAACCAATGCAAAACAAGTGGCAATATTTGAATCAGCTACAAAAAATATCCCCATATATGTTCTTGAATACAAGGGCGAAGAAATATGTCTTGTTCAAGCGCCTGTCGGAGCTTCGCCTGCAACACAAATTATGGATTGGCTTATTGGATACGGTGTCAGAAAGATAATAGCCGGTGGTTGTTGCGGTGCTTTGAAAGATTATCCCGAAGGAACGTTCCTTGTCCCCACCAAGGCCTTGCGTGATGAAGGAACATCATATCATTATGCTCCACCCTCTCGCTTTATAGACATCAATGAAAACGCATTAAAAGCTATTGAAAATACAATTGAAGAAAACAACCTACAATATCAAGAAGTCATCACTTGGACTACCGACGGTTTTTATAGAGAAACAAAAGAAAAGGTGGAATATAGAAAATCCGAGGGTTGTTCGGTTGTTGAAATGGAATGCTCTGCTCTTGCGGCCTGCGCTCAATTCAGAAACGTTGTTTTCGGACAGATTTTATATACTGCCGATACATTAGCGGATATTGAAAAATGGGATTCACGAAATTGGGGCAAAAACTCAATCGAATGCGCTTTGAAATTATGCCTTGATTCAGTTTTGAAGTTATAAGGAGTACATAACAATGATATTTACAGAAAAAGAAATCACATTAAAAAACGTGAAAACAGCGATATTGAAAAGTCCTGTTGAATCGGATGCGGAAGAATTGCTTAATATGATAAAACAAACTTGCGGAGAAACCGATTATTTGACAAAGTATCCCGAAGAATGGAATATAACCGTTGAACAAGAGAAAAGATGGATCAACAATTTTGCCGCTGCTGAAAACGGGGTATGCATTGTTTGTTATATTAATGGTGTCATCGCCGGTAACTGCCAAATTAATTTCGGCAACGGTATAAAAACAAAGCATTCGGCAACGATCGGTATATCGATATTGAAAGATTATTGGGGCTTGGGCATCGGCTCTGCAATGTTCAAAGAAATGATTAAAATCGCAAAAGAACGCGGTGTTAAAATAATCGAGCTTGGCGTTATCGAAGGCAATGAAAGAGCAATAAAGCTTTACGAAAAATATGGCTTCAAAAGCGTTTGTAAACGCCCTAACGCCTTTATGTTGAAAGACGGAACGATGCAATCGGAGATTTATATGCAAAAGAGTGTAGGTGAATAAAATGGATAAAACCCTTGTAATAATTATCGGTCCGCACGCAGTTGGTAAAATGACTGTTGGTCAAGAGCTTGAAATAATCACAGGGCTGAAATTGTTTCACAATCATATGTCGATTGAGTTGGCTCGTAAGCTTTTTGATTTTTCCGATCCCGAATACAAAATACTCAACCAAACAATACGCGAAACTGTTTTCAACTTGTTCGCAAAAGGTAATTTTAAAGGTTTAATTTTTACGTTTATGTGCGACTTTGACGTTCAATCCGAATTTGATTACTTGAATGATATAATTACTTTATTCAAAACCAACGGCGCAAAGTGCCATGTGGTCGAGCTGTGCGCTGACTTCGATGAACGAATAGAGCGAAACAAAAGCGAAAACCGACTTTATTATAAAGAGTCAAAGCGCAATATTGAATTCAGCGAAGCTGAAATGCGAAGAACAAGCGAAAGGCATCGCTTGAATTCTTACGACGGAGAAAAATTACCCTTTGAAAGCTACGTTAAGATCGACAACACTAATCTGTCGCCGGAGGCTGTTGCAAAAATAATAAAAGAAAAGTTCAAAATTGAAGATAAGCAAATATAAAAAACGAGCAACCGATAAAGGTTGCTCGTATGTCTTTTTTAAAGCATTTCGTTCAGGTCGTAAGGTGTGTTCTGGTAAACGTAATAGTTCAGCCAGTTTGCATAAAGCAAATGTGCGTGTGCGCGCCAAGTCGAAACGGGGGTTTTGGTGGGGTCATCATCGGGGAAGTAGTGCTTCGGTACCTCGGGGTTGATGCCTTTTTTGACGTCGCGTTCGTATTCGTTGCGTAAGGTATCAAAATCGTATTCGCAATGTCCCGTAACGAAAAATTCACGTCCGTTCTTGTTTGCGACAAGGTAAACGCCTGCTTCATCCGATTCGGCAAGGATAAGAAGGTCGTCAACCTTTTC
>JAZTXY010000100.1:0-2358 GCA_045636665.1 Eubacteriales bacterium
TATCGGTATGACCTACGGTTCTCTCTTCGATGCTACTCAAACCATGGTATCCAAGATCGACGACGATACCTATCAGGTACAAGTAGTTTCGTGGTACGACAACGAAAACTCCTACGTTTCTCAGATGGTTCGTACTATCAAGTACTTCGCAGAACTCAACTAATTACTGCACTAGAAAACGGACGCCATCAAGGCGTCCGTTTTTTCTAACCTATATATAGTATTTCTAAGGAGAATTTATATGACGGAGCAAGAAATCAAATTGATCGAAAACAGAATACTCACAGAAATGAGAACCGAATGGGATCCTTATATAGAATTAGAAACAAACAAGGATATTGCATTATGCATCGAGCTTTTTGATTCACACGAGCCCGATATCGAAAAGATAAAAAAATGGTTCACAGAGGAGATTTCAAATAAAGATCCATACAACATAGAATTATTGCTGCTATTGCTTTTTCACTTTGGAATCGAAAAAAAGTTTGCCGATATACTTGGCCCGTTATTGATAGAAGATTGGCATACCTGCCATGAAGATATTGCGTTTTACTTGGAACACTCAAAGGATCCAAGCACCCCTAAGTATCTGTATACCGCTTCAACGATTGATTTTGATTATTTGGATTATCAGTCGGACTATCGTGCATTAAGCAGAAAATGCATGTACGCGCTTTATTCCATCGGCAATGAAGAATCTATTGAATATCTTTATGCCCTTTCCAAACACGAAAACAATATTATTGCCAATTTGGCAGTAGAATTTATTAGAATGCACGAAACAGGAATATAATAAATGCAAAAGGAGCTATGTAAAAGCTCCTTTTTGGTTTAATCAAACTTATTCAATTCAAAACCGTAGGTTTTTGCGGTATGTTCTTGCTGTTCATATGTAATGGAATTCAAAACAGGCATACCGCTCGATATAACCTTCAGTTTAATTTCTGCCGCCTTTTCGATTGCGTGCGCAAGTCCAAAGGCTGAAGCAACGCTATCACCCGAGGCGAAAACGCCGTGAAAAGACCAAACAACTGCATTATAATCTTTGATTTTTTCTGCGGTCGCCGATGCAAGCTCCAAGCTTCCCGGTACAAAAAACGGAACCATGCCGACACCTTCGGGAAATACAAAGGAACACTCGGTTTCGCTTTCCCATAAAGCTTCGGAAAAGCTTTTGTCGTTTTGGGGTAAGACGTATGTAAGAGCAACTACGTTCGCAGGGTGGCAATGATAAACCGCGCGACCGCTATCACGCTTTTTAAGCTCGCCTAACGACATCAAATGACCGCACAGCTCGCTCGTAGGCTTTAAACCGCCCCAAACGACGCGATAAGCAGAACCCTCATCGGATATTTGGCAAACGCAAAACTTCGATTCAGGCGCGTTGTGGATGTCGATAAAGTATGAACCGGTTGCGGTTGTAAAAACAAACTCGTTTGCCATTTCGGGAATGCTTTTTGGAATCGAAACCCACGCCCTATCGAACGAGAAATCTTCGTATACAGATTCGACTTCATTTACCGAAAGGCGCAAAGAAACATTTCCTGCGTTTCTTTCGTGCCAACCCAAATCGCAACCATATTTTATAAAGCGAATCGCTTCATTAAAGAAGCCGCTATCAAAAACCTTCATAATTACTTAATCTCTTCAATCAATTTGCATACAACGGGCGCAAGGGCATTTGCAATTAACTTTTTGCCCGCGGTATCGGGATGTACGCCGTCGGGAGATAATTCAACGTTAGGAACGCCATTAACGTTTGCTTCGACAAACATACCGTCAAGAGGAATAAATGCATCGGCATATTGCATTGCAAGCTGACGAACAACGTCAATCTTCTCGTTAAGGTCTGCACGCATATTGTCCTTATCCATGTTATAAAGCAAAAACGGTTCCATAATAACGATTTTTGCATTCGTTTCGGATTTAATGCGTTTTAAAACAGTTTCGTAATTTGAGCGGAAATATTCAATCGTTGTTTCAAGATTTATCATATATTTGTGCCAAGTATCGTTAATGCCGATAAGAATTGTTACGATATCGGGCTGAAGATTGATAAGATCGTTTTCAACGCGCGCGAGAAGATTTTCGGTACGGTTGCCGCTAATACCGCGATTAAAAAATTCAATATCCATATCGGGAAAAGCATTTTTTATCGCCTCTACAGTATAAACAACATATCCTTGGCCCAAATTGTTGGGATCATCATAAACTCGTTGACAATCGGTTACGCTGTCACCTTGAAATAAAATTCGCATAATTAATCCTCCGCAGATTTAATAAAACAAAAGCCCGAACGCGATTGCGTTCGGGCTTTGGTCTGAGTGACAAGACTTGAACTTGCGGCCTCTACCACCC
>JAZTXY010000101.1:0-12128 GCA_045636665.1 Eubacteriales bacterium
GCCCAAAAGAATTTTTTCGGCAGGAATACGCGTCAACGCATAATCGACAACCTCGCGCACAGGCTTTATCGGCGAAACCGCCATCGGAGGGCCGTAGGTATAGCCCCATTCGTAGGTCATAAGCAAAACGGCGTCCGCCGCCTCGCCCAAAAGCGCGTAATCGTGTCCCTCGTAAAGCGCGCCTTGTTGATCGTCGGAGGTCTTTGGCGCAAGCGCGGTCATAACACCAAATCCGTAGGGGCGCAATCTTTCGCGGCAATAGGCAATAAATTCGGCATACCGAACGGCATTCGCCGCGCCAAGAAATTCAAAATCCACGTCAAGTGAAGTATAACCCTTATTGAGCATATTTGCAATAACCGAATCGAGTAATTTTTGTTGAATTTCCGCAGAATTAAAAAGCGTTTCCGCCAATTCGACCGAAAAATTATCGTTTTCGGTAAGGGTCGAAAGGTGCATTATCGGCTCGGTTCCGTATTGAACGGCAAGCGATATCATCGCCTCGTCATCGGGTGAAATAAGAGTTCCGTCGGCGCGGAAGCCATAGGTAAACGGCATTAACGCCGACATAAACGGCAAAGCACGGCGAAGAAGCGAATTGCTTACGAACGGATAAGCATAACCGCCGGTCGCGTAATCGCCCAAAACTTCGCGCTCGACGGTTATATAAAGCGTTTGACCGATGCTTATTGACGGCAGACCGTTTAAAAACAGATTTGCGCGGTAGATATCGTTTTCGGTAACACCGTACAGCTCGGCTATCGAAAAAAGCGTTTCGCCGCTTTGCACGGTATGCGTAATTATCGGCTCAACTATTGCAATCGGCTGACCGACGGGAAGACGAAGCGGATCGGCAACGTCGTTGTTAAAGGCGAGCACCGAAGCGTCGACGCCGTAACTGTTCGCGATTGAAAAAAGCGTTTCGCCGCTTGTTACGGTATGTATTTGCATAATATCCCTCTCCTTCCTTGCAAAATATTGCAAATTTTGGTGTATTTATGGGTGTAAATGGTCGCGAATATCTTGATTTTCAAACCTTTTTGTGGTATTATGTTATAATCATAATTATAACAAATTTTAAGTATGCGAAGCATCGCTTCGCTTTGGAAAGTAGAGCTTAAAAGATATGAACGATATCAAAACGAGTATATGCGAGCGTGTCAGCGCTTATGTTACCGCAAATGGCGCAAATCTTTCGGTCGAGGAAGCACTTGCTTTTTTGGAAACTCCCTCCGACAGTAAGCTTGGCGACCTTGCGCTTCCCTGCTTTAAGCTTTCAAAGCTTCTTCGCTCGCGTCCCGACGGAATCGCAAGCGAATTGAAGGGTGAATTTGACGGCTTTGAAGGACTCCAAAAGGTTGAAGCCGTTGGCGGTTACCTTAACTTCTTCTTCGGCAGCGCGAAATATTTAACCGACCTTAACACTCTTATCAAGGACGAATATCCCACTCTTGACGAATACGGCAAGGGCAAAATCATAGTTCTCGACTTCTCGTCGCCCAATATTGCAAAGCGCTTCCATTTGGGACACCTCGGCACTACCGTTATCGGTAACGCGGTTCGCAATATTTATAAGGCGTGCGGTTACAAAACCGTTGCGCTTAACTATCTCGGCGACTGGGGTACTCAAAACGGCAAGCAAATAGTTGCGTTTAAGAAATGGTCGAGCCGCGAACGCCTTGAAAGCGAAGGCATTAAGGAGCTTGAACGTATTTACGTTATGTTCGGCAAGGAAGCCGAAAACGACCCCTCGCTTAACGACCAAGCACGCGCGGCATTCCGCGAATTGGAAAACGGCAACGAGGAATATCTTGAAATCTGGCGTCTTTTCAAGGATATTTCGATGCGCGAATACACCCAAACCTATAAGAGATTGGGTATTGAATTCGACGTTTGGGACGGCGAAAGCCTTTATACCGACAAAATGCCCGCAATAGTAGACGAATTAAGAGAAAAAGAGCTTCTTAAAATCGACGACGGCGCGTCGATTGTTGACCTTTCGGAATGGAATATGCCCCCTGCGCTTATCCTCAAGCGCGACGGCAGTACCCTTTACCCCACCCGCGACATTGCGGCGGCTAATTACAGATATAACACCTATAAATTCGATAAATGCGCCTAAGTTACAAGCGCAGGTCAATCGCTTCACTTCGCACAGTGGTTCAAGGTTACCGAAATGATGGGCAAGGATTGGTCGAAGGACCTCGTTCACATCCCTTACGGCACAATGAGCTTCGGCGGTGAAAAGCTTGCGTCGCGTACCGGTAACATCATTCTTCTTAACGACGTTTTTGACGAAGCTGTTGCAAAGGCAAGAGCGATTATCGAGGAAAAGAACGTTGCAAACGGCAACAAGGAAGAAATTTCCGAGGCTGTCGGCATCGGCGCGGTCGTATTCAGCGCACTCGCAAACGGCCGTATCAAGGATACCAACTTCACTTGGGAAGGCACTCTTTCGTTTGAAGGAAACACCGGACCTTACGTTCAATATACCTATGCGCGCGCGGCAAGCGTTCTTCGCAGAGGTGAAATGAAGGGCGGATATGAAAGCTATTCTCCCGAAAGCGCAGAAACCGAGCTTATCCGCAAATTGAGCGAATTTGCCGACACTGTCATCCGTTCCGCAGAGGAATACGAGCCGAGCATCGTTTCGCGCTTTGCGCTTAACGTATGTACTCTGTTCAACCAATTCTACCACAACTGCCGTATTCTCGGCTCGGGCGGTGAAACCGAACAGTTCCGTCTTGCGCTTACCGCTGCAACGAGAAATATTCTCGGCAGATGCCTTGATTTGCTCGGCATCAAGAGAACCGAGGAGATATAAGACGCTTCGCTTTCGACGCAAAACGCAAGCGTTTTGGTCGGTTTTTAGATGTCCGTGCGCTCGCGCCTCACTCACCGTTCGCGGACATCATATGTATATTTTTCGAGGCGCATGTCCCCGAAAAATATGTTAAATTTATTGTAAAAATACTGCGTGTTTTGAATAATCGCTGCGCTCTCCATTGAAATCCGAGGATTTCAATGGGTTTAGTGAGATTCGTTCGCTCGCGCCACGCTCACCGCGTGCGAATCTCTAAGGTATAAAAATCCACGCACATGTCGCGGATTTTTATAAGAAATTTATTGTATATTTAGGTTATAATTATCTGTTTTAAAGGAGATACACGATATGTCCGGACATTCCAAATGGAAGAATATAATGCACAAAAAGGAAAAGACCGACGCTCAACGCGCAAAGGTTTTTACTAAAATAGGCAAGGAGATTGCGATTGCAGTACGCGACGGCGGTCCCGAACCCACCTCGAACACTCGCTTGCGCGACCTTATTGCAAAGGCAAAGAGCCTTAACGTGCCCAACGATAACATCGACAGAGTTATCAAAAAGGCGTCGGGCGCAGACAGCGTTCAATACGAGGTTATCACCTACGAAGGATACGGCCCCGGCGGTGTTGCCGTTATCGTTGAATCGGCAACCGACAACCGCAACCGTACCGCAGGCGACGTGCGCCATTACTTCGACAAGTTCGGCGGTAATTTGGGCACAAGCGGATGCGTTTCCTATATGTTTGCCGAAAAGGGCGTTGTCGTTGTTTCGGGCATTAAGGATGAAGACGAATTTATGGAAGCTGCTCTTGATGCGGGCGCGCTTGATTTTACGAGCGAGGACGGTCACGGCGAGGTGTTCACCGACGTAAGCGAGCTTTCTTCGGTACGCGAAGCGCTTGAAGCAAAGGGCTACACCATTGAATCGGCTGACCCCGAAAAGATTCCCGCAAACTACGTGCGCCTTGACGACGAAGACCAAATCAAGATGATGAACCGTCTTCTCGAAGCGCTTGAGGACAACGACGACGTTACCGAGGTTTGGCACAACTGGGACGACGAAGAATAATATGAACCGAAGAATCGGTATTTTCGGAGGAACCTTTAATCCGATACACAAGGCGCATTTTGAAATAGCTTTGGCTTTTATCGAAAAATTTTCGCTTGACCTTTTATACGTTATACCGAACAATATTCCCCCAATGAAGGAATCGCACGGTGTTTCGGGAATCGAACGCTTGGAAATGCTTGAAATTGCATTTTCGGGGCAAGATAAGGTTATTGTAAGCGATACCGAAATAAAACGCGGCGGTATGAGCTACACGCGCGACACTGTTGCCGAATTAAAGGAAAAGCATAATAACGGCGAGCTGTTTTTGCTTATCGGCGACGATTGGATTGACAGATTCGACAAATGGAAGGATTACAAATTTATTCTCGATAACGCAAATCTTGTTATCGCCTACCGAAACGAAAGAGATATTTCGGAATCGGTCAAGCGGTTAAGAAACGCCTCGGAGAAGGAAATTTACCTTCTTGAAAACAAAAGAATCGAGCTTTCCTCCACAAATTTAAGAACCACACCGAAAAAGGAATTACTCCCGAACGGAGTTTTCGACTATATACAAAAAAGGGGGCTTTACGGAATATGACCGATGCAAATGCGATTTTATCGGCAATGACGATTTCGGAGCGCAGACTGAAGCACACGCTCGGCGTTGCGGAAGCGGCAAAAGAGATTGCAAAAACGCACTTCCCCGCGCTTGACCTTAAGCAGGTCGAGCTTGCGGCTCTTATGCACGATTTTACAAAGGAATATCCGTATGAGCGCCAATTGGAGCTTTGCGCGAAATATTCGGTCGAGCTGACCGACGAGGAAAAAAACAATCCCAAGCTTTTACACGCCAAGACCGCGGCAATGATCGCAAGCGACAGATTTTCGCTTTCGACCGAAATATGCAACGCCGTTTATTGGCACACGACGGGAAAACCCGCAATGTCGCCGCTTGAGATTGTAATTTACCTTGCCGATTATATCGAGGAATTCCGCGATGATCCTTCTTGTGTCAGATTGCGTGAGTTTTACAAAAAAGCGTTATCCAAGGAATTGGATAAAAACGACGCGCTTAACAAAACGCTTGTAAAATCGTTTGACACGACGATAAAGCATCTTATTTCGGAAGAGCAAACGATTTGCAAGGATACGTTTGAAGCAAGAAATTATTACATTAATCAGCTTAGAGCGTTTAATTTTTAAGCGCTTCGCGAAAGGATAAAAATATGAAAGACGAAAGAACCCAAATCGAGCGAGCAAAAGAGATAGCAATGCTTGCCGCAAGCACTCTTGACAACAAGAAGGGCATGGACGTAACGACGCTTGAGGTCGGTGAACAAACCATACTTGCCGATTATTTCGTACTCGCAACGGGTACCTCGAACACCCACGTCCGCGCACTTGCCGACGAAGTGGAATTCAAGCTTCGCGAGGAGCTTAACGTTGAACCGACGCACGTCGAAGGCGCATCGGGCAACGCTTGGACACTTTTGGACTACGGTTGCGTTGTTATTCACGTTTTCACCTCGCAGGCGCGCGATTTTTATAAGCTTGAGCGACTTTGGAGCGGAAACGAAATTAAATTCGAAGGCGGTACTGAAGAATGAAGCACGAATTCAGAGATATAGAAAAGAAATGGCAGGATAAATGGGACGAAGCCAAAATTTTCGAAGCGGCAGACCCCGGTCAGCCCGGCAGCGAAAAGCAAAAGTTTTTGGCGCTTGTTGAATTCCCCTATCCCAGCGGCGCAGGTATGCACGTCGGTCACATCAAGGCATATTCCGGCCTTGAAGTAATCTCGCGCAAGAAGCGTATGGAGGGATACAACGTAATGTTCCCCATGGGCTTTGACGCTTTCGGTCTTCCCACCGAAAACTACGCTATTAAAACCGGTATGCATCCGAGAGCGGTTACCGACAAGAACATTGAAAAATTCACAAGCCAGTTAAAGCGCGTCGGCTTTGCGTTTGACTGGTCGAGAGTTGTTGATACCACCGACGTTGATTACTACAAGTGGACTCAATGGATATTCCTTAAGATGTTCGAAAACGGACTTGTTTTCCGTGACACCGCTTTGGTAAACTACTGCCCCGAATGTAAGGTTGTTCTTTCCAACGAGGACTCGCAGGGCGGTAAGTGCGACATCTGCCACAGCGACATCGTTCAAAAGTCGAAGGACGTTTGGTATTTACGCATTACCGAATATGCCGACAAGCTTTTGACAGGTCTTGAAGAGGTAGATTACCTTCCCAACATAAAGCAACAGCAGGTAAACTGGATCGGTAAATCCGAAGGCGCTTTCGTTAACTTTGCGCTTTGCGGCAAGGACGAAAAGCTTCGCATTTACACAACCCGTCCCGACACTCTGTTCGGCGTTACCTTTATGGTTATGGCGCCCGAGCATCCTTTGATCGATAAATACGCAGACGGTATTAAGAATATGGATGCCGTTGAAGCATATCGCGCAGAATGTGCAAAGAAGACCGAATTCGAGCGTACACAGCTCGTTAAGGAAAAGACCGGCGTTCGTTTGGACGGATTAACGGCTATCAACCCCATCAACGGCAAGGAAATTCCCATTTACATCGCCGATTACGTAATGATGGGCTACGGCACCGGCGCGATTATGGCAGTGCCTGCGCTCGACGGCCGCGACTGGGAATTTGCAAAGAAATTCGGCATTGACATTATCGAGGTCATCAAGGGCGGCGATATTGAGCAGGAAGCATACACCGGCGACGGCGAAATGGTAAATTCGGGCTTCCTTAACGGCTTTACCAATAAAAAGGATTCTATCCGCCGCGCGATTGAAGAGCTTGAAAAGCTCGGCTGCGGCGAAGGCGGCGTTCAATATAAGATGAAGGACTGGGCGTTCAACCGTCAGCGTTATTGGGGCGAGCCCATTCCGATAGTTCACTGTGAAAAGTGCGGTATGGTTGCAGTTCCTTATAACGAGCTTCCTCTCCGTCTTCCCGATATGGACGAATTTGCACCCGGTCAGGGCGGCGAATCGCCTTTGGCAAGAATCGAATCCTACGTAAACTGCAAGTGCCCGAAGTGTGGCGGCGATGCCAAGCGCGAAACCGACACTATGCCTCAGTGGGCAGGCTCCTCGTGGTACTTCCTCCGCTATTGCGACCCGCACAACAGCGATGAATTCGCAAATGCCGAAAAGCTTAAATATTGGCTTCCCATCGACTGGTACAACGGCGGTATGGAGCACGTAACCCGTCACATGATCTATTCCCGCTTCTGGCATAAGTTCCTTTACGACCTCGGACTCGTTCCGGTTTCCGAACCCTATGCAAAGCGTACCGCGCAGGGACTTATTCTCGGTCCCGACGGCGAAAAGATGAGTAAATCCAAGGGTAACGTAGTTGACCCCAACGACGTTGTTGACGAATACGGCGCAGACGTATTGCGTACCTACACCCTCTTTATGGGCGATTACGCATCTGCCGCACCTTGGTCGCAAAGCAGTGTGAGAGGCTGCAAGCGTTTCCTTGAACGCTTTGCCGCGCTCGACGAAATGCTCGGCGCAAAGAACGACAAGCTCGTTCGTTTGCTCCACAAGACGATTAAAAAGGTTACAAGCGATATCGACGGCATGAAGTTCAACACGGCTATCGCCGCAATGATGAGCTTTATGAACGAAATTTACGAAATCGGCTCGATCGACAAGGAAAGCCTTAAGGCACTCACCAAGCTTCTTTCTCCGTTTGCTCCGCATATCTGCGAAGAAATGTGGGTATCGCTTGGCGAAAAGGGCTTCTGCTCGACCGCAAAATGGCCTGAATACGATGAAGCTCTTACCGTTGACGACGAAAAGGAAATCGCAGTTCAGGTTTGCGGTAAGCTTAAGGGCGTAATCGTTATCCCCGCAGGCGCCGAAGAGGATGCCGTTTGGGAAATTATCCAAGCAAACGAAGGCATTATGCAGTCGCTTGAGGGCAAGCAGATTATTAAGAAGATCTATATCAAAGATAAAATTTTCAACATAGTTGCAAAATAGGAGGCAAAAATGGATACCATTAAAATTAACAAAGGCGATGCTCTTGTAGTCGCTCACAGAGGTCTTTCGGGTATTGAAAGAGAAAACACCGCGGCGGCATTCGTAGCGGCAGGCAACAGAAGCTATTTCGGTATTGAAACCGACGTTCGCGTTACCGCAGACGGCAACTTCATCCTTCTCCACGACAACGATGCTATTCGTTGCGGCGGCGACAACATTATTCCCGAACAGTCCACTCTCCAAACCATTCAATCTGTCCAGCTTTTCGAAAAGAACGGCGAACGCGGCAGAGTTGACCTCCGCATCCCCACAATGACCGATTACCTTCGTATCTGCAAGTGCTACGACAAGGTTTGCGTTCTTGAATTCAAGGGCTACTTCAGCGAAGAAAATATGGTTAAGGTAGTTGACATCGTAAAAGCTGAATACTGCCTCGAAAAGATGATTTTCATCTCCTTCTCGTTTGAAAACCTTGTAAATCTCCGCAACGTTTGCCCCGAAGCACGTTGCCAATTCCTCACCGGCAAGCTTGATGAAGGTCTTATCGACCGCCTTGTTGAACACAAATTCGACCTCGATATCTGGTATGGCGCCTTCACCGAAGAAGCACAGGTTCGTGAATTTCTCGACAGAGGCATCGAGGTTAACGTTTGGACCGTCGACAATAAGGACGATGCAGAAAGACTTATTTCTTGGGGCGTTCAGTACGTAACAAGTAACATCCTCGAATAATCTAAAGCGTTAAGCTTTAAAAAGCTCTCGGACAAAGCTCCGAGAGCTTTTTGATTACAACTTGATAACAAAGTTGGAACATACTGATATAAAGGGGTGACTTTATGGCAAAGATTCTTATTGCAGAAGACGAAAAGGCGATTAATGACCTAATCCGTATAAATCTCACGTTGGCAGGATACGAATGCAAGCAGGTGTTCGACGGAGAAGAAGCTTTGAATATGGCGTTTGAAAACAAATTTGACCTTATTTTGCTTGACGTGATGCTTCCGAAGCTTTCGGGGTTTGAAATAATACGGGAATTAAAGGGCACGCCCGTAATATTTGTAACGGCGCGGTCGACCGTATCGGACCGATTAAAGGGTCTTAAGCTCGGCGCAGACGACTATATCGTAAAGCCGTTTGAAATGCTTGAGCTTATCGAGCGTGTAAAGGCGGTGCTCAGACGCACCAAGGGCGAAACGCGACAATTTGAATTTGACGATATTTGCATACACCTTGACGACAGACGGGTGTTTAAAAACGGCATCGAGATTGCGCTTAAGCCAAAGGAATACGATTTGCTTGAAGCATTCATAAACAACCGCAATATTGCGTTATCGCGCGAGAAGCTGATAAGCTTGGTTTGGGATTTTGATTACGAGGGAGATACCCGTACCGTAGACGTACACGTGCAACAGCTACGCAGAAAGCTGGGGCTGTCCGAACGAATCCAAACGGTATATAAAACGGGTTATCGGCTTCAGCTATGAAAATGAGATTTTGGCAAAAAACCTATGTTTTCACGCTGTGTCTGTTTTTGCTTTGTCTGAATGCAGGGGTGCTTTCTCTTTCGGTATATACCTATCAAAAGAGCGTCAATGCTACCGAATCGGCTTTTGCGGCAGAGCAGTATTTTATAAAACGGTCCTTTGAAATGGATTATGCAGAAATGACACGCGCAAGCAAGAACCAAAGCCCCTCGTTGCTGATGCAAACCTATTCCGCTTACTACGAGCAAAAGGGATTGTTGTTTGAGTTCAGAGAAAACGGCAACGCCATCCACACCTGCTTTGATGAAGCTCCGTCCTTGGGGAAAAACGCTATTGCTCACAAGGAGCTTGACGGCGTTCGATATATTTTCATTTCTTCGGAGCTGTGTGACGGAAAATACGAGTTCATTTTTGCGAAATGCGCGCAATCGATCGACGAGGAATTTGCTTCGCTGATGACGGTTTATACCTTCACGGTGCTTGGCGTTTCGGCAGTGCTTGCAGTTTCGCTTTATTATATTTTGAAACGGCTTTCGATACCGCTTGAAAAGCTGCGGGCAACGACCGACCTTATAGAAAACGGTGAGCTTTCGGTAGTCGCCGAAGAAAAAGGAAGCGACGAGGTTGTCGCCCTTGCGCGAAGCATTAACCGTATGCTCGGAACAATAAAGCGCCAAATGGAATCACTTGAAGCCGATTCGCAAAAAAAGCAAATGCTCGTTGACAATATGGCGCACGAGCTTCGCACACCGCTAACCGTTATTTACGGCTATGCGGAGCTGCTTGAAAAGACAGAGCTTACCGACGATGACAGAATAGCGGCAATTAAATATATTTTATCCGAAACAAAACGGCTTAAAAAAATATCGGAGCTGATGCTCGACAGCGCATTCCTGCGCGAAAATACCGTTTACACCGAAAAAACAGACTTGGCGGAAATTCTTAATAACGTTGCGGAGCGTCTTTCTCCAAAAGCACAAAAGGCAAAGGTTTTTCTTCTGTGCGAAACCGAAAAAACGATTATCAACGGAAATTCCGACCTGCTTTCCTTGCTTTTTTACAACCTTACGGAAAATGCGATAAAGGCTTGCAAAAGCAACGGCACGGTGCGCCTTTCCTGCAAAACGAAGCGGGCTTGCGTTGAGGACAACGGAAAAGGGATAACCGAGGAACAGCTTTTGCATATCACCGAGCCGTTTTACCGCACCGACAACGCTCGGTCACGCGCAGACGGAGGCGCCGGGCTCGGACTTGCGCTGTGCAAGAGGATTTGCGATTCTCATAACGCAAGGATGTCGTTTGAATCAAAACCCAACGAAGGAACAAAGGTAACCGTTTCTTTTACAAGTTGATTATATTTCGAAGATATTTCGTTTAAAAACCGCCTTTAAAATACCCGTAACACTTTACGGAGGTATAGAAATGAAAAACAACCACAAAATCGCAGCGATTGCCTTTTGTATGGTAATCGTGGCAACGCTTCTCTTTTCGGTCACCGCTTTTGCGATGTCCGACGTTTCGGACGCAGAAAAAGAATTTGTTCCCGATGAATTCGAAAGCGCAATCCCGAGTGTTGAATTGGAAACCGCACCCGAATCGCAATCGGATATGCAAGCAAAATTCAACGAATTTATTTCGGTTGAAAATGACGGCAAAACAGCAATTCTTTTCTCTGACGAACAGTATGAAAATCTTTTAGCCGTTCGTAACGAGGGCAAAAGAAACGCTCTTTCCTATGAGGAGGCTCTTTATCTTATCAACGATACGATCGGAATGTATTCGCAATACGAAGAAATCGTTATAAAAAGCGAAATGATCGATTGCCTCGGACTTGAGTTTTATCTCGGCGGAAACAGCGGAATCATCGTTCCCGATGAAAACGATTACAGCAAAACGGTAAGAGATATTTATTCGCTTATTCTCTACCGCCTGTATTTGCACGATTCGGGATTCGTTTCGATGTATACCGGTAATCTTTGCATTCCGTCAAAAGCCGAATCCGAATTTTTGATTCTTTTCGAGGGCGACAAGCGTCTTGAATCGAAAGCGGCAGACGGAACTCCTTGGATTACCAACGATTCGGTTTATTTCGTAAACAAGCGCATCTTCCTGCTTGCCTTTGACAACGGAAGCGAAATCGACGCCGATTACAACAATACTCTTTTGAACAACTACATCAAATGGGCAAATGAGGATATGGCAGCGGATCTTGCTCATCGCGGAATCGAGCAGGATTTCGATTTCGATGGCAATTCGCTTTCGGCACCTATGCTTGTGATCGATATGCCGCTTGACGGAGATAATATGTACGTCGATACCTACACCGTCGATATCGTTACCCAAGCCGCTGACAGCCGCGACCGTATTTACCCCACTCCCGAATTGGCTGACGCAAAGCCCGAAGGATACTTTGACCGCATACATTTCTTCCCGATACAAAGCATCACCGTGTCGATCGGTTTCCCCAATTTAGGCGCTGAACGTCACGAAGTTACCAAGGAAGAATTCGACAGCATCAAAGCGATTCTCGACAACGGAAAAGAGTGGAGCTATGGCATCCACGTCGGCGACATCACGGCAAGATTTACCGTTGACCAATGCGGAATCAATTACTACAACGGAGCATTATATAACACCGAAACCGGAAGATACCTTAACCTCACTTCCGAAGAAAACGAATTCATCGTTTCGTTGATCGAGAAATATAAATAGCCCTCCTTTCAGTAAAAACCCGTCAGCTTAAGCTGACGGG
>JAZTXY010000102.1:0-5219 GCA_045636665.1 Eubacteriales bacterium
TGTTGACAAATCAACAAGTTTGTGTTATAGTCTATGCTTGTTGAGAAATCAACAAGTTCTGTTTGGACAACAAATTTAAAAATAAGTTGGATTTTCGAAGCAACAACATAAAGAAAAAAAGGAGTTAACTATCAATGAATAGCGAACAGTTACATCCTAAAAGAGAATTTAAAAGTATTCGTCATATAGTAGAATATGCCGCAAAGACCTATGGCAACAGCGTTGCATTTTCTTATCGTTTGAAGCCCAATGACAAGGAAAAGGTCACCGTCAGTTACGTTGAGTTCCGCGATGACGTAAGAGCTCTTGCAAGCGAAATGCTTTCTCGTAAAATGGAGGGAAAGCATATTGTCGCAATCGGCAAAATGTCTTATGATTTTGTAGTTACATATTACGCCACCCTTCTTATCGGCGCGGTTCTTGTTCCGCTTGACCGAGATTGGAGCGCTTCGGAGTTGGCAAACACCGCAAAAAGCGCTGATATCGATTATCTTTTCTGTGACGAAGACCTTTTGGAAAAGAGCGAGGAAATCCAACGTGTTTGCGATTTAAAAGCTCCGACTACCTATTTCGGTGCAACGGGTGAACAAAGTCTTTCGACTATGATAGCTCAAGGCCGCCGTAAATATTTAGAGGACAGAAGACCGTATTTCGCCGTGGACTTTGACAATCGCAAGCTTTCGCTTCTTGTTTATACCTCGGGAACTACCGGAAAAGGCAAGGGCGTTATGCTTTGCACCGATTCGATTATCCGAAATATGTCCGACGCTTTGCCTTATATCGATTTTGCAAAGAAGACGGTTTCGGTTTTGCCGCCGCACCATACTTACGGTTCTACCGTTATGCTCATAGGACACGTAATGATCGGAACCGAGGTATATATATCCAGCGGTATACGTTACGTGCAAAAGGAGCTTATGATCGAAAAGCCCGGCCATCTTGTTTTGGTTCCTCTTTATCTTGAAACCTTTTATCGAAAAATACAAGCAAATATCAAGAACCAAGGCAAGGATGCAATAGTAAGCAAGATGATAAAGCTTGCAAAGGTTACCCGAGCCGCAAGCTTTGGACTTGTTGACTTAAGAGAAAAGCTCTTTTCTCAGATAAGAAACGCTTTTGGCGGAAGAATCAAAACCATTGTAACGGGCGGCGCGCCGATCAATCAAGAAATCGTTTCGTTTTTCGAGGGCTTGGGAATTTCGATTTTGAACGGATACGGCATAACCGAGTGCTCGCCGTTGATTTCGGTTAATCGAAGTCTTAACGTCGTGAAGGGCAGTGTCGGTACCGTTCTCGATATGGATGAGGTCAAAATCAGCAAGCCGAACGAGGCAGGCGAAGGAGAAATTTGCGTTAAAGGCCCGAACGTTATGCTCGGTTACTATAAAGACGAAGCGGCAACCCGCGATGTGTTCGACAGCGAGGGCTTCTTCAAAACGGGAGATTACGGAAAGCTTACCAAGGACCGAATCCTTTATATTACCGGCAGAAAAAAGAATTTGATAATTCTTTCCAACGGCAAAAACGTATATCCCGAGGAAATAGAAAACGAATTGATTTCCATTCCCGGTGTGCAGGATATTATCGTCTATGAAGGACAAAGCCGCAGAGGTATAGAGCACAACGCCATTGTTGCCGAGATTTTCCCCGACGGCGAGTATATTTCCAAGAACGAAATAACCGACGTCAAGGCATATTTGCAGCCGTATATCGAAAAATATAACAGAGCCGCAGTTCCGTACAAGAAGATTAACGTGGTGAGGATTCGTACAGAAGACTTCCCCAAAAACACCTTGCGAAAAATTATGCGTTATAAGCTCGATATGAGCATCGATTAAAACAGAAAGGCAAGCTTATGCAAGAAAGATTTGAAACGTTTACCGTTCTAATTAACAGAATCAGCCGAAATATTCGTAAGATTAAAAACCAAGAAATGGCAGAATACAATTTGAGAAGCGCTCACGTTTCCTGCCTTTATTATCTTTACTCTGCCAAGGGCGCAACCGCAACAGACCTTTGCGAGCGTTGCGAAGAAGACAAGGCGACAATTTCGCGTGCGCTCGATTATCTTGAAACAAACGGCTTCTTGACCTGCGAGTCAAAGTGCGCAAAGAGATACAAAAGTCCGCTTGTGCTTACCGACAAGGGAAACGAGGCAGGCAAAAAGATTTCGGACAAGATAAACGGAGTTCTTGATGCAATCAGCGATGGGCTTACCGAGGAAGAAAGAGTGGCGTTTTACCGCAGTCTTTCCATCATAAGCGATAGCTTGGACACCGTTTCCAAGAATAGCGAAAACAAGGAGTAATTATGTTTTTTCCAAAAGCAGTATTTTGCCGTGTTTTTCAAGCCGCATTCAGAATGGCTATGCCCTTTCTTCCGTACAGAGAACCGAAAATCATTAATTCCTGCGCAGGAATTAAAGAGGTATTAGCCAAAGAAAACGCAACACACGTGCTTGTCGTTACAGATAAAGGCATCGTTAACAACGGACTGTTAAATCCCGTTGAGGAGGTCTTGAAAAAGTGCAATATTCCTTATTGCGTTTACGATGACACGCTTCCGAACCCCACCGTTAAAAACGTAGAGGATGCATTAAAGGTGTATCACGGCAACAGCTGTAACGCTATTATTGCTATCGGCGGCGGTTCTGCAATGGATTGCGCAAAAGCGGTCGGCGTTCGAGTTGTATATCCGAAAAGAACGGTCAATCAGTTGGGGGGCAAGTTAAAGGCGTGGCGCAAGCTTCCAACGCTGATTGCTATTCCCACCACCGCAGGAACGGGAAGCGAAACCACTCTTGCGGCGATGATTACCGATTCCGACACACACCGCAAGTATGCAATTATGAGCTTTCCCTTGATTCCCCATTATGCGGTTTTGGATGCATCCTTGACATATTCGTTGCCGCCGCACTTGACCGCAAGTACGGGAATGGATGCGCTTACTCATGCGGTTGAGGCATATATCGGCCGTTCGACAACACAAGAAACAAGAGCGCTTGCATTGGAGGCGACGAAGCTTGTGTTTGAAAACGTTCACGTTGCATACTCCGACGGAAAAAATCATAAGGCAAGAGAAAATATGCTTCACGCGGCATATAAGGCAGGCATAGCTTTTTCAAAATCGTACGTTGGATATATCCACGCGCTTGCTCATTCGCTCGGCGGCCTTTACGGCACTCCCCACGGTCTTGCCAATACGGTTATTATGCCGTATGTGCTCGAGGCTTACGGCGAAAGCGTGTATAAAAAGCTTTACGAGCTCGGAGTTGCTTCGGGCGCTTGTAACGAAACCGATTCGCACAGAATCGGCGCCGAGAAATTTATAAGCGCGATAAAGAAGCTCAACGCGGAGATGGGCATCCCCGAAAAATTAAAGGGAATAAAAAAAGAAGATATTCCGCATTTGTCAAAGCACGCCGAAAAGGAAGCAAATCCGCTTTATCCTGTGCCGAAGCTTATGACACGAAAGGAACTCGAAAACTTCTATTACAAATTCGCAGATTGGAGCAACTAAAATGACAAGCGAACAGATTTCTAACCTGCTTGAGGCTCAGCGAGCATATTATAAAAGCGGCGCAACCGTTTCGGTTAAGTTTCGTATCGAACAGCTTAAAAAGCTTTACGCAACCGTCAAGAAATACGAATCCGAGGTTAACGACGCGTTAAAATCCGACCTCGGCAAAAGCCATTACGAGGCTTTTATGTGCGAAAGCGGTCTTGTGCTTTCCGAAATTTCTTATATGATACGGCATACAAAGCGATTTGCAAAAAGGAAAACCGTTGCCACTCCGATAACCAACTTTGCATCACACAGCTTTAAGCAACCGATTCCTTACGGTAACACGCTCATTATGAGTCCGTGGAATTATCCTTTTCTCTTAACGCTCGACCCTTTGGCAGACGCCATTGCCGCAGGTAATACCGCTATTGTAAAACCGAGCGCATATTCTCCCGCGACAAGTAAAATAATAGAAAAAATCATAACCGAATGCTTTGCTCCAGAATACGTTGCGGTTGTAACTGGCGGCAGAGCCGAAAATTCCGCACTGTTAGAGCAGAAATTTGATTTTATATTCTTTACCGGAAGCCAAGCCGTTGGCAAAGAGGTGCTTCGCCACGCGGCGGTGCATTTAACCCCGACCGTTTTGGAGCTTGGCGGCAAAAGCCCTTGTATTGTCGATAAAAGCGCAAATATCAAGCTCGCGGCGAAGCGTATCGTGTTCGGCAAATATCTTAACTGCGGACAGACCTGCGTTGCTCCCGACTATATTCTCTGCGATAAAAGCATCAAGGATCAGTTTGTCGCCGAGGTTGTAAGGCAGATTAAAAAGCAGTATGGCGAAAATCCGCTTGAAAACAAAGATTACGGGAAAATTATCAACGAGAAGCATTTCAACCGTATTTGTTCCTTGATTGATAAAAACAAGGTTGTCATCGGCGGCGAGGTCAATGCCGATACCTGCCAAATCGCGCCGACCGTTATGGATAACGTAACCGAAGGCGATGCGGTTATGGGCGAAGAAATCTTCCGCCCCATTATGCCGATTCTTACCTTTGATGATTTCGATTCGCTTGTTGATGAGCTCAAAGGAAAGGATAAGCCCTTGGCTTTGTATATTTTTTCAAGCGACAAGAAGCATATTAAGCGCGTCACAACCGAGCTTTCTTACGGCGGCGGCTGTATTAACGACGTGGTTGTACATCTTGCAACAAGCGAAATGGGCTTTGGCGGCGTTGGTGAAAGCGGTATGGGCTCGTATCACGGTAAAGACGGTTTTGCCGCATTTTCGCATTATAAATCGGTTATGGACAAGAAAACGTGGCTGGATTTGCCGATGCGTTATCAATCGTACAAGAGCAAGCTTTATGAAAAGCTTTTACACATATTCTTGAGGTAAACAATATGAAAAATAAAATTATGCTTGCGGTAAACACCGTAATTATTTCTTCAATCCTCATACTGAATTATTTTTATCAAAGCAACGGCTTTGATTTCACGTTAAAGTGTATTTGCAGCGGCAGCTTTGCTCTGCTCGGTATCATAAACCTTTGTTATGCTGTAGCTTCCAAGCAAAGCAACAAGAGATTTTACGTCGGGATGGCTTTCGGATTGGTCTTGGCGTTCCTTGGCGACGTTTTGATCGGTTACGATTTTATCATCGGCGCGGCAACCTTTGCGCTCGGTCACGTTTGCTTTGTTATCGCCTATTGCTT
>JAZTXY010000103.1:0-3370 GCA_045636665.1 Eubacteriales bacterium
GCAAGCGCATCCTGAGCAATGACCATGTTGTCATACTTAAGGATGTCGTAAACGTTAATGGTGTTAACGGGAGCGGTGATTACGCCAGGGATGTTAGCCGCGGAGCCAACTACGTATTCGTTAACATTAAGAGTAACGATCATAGCCTTACCTTCAGCATTAACCGCCTTAAGGAAGTTAACCATGCTCTTGGTCTTGTAGCTGTCAAGCGCGATATTGTCAACGACAATCAATTCGTTTGCAACCACTTTAGAGGTGAGAGCGGAGAAAAGTGCAACTTGCTTAAGTTTCTTGTTGATGCTTACACGGTAGCTTCTGGGCTTAGGTCCAAGTGCGATACCGCCGTGGGTCCATTGAGGAGCACGGGTGGAACCCTGTCTTGCTCTGCCGGTACCCTTTTGACGCCAAGGCTTTCTACCGCCGCCGCGAACTTCGCTTCTGGTAAGAGTAGATTGAGTACCCTGACGTTGGTTGAGCAAATATGCTCTAACTACGGAGTGAACTGCTGCGTTGTTGATTTCTGCAGCAAAGAGCTTATCGGAAAGAGTGACTTCGCCACAAACCTTTCCTTCCATGTTTAAAACGTTAACTGTAGGCATTTCTTTTCCTCCTTCCGCTTATTTCACAGTGTTGCGGAGGTAAACGATACCGCCCTTTGCACCGGGAACCGCACCCTTAACAGCGATAAGGTTGTTATCGGGGTCGATCTTAACGATTTCAAGGTTGAGCATCGTTACCTGCTCGTTACCGTACTGACCGGCCATCTTCTTGTTCTTGAAGATACGCGAGGGGTCGCTGTTTGCGCCCATCGAACCTGCCTGACGGTGAACAGGGCCTGTACCGTGGGTCATTCTGAGTCTGTGGCAGCCCCATCTCTTGATGACGCCGCTGAAGCCGTGACCCTTGGTAACACCGGTGATATCGATCTTTTCGCCAACTTCGAAGGTGTCAGCGGTGATCACGTCACCAACGTTAAGGGAAGCACAATCTTCAAGACGGAATTCCTTGAGGTACTTCTTGAAGGAAACCTCTGCTTTAGCGAAAACGCCTTTTTGAGGTTTGTTGAGTTTTCTCTCGGGGATGTCCGAGAAACCGAGTTGAACAGCTTCGTAGCCGTTCTTTTCATTCGTTCTCTTTTGAACGACAACGCAGGGACCTGCGCTGATGACAGTAACAGGGATAACCTTGCCCTTTTCATCAAAGAGCTGAGTCATACCGAGCTTTCTGCCGATGATGCCTTTTTTCATTTGTTTATCCTCCTTAGGTTATTGGTTGACGCGCCAAACGCACATCAACGTGACCTTAATTTGACAAAAGGTAATTAAGAATTAGAGTTCAACGTTGAAATCCACGCCTGCGGGGAGATCGGTGCTCATAAGAGCTTCTACGCAAGCCTTAGAGGGCTTGATGATGTCGATAAGACGCTTGTGAGTTCTGTATTCGAACTGTTCGCGGCTATCCTTATACTTGTGAACTGCACGAAGGATGGTGATGATTTCCTTTTCGGTAGGAAGAGGAATGGGACCGGAAACGGTAGCGCCGTTGCGCTTAGCGGTTTCAACGATCTTTTCAGCAGCACGATCGATAAGGGTGTGATCGTAGCTCTTAAGACGGATTCTGATCTTTTCTTTCTTTGCCATGGGTTTGCCTCCAAATAAAATATAATAAAATGAAATGATTTGACGGCAGAGCCTTGAACACCGCGCCGGGCGTTTCGTAAAACACCCTTAAAAAATGCTCGAAGCCTGCGCCCGATTGTCGGACATACTCTGCCATAGTTACCTGTCAGTTGACAGCAATCTATAGCTTCATCGCACACCAAGCGGAGTCGATTTTACCATATATACATATAAATTGCAACCCCTATTGTCAAATTTAATTGTAAACATTTTGTGAACATTTGTTAATTCATTATTTTATCCCTCAAAATATTTTTCTTTAAAAAATCTTCAAAATCTTCTTTACAAAGCGCCGTTTTTTGATATAATGTTTTTAGAATATATTATATATAATAATAAAGGAAGAAAAAACGATGAAAATCGAAAGAATCAACAAGGGTGTTTGCTCGCGCAGCATTACTTTTGACCTTGACGAAAACCACAAAGTAACCAACGTTTCCTTTGTCGGAGGTTGCAACGGCAACTTAAAAGGAGTAGCGGCACTCTGCGAAGGAATGCTTGCAGAAGATATTATTTCGAGATGCAAGGGTATAACCTGCGGATTTAAGTCCACCTCGTGCCCCGATCAATTGGCGCAGGCATTAGAGGAAGCGCTTCAGAACGCATAAATTTTCACAATATTTTGGAGGACTCCTTTTATGAACAGGGAATTCGAAAAATGGCTTAATAACGAAAATCTCGACGAGGCATCGAAAAAACGTCTTTTGGAAATCAAGGACGATGAAACCCTGATTGCCGAAAGATTTGCAATCCCCATGAGCTTCGGCACCGCAGGATTGAGAAGCACCATGGACGTCGGAATTTCAAAAATGAACGTATATACCGTTGGTCAAACGACTCAGGGCTTGGCAGAGCTTATCGTTTCGGCAAACGGACAGAGCCGCGGCGTTGCGGTTTGCTATGACAGCAGAAACGATTCGGATACCTTTGCAAAAACTGCGGCAAGCGTTCTTACGGCAAACGGTATTAAGGTTTATTTGTTCGACGGAATGAGACCCACCCCCGAGCTTTCCTTTGCTATTTTGCATTACGGCTGTATTGCGGGCATCAACGTTACCGCTTCGCACAACCCGAAGGAATACAACGGATATAAGGTTTATTGGGAGGACGGCGCTCAATTACCGCCCGAACACGCAAGCGTGGTTTCGGAATCCGCGGCAAAAACCGATATTTTCAACGGTGTCAAGACAATGGACCTTGAGGAAGCTAAAAAGCAGGGTCTTTTGGTTATGATCGGCGACGAATGCGACGAAGCGTTTTTGTCTGCAGTGCTCGATTGCCGTCTTGATGCGGAAAATACAAAGAAATACGGAAACGATGTTAAGATTGCTTACACAGCGCTCCACGGCACGGGCTATAAGCTTGTTCCCGAGGCGTTGAAGCGTTGCGGTATCGACAATTTGATAACGGTTGACAGCCAAATGATACCCGACGGCAACTTCCCCACAGTTAAAAGCCCCAACCCGGAAAACAGAAGCTGTTTTGATTTGGCAATACCCATTGCCGTGGAAAATGACTGCGATTTGCTTATAGGAACAGACCCCGATGCAGACAGAATGGGCATTGTGGTAAGAGATAAAAACGGCGAATATGTTTCCTTAACGGGAAATCAGGTTGGAGCATTGCTTTTGTCATATATTATTGCGCAAAGAAAGGCAAAAGGTACGCTTCCAAAGGACGCTTTTGCAATA
>JAZTXY010000104.1:0-12250 GCA_045636665.1 Eubacteriales bacterium
AAATGTAACGGCTTATCGACCGTATACATAAAATGAAAGCAGAGTATAATTAAGAACGGAGCGACCGAATGAAGATTGCGGTAATTGGAGGCGACCGACGTATGTCGACCGTCGCGCGGCTGTTTTGCGAATCGGGCTTTGATTGCAAAACGGCGGCGTCAGGAAACGAAAACACCGACGTTTTTGAGGCGGTGAAGGATTCTGCGGTAACGGTTTTGCCGTTGCCTTGTCAAAAGGGCGGCAAGCTTAATGCACCGACGTCGAATGAGGAAATATACGTCGATGACATATTCGCCGCAGGATTCGGAAAAACCCTTTTCATCGGCGGAGCGATGCCCTTGAATATACCGCAGTCTGAAGATTATTCACTGCGCGAGGATTTTTTGCTGAAAAACACAGTCCTTACGGCAGAGGGCGCAATCGAAATCGCCCTGCGCGAAACGGATTTTTCGCTTTTCGGCGCAAAAACAGCCGTTTTCGGATACGGTAGGATAGGCGCGCGACTCGCCTCGCTGTTAACGGCATTCGGCGCAAGAGTCACCGTTGTGGCAAGGCGAAGCGAAAGCCGTTCACTTGCCGAGATTGCAAATCATCACGCAGTCGGGTTTGCCCAAGCGAACGATGTTTTGGAAAATTCCGACATTATTTTCAACACGGTACCTTTTCGCATATTCGGGAAAGACGAACTTTCGAAAATGAGCAAAAATTCACTTTATATCGAGCTTGCGTCTGCGCCCTACGGCTTTTGCGAGGAAGACAAAGGCAGCTGCGCCGCAAAAATAATCACCGCCTCGGGCTTGCCGGGGAAGGTGGCTTTTGAAACTGCGGGTAGGATAATTTTCGATACGGTCATTGCGATTATGCGCGAAAGGGGGATGGCGGTATGAAGCTGGCATACGCCTTGTGCGGTTCGTTCTGCACCCACTCAATTTCGGTCGACGCGCTTAAGCAGCTATCGGTCGGCAACGATATAACGCCGATACTTTCGGAGATAACGCGTGACACAGACACGCGATTCGGCAGCGCCGCCACCCTGCGCGAAACGGTTTTCGGTATATGCGGCAACAAGCCGATACTTTCGATACGCCAAGCCGAGGAAACGGTAACCGTCGGCAATTACGACGCTCTTATCGTCGCGCCCTGCACGGGAAACACTCTTGCAAAAATCGCAAACGGAATAACCGATTCGACCGTCACGATGTGCGTAAAAGCACAGCTTCGATGCCGCCGTCCCGTAATAATCGGCATCGCCACAAACGACGGTCTGGGCGCCAATCTGCAAAACATCGCGCAGACGCTTGAAAAGAAAAACATTTATTTCGTGCCGTTTTCTCAGGATAATCCAACGGGAAAGCCGACCTCGCTGATTTGCGATTTTTCGTTGATCGGCGAAACGCTTGCCCTTGCGCTCAGCGGAAAACAGATACAGCCGATACTTCAATAGTAAAGCAAGACGGACAGATGGAAAATCTATCCGTCTTGACTTTTTTATGCCGCGATGTTACAATGCGCTTGACAAACGATTAAACCGTTTGCAGAAAATTCAGGAGGTAATTATGAAAAAGTTTTTTGCTTTCATCATCGTTATCTGCATCGTTACGTCCGCAATTCCGCTTGTTGCTTCGGCAGAGGCTCAATACGGCAGCGTAACAGAAGCCGCCGATGACCTTCGCGAGGGTATGGTAAACCGCCAAGCCGCGATACTTCTTCAATACAAGACAAAGAACGAGCCCACAAAAGAATCTATCGATGTGATGTTCGCGCAGGCGGTCGCCGAAAACGGTCAAGCAACGTCGGGCGACTATCTTTATTGGCACGTCAGCAGCTACGGCGCAGGCGGAGAATATTGGTTTGAAGACGGATATTATTATTGCGATATAACCTTTGAGATGACCTATTACACCACCAAAAAGCAGGAAGATGAGCTTACAACGGCAATCAACAAGCTTATTGCAAGCTTCGGCTTTACGCAAAGCACCGACGATTACACAAAAATAAAAACCGTATACGAATATATTTGCAACAACGTCGATTATGATTACGATAATCTTAACGATGATAATTACAAGCTTAAATATTCCGCTTATGCCGCGTTGATAAACAAAACGGCAATTTGTCAGGGCTATGCAAGTCTTTTTTACAGATTGCTCCACGAGGTCGGCATCAATAACAGAATCATAACAGGAAAATCGAGCAACCAAAACCACGCGTGGAACATAGTCGAGCTCGACGGCGTTTATTACAATGCCGACTCCACTTGGGACGCAGGTCTGGACAAGTTTTTATATTTCCTCAAATGCGGTGACCACTTCGACGACCATTTACGCAACGCCGAATATACCGACAGCGCTTTTCTCGAAGCATACCCTATGGCGAAAAAATGCTATTCCCCCGCGCCCGCGCTTTCGGAATGCGAAAAATCGGGACACGATATGGGCGATTGGTATGAAACCAAAACGGCAACCGAAACCGAAACGGGTGAGGAGCGCAGAGATTGCAGCCGTTGCGGCCATTATGAAACCCGAACGATTCCCGTTATCGAGGCACCAGAGAACAAGCTCGGCGATATTAACGGAAACGGCGAAATTGAAAAATACGATTATATTACGGTAAAACGCGCGTGTATGTCGACACTCACACTCAGCGTTGCACAGCAAAAAACCGCCGACGTTAACGAAAGCGGCTCGGTCGAAAAGTACGATTATATCCTTATCAAACGCCACTGTATGGGCACCTACGTTATCCAAAATCTTTCCAAAGCATCCTAACTCGCAATCCCGCCCTATCGGCGGGATTTTTTCTTGACATTATTACCATTATGATTTATAATATTTTTATCTAATTAACAAGGAGAACGGTTATGAAAAAAATGTTTAAATCCATATCGGTTTTACTCATTGTGGCAATGCTCTTCACCGCAATGCCACTTACAACAAGCGCAAAATCAGACGCGCTGGCAGGTAAAACAATAGTTACCTTCGGCGACAGTCTTACAAAGCTCGGCAACAATGCCGGCACTTTGCACTATCCCGATTATCTCGCATCCGACGAATATCTCGGCGTTCCCGTGATCAATATGGGCGTCGGCGGCGATTCTACCCGTCACGGTATGGCACGTTTCGAAACCGACGTGCTTTCCAAAAATCCCGATCTTGTTATACTCTGCTTCGCAATGAACGACCAAGCAGCGGTAATCGCAAGCGAAACCCCCAACGTACCGCTCGAAACCTATAAACAAAATCTTATCTACTTCGTTGAAAAGCTTCAGGCTATCGATTGCGACGTAGTATTCTTCACCCCCAACCCTCCGCTTGAGGATA
This sequence comes from Eubacteriales bacterium, assembly GCA_045636665.1. Taxonomy (GTDB): domain Bacteria; phylum Bacillota; class Clostridia; order Oscillospirales; family CAG-382; genus Coliplasma. The sequence goes on from JAZTXY010000104.1 coordinate 3,321, forward strand.
AGGGATATTACGTTCCCGGCGATTACGGTCTTAACTACAATTTCGGCTTCCTTCCCGAATTCTGCAACGCAATGCGCGAGATCGCGATCGATTACGGCTGCACTCTCGTTGATATAAACTACGAATATGAATTCGAAGACCCTTACAAGTTTATCAGCGACGGTCTTCACCAAACCACCTACGGCAAAAAGCAATACGCAAAATATATTTCCGAGCATCTCCTTGCCGTTTATGATGGTATCGACAAGGCAACGATGACCGTAAACTGCGTCGACCAAGACGGCAACCTTTTAAAAACCGTCACTCACGTCGGCAAGAACGGTGCGCATTTCACTCTTGCCACCCCCGAAATTTACGGCTATGAACCTCTCGATGAGGATATTAAAACCACGTTTGAAGACGGCAAGACCTTTACCTATAAATACGACTTCAAGCTTAAATCGCTTATCAGTCAGGCAAAGGAAGCCTCTGCCGACAGATACAGCGACGTTGTTATCGAAAAGATCCGCAAGGCAGTAAGCGAGGGCGAAGCTCTCCTTGCAAACGCATCCTCCGCAAAGGAAGACCTTTTCGCTTGCTCCGACGAGCTCGGTATTTGCCTATCTCTTATCGGCAACACTCAATATATCCAATCCGCAGATGCAAAATGCGACTATGAAAAGCTTACAGACGGAATCAAAGGCACTGCCGACGGCAACGCAGACCACTACGTAAGTTTCACCGGTAAGGACAAGACGAACGAGATTATCGTCGACCTCGGAAGCGGCAAGGACGTTAACTATTTCAGCGTTTACTGTGCATCCGGCTTGAATAATGCAAGCAAGCCTGCAAAGCTCACCGTTTCGATATCCGACAACGGCACGGAATTCAAGGAGATCGCTTCGCAGACCGCTGTAAAAACCCCTGTAAACACCGATAAATGGGATACCAAAATTATCACCGCCGTAACCGAAACGCCGGTTTCGGCACGTTACGTTAAATATTCGGTCACCTCGAGCAACGAGCTTTTGCTTATCGACGAGGTTGAAGCATCGCTGTCTGTCAACCCGATAAAAACTGCCGTTTCTATCGACGCGATCAACGCGCTTCCCGAAAGCGGCAAGACCGCAATTTTCACAAAGAACAGCGCACTTAACGGAAAATATTACGGCGTGCTTGCAACCAAAGACGGTGACGGATTTAAGGTCACCGCGATCAACAACGCGATCGAAAGCATCGAAGCATCCGCAAACGATATAGTCATCGTTACCGATGCCGACAACAAGCTGATAACAAAGCTTGAAATAGGCGACAAGCTTTCGCTTTCCGGCATTGACACCGCAACCGCAACGCTCGGAATTATGCCCTATGCCAACCTCGGCATCGACCTCTCGAACGATGCGGTAAACGGCAATAAGCTTTGGCTGACTCACTTCAATTCCAACACCGTAGAGGGTGCCGGCGTTATTTTCACAAACGAATACTCGGGCTGCGCTTGGTGGTTGAACGTTGCATTCGCACCCGTAGCGGGACACGAAGGAGTTTATGAGGTAGTTGAGAAATCCGACGGCGCAAGCAACGGTTCGGGTAAGGTCCTTGCGATCCCCGAAGGCGGTTTCGTATATGCAGTAAACACCGGCAACGACTATATCACGCTCAACAACGATCCCGAGGCACTCAACTTCAAGAGCTCCGCCGCATCCACTGCTCTTACCGCAGCAAGAAAATGGAAGGTCGGCGACAAATTCGTATTCGGCAACGTTGACCTCGACAATCAGGAAATCCCCACCACCACACCTTATATCGATTATTTTGCACCCGAATACGTTTGTACCGCCACCATCGCACCCTACGTTCCCACCTACAAGCTCGGCGATATTAACGACAACGGCGAAATCGAAAAGTTCGACTATATCGCTATCAAGCGTGCGGTTATGAACACCTTGACTCTTAACGAAACCCAACAAAAAGCCGCTAACGTCAACGGAAAAGACGGCGTTGAAAAGTTCGACTATATCCTCATCAAGCGCCACGTAATGGGCACCTACAAAATCGAAGGATAAAATACTTCGTGAAAATATCCGAAAAAACCATCGGCAATAAAGACGTTTTTCCCTATATTTCCCTTGAAATTTCGGAAAAACGGTGGTATGCCCAATTCAGTGAATACATAATGAATATATAAAATAGCAAGAGTAGATTCGCGCAATCTACTCTTGATGTTTAGCAAAGAAAGATAGGAGAAGAAAATGAAGACGTTTTTATCCCTTATACTCTCGTTCGTTCTTGTTTTCTCGGCTTTTTCCTTTATTGTAATCGCCGAAGATTTCGAAAAGACGGTCGAAGAGCAAATGCTTGAAGCGCTCGGCAAAACGCCCGAAAACGCTAAGCTCGATTATGTAATCGATGCCCCCGAAACCTACAAGACGGGAGACGACATCACCGTTAACGTTTCAGTCAAGAACATCACTGCCGAAAGCGGTATCCACGTTGTTGAATTCGTCCTCTTCTACGATAACGAAAAGCTCCTCCTCACCAACGATCTTGATGAGGATGACAACAACGCGCTTGTTTGTTTCAAAGATCTCCCCAACGGTTGGGAAAACTTCTCGCGAGTAAACAACGACGGCGGTGAAGCAAGCAACGACGGTACCGTTCTTCCTCTTAACGACGGCAAGATCATCGCATCTGTATTGACCGAAAAGGCAACCGACAAGTTCGCGGTTAAGGACGATGACGTTCTCGTATTCACCTTCAACTTCAAGGTGCTTGACGGCACAGACGGCGATTTGGGCTTCGTAATTCCTCACGCAACCGCAGAAGGCGCGCGCAATACCGATACCGGCGCAGATATTTACCTCGCAAACGGCGACTGTGCAGTTATCAAACGCGTTTACACAACAAAAGAAAAAATGATCAAATTGCTCGGCGAAAAGCCTGCCGATCCCAAGTTTGAAATCGAGATCTCCACCCCTGACGGATATCTCGCGGGGCAGGAGCTTACCGTTACCGTTTCGGTCAAAAACATTACCGCGGAAAAGGGCATTCACATTGTAGGCTTTAAATTCTTCTACGACTGCGAAAATCTTGTTCTTACCAACGACCTCGACGAAGATGACGAAAACGCACTTCTTTGCGTCAAAAAGATGCCCGACGACTGGGAAAACTTTTCGAAGGTCGCCAACAACTACGATCCCGATAACGCCGAAGGGACCGAGGTCACGCCCATAAATGACGGCATTATCAACATAGATATCTTCACCGCAAAAATCACAGAAAACGCCGCTGTCAAAGCTGATGACGAAATCGTTCTCGAATTCACCTTTAAGGTTGCCGATGAAATAGAAGATGAGCTTGGCTTCGTAATTCCTCACGCAACCGTAGAAGGCGCATTCAACAACGATACGGGCGCAGAGCTTTTCGCAGCTGAAGGCGATTTTGCAGTCCTCAACAAGCTCGAGCCTGTTTTTGTCGAAGCAGAAGAAGGCGTTATCGAGGAAAACGCACAACTCAACGTCGACACCGTTGAAAACGAAGCACTTGAAGAAGTATTCCCCATGATAGAAAACATCCCGTCTGCGATCGTTTTCGACATCTTTATCCAAAAGGGTGACGACCGTATCCAACCCAACGGCGAGCTTAAAATTTCCATCCTTGCTCCCGTAAACGTCAGCGTAGCTCTCAGAGTTTACCACATCTCCGACGACGGCAAGATCACTGATATGAACGCAGTTTTCGAAAACGGATACTATACCTTCACCACCACTCACTTGAGCTACTATATGCTCGCAAATCCCGACGAAATGTATAAGCTCGGTGACATAAACAATAACGGTGCAGTCGACAAGTTCGACTATATCGCAGTCAAGCGCGCCGTTATGAACACGATAAAGCTCGATGAAATCCAGCAAAAGGCGGCTGATGTAAACACCAGCGGCGGCATTGATAAATTCGACTATATCCTCATCAAGCGCCACGTAATGGGCACCTACAAAATCGAAGGATAACACGATATACGCAAAAATGGCTTGCACAATGCAAGCCATTTTTTGTTTTTTATTGTCTTTAAAGCTTCAACGCGTGTTTTTCCATATCGACGCGTCCGTCGGGAAGAAAGGTCACGCCCTCTCCCTCCAAAAGCCGTCTTTGCTCGTTTTCGCCGCCGAAGGCAAAGGCGCTCGTCAACCGACCGTCCTTCATCACAACGCGGTGGCAGGGTATTTCGCCCGGTCGCGGATTAACGTGCAATGCATAACCCACCACGCGCGAAAGACGGGGATTGCCTACTCGACAGGCGATATAGCCGTAGGAAGCAACCCTACCCTTCGGAATCAAGCAAACCTCATTATATATGCATTCAAAAGTATTCATGAAAATCACCTCAAAATATTATACCCCATAACCGTTAAAATTTCAATAACACACAAAAATTAGCACCTTTTCACAAATACCGCTAAAATTGTTAACAAAATACTGCTATATTTTTTGGCAATTACTATTGACAAGACAAAAAAACGGGGTATAATAAAGACAAGTTTAGCACACAGCGAACGCGAGTGCTAAAAACGACAAAAAAGGAGCAAGGCGCATTATGGAACTGAGCGAACGAAAAAAAGCGATACTTAAATCGGTCGTCGACGCATATATCGCAACGGGCGATCCGGTCGGTTCAAAATACCTTACCGCGAATGCCGATTTTAACGTTTCAAGCGCAACGCTCCGCAACGAAATGAACGCGCTTGAAAGCATGGGCTATCTCGAGCAGCCGCATACCTCGGCGGGCAGAGTGCCGACCGCAAAGGGCTACCGCACCTACGTCGAAAACCTTATGGGCAGATATTATCTTGCTATGGAAGAGGTTGAGGTACTTGACGAGCTGATTGAAAACAAGCTTCACGAAATGACCTCGCTTATGGAGGAAGCAAGCCACGCGATAGGCGAATTGACGAACTACACGTCGTTTGCATTCATCGGCGGAAGCGGAAGCGAAGCCGACCGATACGAGGTTTTGCTTATCGGCGAGCACGATTTTCTGCTCGTTATGATATGCAAGGACGGCTCGGTGCGTTCAAGGCAGGTTAAAACACAGGAAACCGTCAACAACGAAATCGTCGAAACGGCAAAGAACGCACTCAACAAATGCTTCACCAACATCACACCCGAGCAGGTAAACCTTAACACAGTGCTTGAGTTTGAAAGCGCGTTGGGCGAGCACAAATCGTTCGCATCGATGCTTTTGCGCGTTGTAAACGAAATGTTCAATTCGTTTGACAGCGAAAAGGTCCACGTTGACGGCGTTACCAAGCTGCTTTCCTACCCCGAATTTTTCAACGTGGCGAAGGTACAAAGCGTTCTTTCGATGATTGAAGAAAGAAAACGCTTTTCCGAGCTGATGAAAAAAGCCGTTCCCGGACAAACGAGCATCATCTTCGGCGAAGAGGCGCAGGACATCGCGCCGCCCGGCACGGGATTTGTTTTCCACCCCATAACCGTCGAAGGCAAGGTCGTCGGCGCGATCGGGGTTATCGGTCCGAAGCGTATGGACTATAAAAAGGTCATTGCCTCGCTTGATTATTTCGCCGAGGGCTTGACCGGACAAATAGATAAAAGCACAAACAAAAACCTCTTGATTGGAGACGGAAGCGATGCAGAATGAAAAAATAAACGAAGAGGCGGTTGAAACCGAAGCAAAGGTTGACACCGCAGAAGTAAAAGAAGAAACAAAAAAAGAAAAGAAATGCAAAAAGTCGGATAAGGCAGAAAAGGAAATTACCGAGCTTAAAGCAAAGCTTGCCGAGGCTGACGATAAGTTCCTTCGTCTTGCAGCCGAATACGACAATTACCGCAAGCGCACCGCAAAGGAAAAAAGCGAAGCTTACACCGATGCATACTGTGATGCGGTGAAAGCGATACTTCCGCTTGCCGACTCGCTCGACAAAGCGCTTGAATTCACACCCGACGACGAGGGAATCAAAGCACTTTCGAAGCTGTTTTCCGACATTCTTTCGAAAATCGGCGTAACCGAAATCGAATCCGACGGAAAAGAATTCAACCCCAACGTTCACAACGCGATAATGCACGAAGACGACGAAGCCATGGGCGAAAACCTTGTAAGCCAAACCTTCCAAAAGGGCTATATGCTCGGCGAAAAGGTAATCCGCCACGCAATGGTTAAGGTAGTCAACTGAATTTGATAACAATTACACTATATAAAAAGGATGGTATTTAATTATGTCTAAAATTATCGGTATTGACCTTGGTACAACCAACTCCTGCGTAGCAGTATACGAAGCAGGCGAACCCACCGTTATTCCCAACGCCGAAGGCGGAAGAACCACCCCCTCGGTAGTTGCATTCTCGAAGACCGGCGAAAGAATGGTCGGTCAGGTTGCAAAAAGACAGGCAATCACCAACCCCGACCGCACAATTATCTCGATTAAACGTGAAATGGGTACCAACTTTAAGGTAGGTATCGACGGCAAGGATTATACTCCCCAAGAAATCAGCGCAATGGTGCTTCAAAAGCTCAAGAGCGATGCGGAAGCATATCTCGGCACCAAGGTTGACAAAGCGGTTATCACCGTTCCCGCATACTTCTCTGACTCTCAGCGTCAGGCAACCAAGGATGCAGGTAAAATCGCAGGCCTTGAGGTTCTCCGTATAATCAACGAACCCACCGCGGCTGCACTTGCATACGGTCTTGACAAGGACGTTGACCAAAAGGTTATGATTTACGACCTCGGCGGCGGCACCTTCGACGTTTCGATTCTCGACATCAGTGAAGACGGCGTTTTCGAGGTTCTCGCATCTGCAGGTGACGCAAGACTCGGCGGTGACGACTTCGACCAAAAGATTATGAACTGGATCGCAGACACCTTCAAGGCAGAATCGGGCATCGACCTCCGCGGCGACAAGATGGCAATGCAGAGATTGAAGGAAGCGGCTGAAAAAGCAAAGATCGAGCTTTCCTCGATGATGAGCACCAACATCAACCTTCCCTTCATTACCGCAGACGCAACCGGCCCCAAGCACTTCGATGCAACCCTTACCCGCGCTAAATTCGACGAGCTTACCCGTGACCTCGTTGACAGAACCATGGGTCCCGTTAAGCAGGCGCTTTCCGATGCAGGCATTTCGGCTTCTCAGGTTGATAAGGTTCTTCTCGTCGGCGGTTCGACCAGAATCCCCGCAGTTGCAGAAGCAGTTAAAAACTTCACCGGCAAGGAACCCTTCAAGGGCATCAACCCCGATGAATGCGTTGCTGTAGGCGCGGCAATTCAGGGCGGCGTACTCGGCGGCGACCTTAAGGGCGAAATCGTTCTTCTTGACGTTACTCCCCTCTCGCTCGGTATCGAAACCCTCGGCGGTGTATTCACCAAAATTATCGACAGAAACAGCACTATTCCGATAAAGAAGAGCCAAATCTTCTCGACCGCATCCGACGGTCAGCCCTCCGTTGAAATTCACGTTCTTCAGGGCGAAAGAGAAATGGCGGCAAACAACACCACTCTCGGCAGATTCAGTCTTGACGGAATCGCTCCCGCTCCCAGAGGTGTTCCTCAAATCGAAGTTACCTTCGATATCGACGCTAACGGTATCGTAAACGTAACCGCAACCGACAAGGGCACCGGCAAGGAACAGCACGTTACCATCCAATCCTCCACCAATATGAGCAAGGATGCAATCGATGCGGCTATCCGCGATGCAGAAATGCACGCTGAAGAGGACAAAAAGCGCAAGGAAGCGGTTGAAACCAAGAATATGGCAGAAAGCCTTATCTTCCAATGCGAAAAGACCATGACCGATGCAGGCGACAAGCTCACCGATGCAGATAAACAGCCCGTAAACGACGCTATCGCAACTCTTAAGGCAAGTGCGGCTACCGACGATATCGAAAAGATCAAGGCTGATATCGATGCATTGCAAAAGGCAATTTACGAGGTAAGCGCAAAGCTTTATCAGCAGGCAAACCCCAACGGTGACCAAGGCGCAGGCTTCGACCCCAACGCAGGCGGATTCGACCCCAATGCAGGTAACAACGGCGGCAACGATTATTACGATGCCGACTTCACCGACAAGAGCAACAACTAATCCCAAGAATAACGAAAAGAGAGGCAAAGCGTCCTCTCTTTTCGTGGGTATATCACGAGGTTAACATATGGCAGATAAAAGAGATTGCTACGAAATACTCGGCATAAGCAAATCCGCCACAGAAGATGAAATAAAAAAAGCATACCGCAAAAAGGCGAAGCAGTATCACCCCGATGCCAACCCCGGCGACAAGGAAGCCGAGGAAAAGTTCAAGGAAGCCAACGAAGCCTATTCGATACTCTCCGACCCCGATAAAAAGGCGAAATACGATGCCTATGGCTATGCAGGTGTCGATCCCTCGGCAGGCGGAGGCGGATTCGGCGGAGGATTCTCGGGCGGATTCGATATGGGCGACATTTTCGATATGTTCGGCGGAATGTTCGGCGGCGGAAGCACGCGCAGAAACCCCAACGCGCCTATGCGCGGTGAGGACGTCGGCGTTCGCATAACCATCGATTTCGACGAAGCTGTGTTCGGCTGTAAAAAGGATATTTCCTTTTCGCGCATCGAAAGCTGTAAGGAATGCGGCGGCAGCGGCGCGGGAAAGGGCACGTCGGCTTCGACCTGTCGCAAATGCGGCGGCAGAGGCACGATAACCGTTCAGAGACGTACTCCTTTCGGAATGATGCAGAGCACTGCGGAATGTGACGAATGCGGCGGGAGAGGCAAAACGATCGACAAGCCCTGCAAGGAATGCCGCGGAAGCGGTACCGTCCGCAAGAACAAGACGCTCGAGGTCGAGATTCCCGCAGGCATCGACAACGGACAGCGCATCTCGCTCCGCGGTCAGGGTGATGCAGGTGCGAACGGCGGACCTAACGGCGATCTTATCATTCAGGTTATGATAAGAAGCCACGAGT
>JAZTXY010000105.1:0-7682 GCA_045636665.1 Eubacteriales bacterium
CTCACAGAACGACATGGCTACGATCCGACTTGAAGGTGATCTTCTTATCGGTGAGGAGCTTAAGTCTTTCATTGGGGATAACGATGAGCGAGTCAACGATATCAGCGAGCTTTTCGATACCTGCTTCTGCTTGAGTCATACGGCGCTTACCTTCGAAAAGGAAGGGCTTGGTAACAACTGCAACAGTAAGGATATCGAGAGATTTTGCAATCTTAGCGATTACGGGAGCCGCACCGGTACCGGTACCGCCGCCCATACCAGCGGTGATAAATACCATATCAGCGCCTTTGATTGCTTCGGTAATTTCATCAATGGATTCATCAGCAGCTTTTTCACCGAGTTCGGGATTTGCACCTGCGCCGTGACCTTTGGTAATACGGTCGCCGATAGCGATTTTGGTAGGTGCGCTCGACTTGATGAGGATTTGAGTATCGGTGTTGATGTTGATAAATTCAACGTCAGCCGCATCGATTGCGGAAATCATACGGTTAACCGCGTTGCCGCCGCCACCGCCCACGCCGATGACCTTTATTACTACTTTATTGGGATCTTCGATCATGTTGTGCATTTGGAACCTCCGATAGTTTGTATCTTTTTATTTTCATTCACTATATACTATAATATGTTTTTTTGCGAAATGCAAGTGTTTTTTCGTTTTTTCTTTAAAATTGGCGTTATTTTTTGCGGTTTTTGTTGTTTTTTGGCATTTTATGACAATGCAACCGCCGCTTCACGATAATTTGAAAGATTTATTTTTCCCTTATCGTTGGGTTTAAGCTCGTCGATTATTTTTACAAGAAAGCTTATTTTGATTTCAATGTTTTCGGTGTTGCCGAGATATATTTCGAATCTTGAGTCATAATTGATATAAATATCGAAGCGTGAGCGCACGTCAACCGATTTAATCTTATCCTCAATATAATGGTTTTCAAAGGATGCGTACAGTTCGTTTAATGCTACCTCGGTACGCTCGTCAATAAATTCAAGCTCCTGCCCTACTATACATCTGCGAACGTTATTAAGCGAAAGCGCTGTTAAGCCAAGCTCTTCGGCGGTAACGTTTTTTTGTTTTTCAAGCACCTTAAGCTCTGACGAAAGCAGATAGGTTTCACCAGCAAGCGTTGCGGCATAAAACGGTTTTTCTTCAACAACGTTAATGTTCACACCTGTCGGCAGATCGCGTTCGATTTCAACCTGACCGATATAAGGCAATTGCTTTTTAAGCGATTCTTCGATTTCATCGGAATCAAACAAAAAGATATTTTCGCCGAGGTGTATAGGCACGTGCTCCAAAATCTGTTCGGGCTGATATTTCTCGGTACCCAACACGTTAACCGTTTCAACGTTTAGGAACACAACGACACATACACCGAGAAATATTAACGATATTGACAGGAAAAGAGCGATATAGAACACTATTCTTCTTGTCCGTTTCTTTTCGTTACGTCTTTGAGCATCAAATATTGCCGTGTTTTTTCTGACAAATCTTTGGCGTTCCATATTCTTCTCCTTTCTTTTAGTGTTATTTAACGAGCGACAGCGCTTCGTTTACGATGCGTTCCAACGAATCGGGAGTTGCAAAGCTTTTTACGCTTTCTTCCATTCTGCGTCGTTTATTGGGGTTAGAAAGCAATTCGTTAACGGTTTCTGCAAGAAGCTTTGCATCGACCTCGGACTCACGGAAAACAACTGCCGCGCCTGCGTCTGCAATAAGACGCGCGTTTTTATATTGGTGGTCCTCCGTAACGTGGGGGCTTGGGATAAGAACTGCGGCTCTGCCTCTGATGGCAAGCTCGGACAGTGTCATTGCACCCGCACGGCAGATTAATAAATCGGCGGCGGCTTGATGCACTGCAATATCATATATATATTCGTTTATATTAAGGTTTTTATGGTTATAAAAGCCCTTTTCTTTTGCGATAGCGTTGAATTTTTCGTAACCTACTCTGCCGATAGCGTGGGTATGGCGAATGCTTTGAGGTATTGAATAATTCTCAATGAGGTCAAAAACAAGCTCGTTAACCTTTTCGGCGCCCATACTTCCGCCATAGGAAAGAACGTAACGTTCATTGTCGCTCAAGCCAAGCCTTGCTCTTGCCTCCTCGCGAGTCATTCCGTCGACTATAACGGGATTTCCGGTTAAAATAAGCTTTGATTGAACCGATTCTTCAAAGAACTTTTCGCTTCCCGTAAAGGAAATACAAACCTTATCAACAACCTTGGAAAGCATTTTTGTGGTAACACCGGGGAATGCATTTTGTTCGTGGATAAGTGTCGGAATGCCAAGCTTTGAAGCGGCTTTGACCGTCGGCCACGAAACGTAACCGCCTGTGCCTATGACAAGGTCGGGCTTGAATTTTTTGATTATCTTTTTCGCTTCGGATACCGAAGTAAGCGCATGCCACGCGGATTTGATATTTTTAAGAGTAAGCTTACGGGAAAAGCCCGAAACCTCGACAAAATCGATTTTATAACCGAATTTCGGTACCAACGTGCTTTCAATGCCGCGTTTTGTTCCGATAAACATAATTTCGGCATCGGGAATACGTTTTTTAATAGTTTCGGCAATATTTATAGCGGGATTAACGTGGCCGCTTGTGCCACCGCCGCAAAGAATAACTTTCATTGTTTATCACCTTTCGGATTAACCTTGTTCAATGAATGAATAACGTGATACCGAGAGGACAACGCCCATTTCGGCAAGAAGTATGATAAGCGATGTACCGCCATAGCTGAAGAACGGCAAGCTGATGCCCGTACTTGGGAAAGTGTTCGTTACAACGGCAAGATTCAGCAACACCTGAACGACGATTTGCGCCGTGATGCCCATTGCAACCAGCGAACTGAAGCGGTTCGGTGCATTTTTGGAAATGTGATAGCCGCGGAATGCAAGCGCACCGAAAAGCGCTATAACACAAATTACACCAAAAAAGCCGAGCTCTTCCGCAAGGATAGCAAAGATATAGTCGTTTTGCGGTTCGGGAAGATAACCGTGCTTTTGGTTGCTTTGTCCAAGACCCAAGCCCCAAAAACCGCCCGAGCTGATTGCATAAAGCGATTGCGCCGGCTGCCAACCTGCACCGCCGCTTTCATACGACATAAATTTAAACGGGTCCTCCCAAATATCAAGACGGGTTATTGCGTGGGGGACTATTTTTGCGAGAATATTGCGCCCTGCCGTTAGGAAAAACGTTGCGGCAGTAATGCCAGCGCCCATAACTATTCCGAAATATACTGCTTTCAAGCCCGAAAGCCACATCATAACGACCATAAGCAAAAGTATGATAATCGTTGCGGAAAGGTGGCTTTGCAAGAGCGTAGCTCCTGCGGCAGGGAGTGTTAAAAGAAGCAACGGCAACGCGCCTTTACGGAGCGTTTTCATTTCGGATGCGTGGTTACTTATGTAAGTAGCGCACGCAAGAACAAGAGCAAATTTAAGCAATTCCGAAGGCTGGAATTCGACACCGAATATTACAAACCATCGCGTTGCACCTTTATTTGTTTCACCAAAGAAGGGCACGAGATAGTTAAGGAAAAGTACGCCTGCATAGATAATATACGCAAAGCGCTTAAGCACACGGTAATCGAGCACCTTTGCAATGAACGCCATTGCAACGATACCAACGGCAACCCAACGCACCTGCGAGCGAGCGAAATAATATGAATCGTCAAAACGCGATTCGCCAACGGCATAGGATGCCGAGAAAATCATAACCGAGCCGATACAAACGAGCGCGATGATAATTATAAGCATCGGACGGTCTATTTCGCCGATCAAGCGATATATTCTGTTTTGATTAACACGGATTCTTTGCTTTTTTATAGCATTTGGGGAATCCGTTTGCGCTTTATCGGGTTGTTTGGAAGTCATATAAACAGTCCTTAAATCAAATTAAAGGTTAAAAGGTCAAGAGATAATAAGTAAGTGTCGAAAATGCAACGGTGACCAATGAAAATACCAAAACGATCTTCACTTCTCCCCAACCGCATTTTTCAAAGTGGTGGTGAATCGGGCTCATTTTGAATATACGCTTGCCGAACATCTTGAACGAGAACACCTGAAGAACTACCGAAAGTCCCTCGAGAATCCAGATGCAGGCGATGGGAAGAAGAAGGAATTCATTGTCGGTAAACATTATCGCACCGACGATGAAACCGCCGAGGAAGAGCGAGCCGGTATCACCCATAAAAATCTTTGCAGGGTGGAAATTGAACACAAGGAACGCAAGCAAAGCGCCGAGGAGCGAAGATACTGCAAACGCATAAGGCTCGTATACGCAAAGCAATTCGAGATAATCCGATGGTATGCCGATGTTTTCGAAAAGATTCAATGAGAAAATAAGAAGCATTGTGCAGATGATAAACGCAACGCTTCCTGCCAAGCCGTCGATACCGTCGGTGAGGTTTGCACAGTTAACGATGTAAACAATCGCCAAGAGCATTGCTATATAGTAGAAAATGCCAAGCTCGAGTTCGCCCCAGGGGGTGTCGATAGCGGTATCGCCTTCGAGGAAGTATGAATTTGCGAAGAGATAACCCGCGGTTGTAAGCGTTTGAAGAATAAGCTTTTGGGTGCTGCTCAATCCCTTGTTGCGCTTTTTGAAAAGCTTTACGTAGTCGTCTACAAAGCCGATGACGCCTTGCGAAAGCGCAAAGAGAACGAATATAAGCGTTGCTTTAAAGGAATACTCATAACTTACATATTCACCGAAATTGAGCTTGAAGATTATCATAGCGACCGTAAGTGCTATTGCAAATGCGAAGATAAAAATCAAGCCGCCAAGGTTTGGTGTGCCCTCCTTGGATTTATGCCACGAAGGTCCGATCTCCAATATTTTTTGACCGAGCTTTACCTTTCTGAGCATCGGTATGAAGATTTTATAAAGTATCACGCCGAGTATAAAAGATATCGCGGCGGCGATAGCGCACAGCCAATATACGTTCATAATAACCTCTTTTTTATACGATCAAACGACCGAGATTCATTCCGTTGCTTGCTTTATAGAGAACGGCATCGCCTTCCTTAATAAAATCGTTAAGGAACGACAGCAGTTGTTCATATTCTTCTTTATCGAAGGAATAGACAATAACATCCTTGGTTTCGGATGCGATATACCTTGCGAGCGTACCGTACGTAATAAGCACGTCTGCACATCCGTTAACTGCTTTTCCTACCCGTTTATGAAGATTAACGGTTTCGTTTCCAAGCTCAAGCATATCGCCGAGCACGGCAATTTTTCTTCCGTTGTATTTCGAAAGCACAGAAAGCGCTGCCTCCATAGATTCGGGTGATGCGTTATAGCAATCGGAAATTACGGTATGTCCGTCCTTTTCAAAGATATGCTGGCGTTTTCCGTCGCTTTGATATTGAGAGAGCGCAACAGATGCAGCTTCAAGCGAAATACCAAGACAATGCGCCGTTGCAAGTGCAAAAAGCGAATTGATAACGAAATGCTTACCCAAAACAGAAAGCGTTACCTTGATTTTTTTGCCGAATATAACCGCATCAAAATCAACGCCGTATTGCGATTCATTAACGTTTTCCGCATAGCAATCGCAGGTGTCATCATCAAAGGATACGAAAATAACCTTATTGTTAGGATGTTCAAGGCATTTCAAAAAAGGTTCATCGCCGTTAAGTATAAGCGTCGAGCCGTTTTTTGAATATGCGGCAATTTTAAGCTTTTCATCGCGTATTGCCTCGCGTGTGCCCAGATTTTCGATATGAGAATATCCGATATTGGTTATTATCGAAATATCGGGCTTCGCGCAGGGTGCGATTCGTTCCATTTCACCCGGCATTGACATACCGAGCTCGATTACGGCACAATCGATATCCTTCGGAGTCGCAAGGACTGTTTGAGGCAGACCGATTTGGCTGTTAGAGTTGCCGAGCGTTTTGTGAACGCTCAATTCCGAGCCGAGCGCAACCGCAACCATATCCTTTGTGGTGGTCTTCCCTACCGAGCCTGTTATGCCTACGATGGGGATATTGTTAATTTCATACTCGCGATAGCTTTTTGCGAGCTTTTGCAGAGCTTCGCGGACATCGGTTACATAGATGCAATCGCCGTTTTGATTCAAATTATCTTCGCGGTCGGTAAGCACTGCACAGCCTTTATTAATTAATTCGGGAACGAAGGAGTTGCCGTCGACACGTTCGCCGCGCAGAGCAAGAAAGAGCTTATTTGTATCCGCTTGACGGCTATCCGAAAAGAAGCCGTTGATTACTCTTTTTTTATTTGCGGCGTCGGAAAGCCGTCCGCCGCATCTTTCGCTGATATATTCGAGAGAGAATTCCATTACTCAATATCTTCCTCGTACAAGAATTCAAGTTCAATAACGGTACCGGGTAATACGTATTCGCCCGCCGCAACTGACTGAGAAATAACGCGGCAATTGGTATGGTCGCCGTTAAAGATACCGCTTATCGAAATGTTGAGGTTTGCGTTGATAAGCTTCTTAATTGCAGTCGAAGGCGAATCGTTCAATACGTTGGGAACCGCTACGTTAGCGGAAATAGAAGCGTTTTCGGTATAGATAATCACAACACCGTCGGTGGAAATAACGGTTCCTGCTTCGGGAAGCTGACCGTAAACGGTATCGCCGTCGCCTCTGACAACGCATTTAAGTCCTGCCGCTTCGATTTGGGCTTTTGCCTCTTCGATGGATTTATTGCTGTAATTGGGAACGGTTACAGTCGTTTCTCCGTCGGTATTCGGCTTGATACCTAAGTGAGGAAGTACCTCGGTAAGGATGTTTGAAACGATAGGCGCCGCAACCGCAGAACCGAAATACTGTCCCGATGTAGGATCGTCAACAAGAACGAGAATTGCGATTTGAGGGTCTTCTGCAGGCGCAAAGGTTACGCAAGACGAAATATAGTCGTCGGGACGTACAGTACTCTGCTTCTGCGAGGTACCTGTTTTTGAAACTACGTTATAACCCGAAACAGATGCGTTTTTTGTCGAATTGGTAAGGGTTGTGAGAATTTTTTTGCAGGTCTCGGTCGAAATTACCTGACGGTCGGTTTCATATTCAAAGGTTTTTACAACGTTGCCGTCGTTATCGACAAGTGCTTTTACAACGTGAGGTACAACGAGATTACCGCCGTTTGCAACGGTAGAAACTGCACGGATATGCTGTAAGGGGGTTACCTGGAAGGTTTGACCGAAGGAATAAACCGCAAGCTCAAGGGTTTCAAACTGAGTACCGGAGGTTGCGAAATAATAGGAAGAAACTTCACCCAAAAGGTCGCTTCCGCTCGTTTTGGTGTATCCGAATTCATCGAAATACTTCATAAAGAGCTTTGTACCGATCGTTCCGCCAATTTCGATAAACGCAGGGTTGCAGGAATTTACAAGCGCTTCGGAAAAGGTTTGGTGACCGTGTCCGTATCTGTTATGGCAGTGAATTTCAGTGCCGACAACCATCATATCGCCATCGCAATCGAAGGTTGTTGTGTCATAATTAATAGTACCCTCCTCCAAAGCGATTGCGCTGGTAACGATTTTAAAGGTCGAACCGGGCTCGTAGGTTTGGGTTGCTATTGTGTTATTCCACATTTCATAAAGAAGCTTGGAGCGTTCCTGCGAACGTTCTTCTTCTGTACCTTGAAAGGTTTCGTATTTATGCTGATATATGGGCGAGAGTGTATTGTAGTTGTTAAGGTCAAAGCTGGG
>JAZTXY010000106.1:0-43653 GCA_045636665.1 Eubacteriales bacterium
CTGATCGAAGTAGGTCATATCCTTGCCCGAATGCTCTGCATGCTGACCAAGGTCATAGTTTGTTCTGTCGGCAACGCCCCAAAGCTCGCCCCATCCGAACGGGAAGAGGAACTCAAAGTCGGTAGTAGCTTTGGAATAGAAGCAAAGCTCCTCGGGATCGTGGTCACGAAGACGGAGATTTTCCTCCTTCATACCGAGCGAAAGCAACCAATCGCGGCAGAAGCCTCTCCAATATGCAAACCATTCAAGGTCGGTACCCGGCTCGCAGAAGAATTCAAGCTCCATCTGTTCAAATTCACGAACACGGAAAATGAAGTTACCGGGGGTGATTTCGTTACGGAAGCTCTTACCGATCTGACCGATACCGAAGGGGAGCTTCTTACGGGTGGTTCTTTGAACGTTTGCAAAGTTTACGAAAATACCCTGAGCGGTTTCGGGACGGAGATAAACGGTGTTCTTCGCATCCTCGGTAACGCCCTGGAAGGTTTTAAACATAAGGTTGAATTGACGGATGTCGGTGAAGTTGTGCTTGCCGCAGGTGGGGCACTTGATGTTCTTTTCTTCAACGAAATCCTTCATTTCCTGCTGAGAAAATGCATCGATGGGCTTTTCGAGAGTGTAACCGTTTTCGGCGCACCAATCCTCAATCAATTTGTCTGCGCGGAAGCGTTCCTTACATTCGCGGCAGTCCATAAGAGGATCGGAAAATCCGCCAAGGTGTCCCGAAGCGACCCAAGTTTGAGGGTTCATCAAAATTGCCGAATCAAGTCCGACGTTATAGGGGTTTTCCTGAACGAATTTTTTCCACCAAGCGCGCTTAATGTTGTTTTTAAGCTCTGCGCCCAAAGGACCGTAGTCCCAAGTATTTGCAAGACCGCCGTAAATTTCGCTGCCTGCGAAAATAAAGCCTCTGCCCTTGCAAAGCGCAACGATCTTGTCCATTGTTTTTTCAGTATTGACCATAATTATCCTCCGATAAATTACCGTGATATAAAAATTCATTATATTATACTACATTCTTTGCGCATTTTCAAGTCCTTTGCGCTTATGCGTTCTGTTTTTTTGCGAGATTTCGCCCGATTTTCGCCAAGCACCACCCTTTGCGAAAGCAAAGACCGCTTCCTCGAACGTGCAGTAACGGGAAAGCGGTCTTTATTTTAACCTATATTCTGTTTCTTTTTTCTTTTCATCACAACGATTGCAACAACCGCAGCCGCCGCGATAACCGCCGCACCGACGTATATCCAAACAGCAAAGCCGCCGTCCGAATCGCTGTCCGAGCCGCTGTCCGAATCGACCGTAAGAGTATATCCGCTTGCAATCTCAACGTCGTTGTAATAAAGCGAAAGTCCGTTATAGGTTCCGCCCTTTTCGGTGCTCACGGGGTTTCCGTTTGCGTCCTTAAGCATCGAAACCGTCGCCTCGACGAATTCGGTCCTTCCGTCGGTCGAAACCAGATAAATCCTGCTTCCGAGCTTCTCTTCCCCGTCGGCGCCTGCCTTAACACTGCCCGAAATGCCTTCGGGGTAGGCGTTCGTTTTTACTGTAATGCTCTTTTCGGTGTAAAGATAAACGCGCTTGGTCGTATCGGTGTCGGTGGAAATATAAAATCCGTCGTCGTATTTAAGATAATATCTTTCGTCGTGTCCGTTGTCCTCCAGAGTATAAATGCCGAATTGGTTGGATGCCACGCGCCAAGCGGTGTAATCGGCGTCGATTTCGACACCCGTGTCAAGCTCGGCTCCCTCGGGCGCAACGAGCAGCTTTTGGGATAAAAGACCCTTAAGGTCGCCGATAACCGAAGCATATCCGAAATCGGTATCGTTTATGAAGTGCCATTTAGCGCTTTCGTCCGGCTCGGAAACGTACACGCTGCCGAAGCCCGATTTTACCTCGACCTGCGCGCTTGAAAGCTTTCCGTCCTTATCGCACGTAAGCGCAAACGCCTTGCCTGAAGCACCTCCCGAAACGATTAACGAATTTTTGCCGTTTGAAAATTGGGTGTCGAGCAGATATATCTTTGTTTTTACGCCTTCAACGTAAACGTCCGCGGTCTGATAAAGCTCGATAGCGCCGAGCGTTTCCGCCGTATAGACTATTCTGCCGTTTACGGCATTGGTCGCAAAGCGCTCGCCGTTTTCCAACCGCACGAACACGGGTCGGTTTTTCGTAAACTCCTTGGGCAGCTCAAGCTTTACGGTTGCCCTTGTGCCGTTAACGTAGCCCTCTCCTTCGAGCTTATAGCCGACGTAAGCGGTGTGGAATCCGTCAATTCGGTTGCTCATATCCTCGGTAACGGTAAGCTTGGTTATGTCGGATGTAAGAACCGTCACGTTCTTTTCGGTTCTTCCGTGTCCTATATATTCGGTGTCGGGATATTCAAAATTAAGATAATCGTTCGTGGTGCCGAAATCCTTCGAGGTCTCGCTCAAATTCGTAGCCCAAGCGCCCTTTGTTTTAAGCGCCGTTGCTCCGTTTATACCGACTCGCTTAACGGTTACCCTATCACCCTCTATTATGAAAACCGTCATCGAATTTTCGCCGTTAAGGCAATAAACGTTACCGAGATATCCCGCATTGAGATAGGTGAATCCGAGCGTGCAAGCATCGGGCGTTGCCTGCTCGTTGCCAAGCTTGCTCACGAACATCGTGTCGCCCTTTGCAAGAAAGACGTTAGAGCCGCCTATGTAATCGTCGAAGCGATTGTTGTGGTTATGTCCGAACAAAAAAACTATGTTAAGCTTATCGCCGTACTTGTTAAGCACGTCAACAAGATATCTTGCATATTTTCCGTCGCCGCTGTTGCGGGTTCGCTTTGAATAGTTAAGAGCAAGGTGCGAGGCGACGAATATCGGCTTTTTATATCCGCTTTCGCTCTTCTCCTTAAGATACTGATCGAGCTTTTGTGCAGTAAGCTTTATTCTTGCCTCGTTGTCGTTATACCACATATAATCGTCCTCGTTTATAACGAAAACGCCGTAATTATCGTTATCGTTTTCACCGCTTTTGCTCAGCCCCTTGGACGATGAAGGGTCGTGGTTTCCCTGAACAAAGACCATGTTTTCGTCTTGCATACCCGAAAATTCCGATTTCACCGCTTCCTTAAGCGCCTTGATATCCTCGGTCTTTGCATCATATTCGTTGTTGTAATCGCCGCAGAAGAGAAGCCCGAACGCATCGTCGAAGCCCTCCGCCTTTATCGACGAAAGGATGGCTTTTACGTTTGCTATGCCGTCTTCACGCGTGTTCGCCTGAAAATCGCTTCCCGCAATTACCACAATCGGCTTGCTCTCCTCTGCCGAAGCCGCAAGGGATAACGCGTAACCCGAAAAGCAGAAGGCTAACACAAGAAAAAGTGCAACGATTTTGCCCAATGTTTTAGGAGCATTGACCATAATTATCCTCCGATAAATTACCGTAATATAAATAGCACTGTACTATACCCTTTATACACTATCTTTTTGCGTTTTTCAATAGGAATTAAAAGTTTTTATCGTTGCCGCTCTCACCCGATAACACTCCCAAAAACGGCAAGCGTTTTCTCGGCATACAGTATATTTTAAATGAATTATATTGAAAGTTTTTGAAAAGAGCGCGAGAGAAACTTTTTTCAAAAAGTTTCTCTCGTAATAACAGCTAATTCTTCTTACCCTCAGGCAGCATTTTGTTGACCTGCCTTTGCGCCATAACGAGTCGGTAATATCTGCCCTTGTTACGCATAAGCTCGTCGTGAGGTCCGACCTCCTCGATTTTACCCTTTTCGAAAACGGCAATCTTCGTCGCGTTACGCAAGGTCGAAAGACGGTGCGCGATTGCAATAGTCGTTCTGCCGCCCGAAAGAAGCGCGATTGCTTCCTGAATCTGCTTTTCGGTTTCGGTATCGAGCGAGCTTGTCGCCTCGTCGAGAATAAGTATGCGAGGATTACGCAAAATCGCGCGTGCAATGGCGATTCTTTGCCGTTCACCGCCCGATAACGTGTTACCTCTGTCGCCGACGTAGGTGTTATAGCCGTCGGGCTGTTTCATAATAAATTCGTGCGCGTTTGCAAGCTTTGCGGCGCGGATGACCTCGTCACGGGTTGCGCCCGGCTTTGCATAGGCGATGTTGCTGTATATCGTGCCGTGGAACAGGAAGGTTTCCTGCAAAACAACGCCAATCTTCGAACGGTAGGAATGTCTGTCAAGCGTTCTTAAATCCTTGCCGTCGACGGTTATCGCACCCTCGGAAACGTCGTAAAGACGAAGCACAAGGTTCGCCGCGGTTGTCTTACCGACACCGCTTCTGCCGACCAAGCCGACCATTTCGCCCTTTTTAATGGAAAGGTCGATGTTTTTAAGCACGTGCTCGGCATCGGCATAGCCGAACGAAACGTTTTTGAACTCGATATCGCCGTTCATATTGACCAATTCCTCGCCCGATTCGAATTCCTCGCTCTTTTCGTCAAGAAGCTCAACGATTTTCGAAAGCGCGGTCGTCGCTCTTGCGATACGGCGCGGCACGAAGGACATCCAACGTATCGGCTCGTACATAAGTCCGACGTAAGAAACGAACTGCATAAGGTCGCCAAGCCCGAAATTGGCACTGCCCGACGTGATAAACGAGGCATCGCCGACGATTTCACAGCCGAGGAAGAACAAAACGGCATATTCGCCGAAGCTCAAAAGGAAGGTCGCAAACGGCATTATCATATTCCAGGTAAGCTCGTTTTTCTTGCTTATCTGCGCGATACGCTTTGCCGCGGTATCGAATCTTGCCTCCTCACGCTTTTCGGTGCCGTAGGTCTTAACCACGCGCATACCCGAAAAAACGTCGTGCATCAATGTGCCTGCGTCCGATTCTACCTGCCATTGACGGTGATAAAGACGGTGTGTGAAACGGTGAAGCACACGGAACATAACCACAAGCAAGGGAATGGGAACGATTACCAAAAGCGTGAGCTTCCAGTTGATGACGAACATCATCACCGCAATAGATACGAGCGTCAACGCCTGCTGAAGCAAATTAGGAACGAGCCAGGTGATAAATTCGCGAAGCTCCTCGGTATCGCCCGAAACGCGCTGAATAAGCTCACCCGAGCTTTTTTTGTTAAGTCCCGTAAGCGAAAGCTCTTGAATCTTTTTATAAACGTCCTCGCGCATTTTGATTATTATTTTTTTGGAAACTCTTGCGATAATCAAGCGTCTTACCGCCAAATTCGCCGCCGAAACAAAGCCGAATGCCGCCATTGCGATAATAAGCCAAACAAATCCGCTTTTATCCTCGGGTATAGGAGAAGCCGCAATGTAATCGTTGATAACGCTTTTGTTGATTATCGGCAGAATTATGCTTATAACACTTGCGAAAATAAGCGAAAGCGAGGCAAGTAAAAGCATAGGCATATGCGGCTTCATATAAGGAACGAGCCGTTTGAAAAGCTTTTTCTTGTCAACACACTTCTGGCAGGTCTGACTTCCGCGCGGATAAGGTCTGCCGCACTTCGGACAGCGGTCGATTTTCGGGTCGGGAATATCGTTGCCCTTACGAGCCGCCTCGAGCTTCTTCGTTGCGGCGCGGAAAACCGTCGCAAAGCGCATATCGGCGCGGCAAAGCTCAATATCACCGTCCTCGGTGCTCGATTCAAGCGCAATACAGCCCCAAAGCTGAACGAATTTAATTTCCTTCAGCGCCTTAAGGTCGATAATTACAGTTTCCTTGTCCTTTTCCTTAAAGTAAAGCTTTTCGCCCGCAAGCGCACAAACGCCAACCGTTTTTTGGTTGTCGAACGAAAGGTCGTAATGGAAAAGATATTTCTTTTCGTCGGGAAGCGATTGAGTCAGCTCGTTTCTGACGACCGCAAAATCACCCGACGGGTTTACGGTGTTGAAAATTTCTTTCATGTTTTAATATCTCCCCGAGCTTTTATAAAAGCTCGGCAAAATTTTTTATCTCCCGCCCGCTTTTGAAAAAGCGGGGTAAAATCTTTTATCCCCCGCGGTAAAGGCTGTATATGTTCGTTTCCCTCTCTCCGCGTGGTTGCTATGTTAATTCTATTTGTTTCGTGCGGTCGATTCTTGAATCGCCCGTTTGCGTTGCAGTTTAATTTTACGCTCGTTTTATTTCATTGCGTTGAATCCTGAAGTGCCTTCCCCCGAAAATGCAAAGCATTTTTGGGGTGGGTGTGGGAAGGTGGCAAAATCTTTGATTTTGACGGATGAGAGGTAGCCACTAGTGGCGTTGTTTTTCCCGTTAAATGCTAACAAACCCCTCATCAGTCAGCTCCGCTGACAGCTTCCCCCCCGAGGGGAAGCCTTTTCTTATCGTTCCGTTTATGTTCTACAGTTGCGTTATATCACTGTGCGTGACGGTTAGAATAGCCTTCCCCCTCGGGGGAAGGTGGCACGGCGTGTCCGACCGCCGTGACGGATGAGGGGTCAAATAAAACGTTTTCCTTATACGTTACCGGCGAGCGATTCTTGAATCGCCCCTACGGCGTACGGTTACACAAAAATACAATAAAAATCCCATAAAAATCCGCGATATGCGCGTGGATTTTTATACCTAAGAGCATCGCAACCTTGGACAAGCCGAAGGCGCGCACAAACACGATGCGAATGCACTGCACTCACAAAACCCCGCCGCGCGGACAACCGACCAAAATGCTTGCATTTTGTGTCGAGAGCGTAGCGACGTCGAGAGTGTTAGCGACCACGCGGTCCCCGAAAATGCAAAGCATTTTTGGGGTTACAGATACAATTCTATCTTTTTAAAGCTCTTTCTGTCCAGCGCCGCAACGTCGTCAATGCGGTAGCGGTTGCCGTCTACGTCGGTGATAATAAGCATTCCGTCGCCGACACGCGCGATATTGCGATAGGTGTCGTGCATCGAAAAGCTCATATCGCCCTTGTCGGTTTCGACCTCCCAGAAGGAATAGCCGAGCTTTTCCTTAAGCGATTTTATCTTCGTAACAGTCGGGCAAAGGTATTTTCTGCCAAGCTCGGCGCGGATAATCTCCTGCGCTTCATCGGGCATTTCGGCAAGATTGCGTATCATCGCATATTCTCTGCCGTCCTTATTAAGCACCGAAATATATTCATCGGGTGTTTCAAACGGGAAGCAACGGTGGAAAAACACTCTGCCGAGGTCCTGCTTAACGGGGGTTTTATCGGCATTCGACTCCAAATCGTCACCGAATTTCGGCAAAACCGCCTCCAATGCGGGAAATCCGTTTTTAGTGCGGTAAAAGCGCGAGTTTTCGGCGGTAAGATAGGTTATTTCCGCCAGCTCGAGAAAGTTATCGTTTTTTATTTCGTTTGCCATTTTTATTCACTTTCCTTTTACACACCCCCCGCTTTTAAAAGCGAGGTCGATGCGTCACATAAATTCAAAACACAAAGTGTTTTTATAATTGAATCAACATATTTTTCAAGGACATGCGCCTTTTGCCCCAAAAACGGCAAGCGTTTTCGGGGACCCCGTTCGGGGGAACGGCATCCGAGGCGCAATCGCATTGCTACAATAAAAAATACAACAAAATCAACATATTTTTCGGCGACATGCGCGTCGAAAAATATACCTTAGATGTTCGCGAGCGGTGAGCGAGGCGCGAGCGTACGAACATCCAAAACCCCGCCGCGCGGGTATGGGGTCCCCAAAAAATCTTTAGATTTTTAGGGGAGAGCAAAGCGACTACGGGGTCCCCGAAAATGCAAAGCATTTTTGGGGAATATCTACTCTCCTATCCCCACGGTCTTAAGCGCTTCCGCCTGGAGCTTATAAAGCTTATGATAAACGCCCTTTAATTTAAGCAATTCCTCCGCCGTACCGCTTTCGGCAACGCGTCCGTTTTCAATCGCGATAAGCTTGTCGGCATCGCGCAGGGTCGAAAGTCTATGCGCGATAATAACGGTCGTGCGGTTTTTGGTAAGACAGTCAAGCGCGGCTTGAATGTTGCGCTCGGTCTGGGTATCCATTGCGGCGGTCGCTTCGTCAAGAATCAAAATCTTCGGGTCGCGGAGCAATGCGCGCGCAATCGAAACGCGTTGCTTTTCACCGCCCGAAAGGTCTTTTTTGCCGAATCCGATCTCGGTATCGTAGCCATCGGGGTATTTAACGATAAAATCGTGCGCGGATGCGGTCTTTGCCGCGGCAATGACCTGCTCTCGCGTCGCTTCGGGGCAGGCATAGCGGATGTTGTCGAGAATGCTTCCGCGGAAAAGATAGGTTTCCTGCGAAACTATCGCGATATTATCGCGCAGATATTTAAAGGGAAGGTCCTTAATATTAACGCCGTCGATGTAAATTCCGCCCTCTTTTACGTCGTAAAGACGCGTCAGCAGGTTCGCAAGCGTGCTTTTGCCTGCGCCCGTCTGACCGACAATGCCGAGCGTACTGCCTGCAGGGATGTCAAAGCTTACGTCGTCGATAACCTTGCGGTTTTCAACGTAAGAAAAGCTTACGTTGCGAAATTCAACCTTGCCCTTGCATTCCTCGGGAGCGATTGCGTTTTCCGCCTCGCGTACCTCGGGCTGAGCGTCGCGTATCTCGAAAAGGCGCTGAATCGCGTTAAGCGTTTCACTCCACCAGTTCGAAACGTCGGCAAGCTGCTCGATCGGGCCGAATATCAACGAAAAATAGCCGATAAACGCCATTAATCTACCATAGCTCATATCGCCCGTCGCGTTCATTACCTGCCAACCGCCGATGCCCCAAACAACGTAAGAGCCGATGCGGAGAAGATAATGCAAAAACGGGAAAATTCTTGCCGAAAAGGTTTGAATTTCGTTTCTTGCCTCGGCAAGGTCGCGGTTGCGCTTGCTGAAGCGGTTTAATTCCTCATCCTCGCGCGAGAAGGATTTTACAACGCGCATACCGTTCAAAACGTCGGAAACCAAGCTGTTGAACGAACGGCGCTTCGAATAGCTTTTTGCGTGTAATTTATCAAAAACGTTAAAGATAAGCTTAAAGCCGACGAAGAAAAGCGGAATCGTTACAAAGGTATAAAGCGCAAGCACCAAATTTTGCGAAAGCATTACGCCCATAATCGCAACAAGCTGAACGACGTTCAGCACGAGATAGGGAAATCCGTCACAGAAGAACCAATAAAGCGTTAAGCTGTCGCTGTTTACCTGAGTCATAAGACCGCCGGTCTGACGGTTTGTGAAAAAGCCCATCGAAAGATTACTTATCGTGCCGAAAATCATCTTTTTAAGGTCATAAGTAACGTTTGCCGCAACGGTCGAGCTTATCGCGCCCGAAAGCAGATTCACAAGCAACGATGCGATTCTTACACCGACGATAAGCAAAACGATATAAAGCACGTCCGTCGCTGTCGAGCCTTCTTTTGACAAAACGTCATCATAAAGCATTTCGTTACCGATATAAGGGGTAACGACACCAAGCCCTGCAATAAGCGCAAAGGAAAGAAGCACCATAACGATCGAACGCTTATAACGGAAAAACAAGGTTGCCAAGCGCTTTACAAGACGCGCCTTATCCATACAGTTGGGACAAATTTTCAATTCCTCATCGGGGTAACGTCTTCCGCATTTCGGACAAACGTGATGCTCGTAATTTTCGTCCTCGTAAAGAGCAAAATCAAGCTTTCCGTCCTTTTTCAAATCGCCGATAGCCCTGCAGAAGACCGAAACGCCGTGCTTGCAGGCAGACGAGAAGTTGAAAAGAAGCTTCGATTCATTTTCGATTTCGCAAACGACTCTGCCCGTCGAAATAAGCTGTTCCGCCTTCGGCTCGTTAATATCGGCAAGGTCAAATTTTTCAAAGCGCGAAACGACGAATTTTTCGCTTCTTTGCGTGTCGCCCAAGGCGGTACGGCTTGCCGACGTAAATTCAATGATTCCCTCGGCAATAAAGAAGCTTTTTTCGGTAAGCATAACAAAGCAATCGCCGCGGCTCGAATCGATTCTCAAATCGCTTCTCAACGCCAACAAGACGTCGCTTTCCGCCACGCCCTCGCTTGCAAAAAAGTTATTTACCGAGCCCGGTATTTTGTCGATTAAAATCTTTTTCAAAGCAATAACCTTTTACTTTCTTTTATATCGTCCCCATTGTACAACACACAGGAAATACTTGTCAATAAATTTCTTCGCAATTCCACCTAAATTCCATAAGTTCAACCGCAAATAGAAAAAACT
The DNA here is from genome assembly GCA_045636665.1 of Eubacteriales bacterium. Lineage (GTDB taxonomy): Bacteria > Bacillota > Clostridia > Oscillospirales > CAG-382 > Coliplasma. Next base: position 10,132 of record JAZTXY010000106.1, read on the forward strand.
CGTCCGAGAGTTAGAGAGTAGATAATAGATAATAAAAACTGTAGAGGGCGATTCAAGAATCGCCCGTTTACCTTGCGGTTTGAATTTATGTTCGTTTTATTTTGTTGCGGTTGCGGTCATAATAGCCTTCCCCTTGGGGGGAAGGTGGCATTTTCCTCGGAAAATGACGGATGAGGGGTCCCAGAAAACATTTATGTTTTTGGGGAGAGCGTAAGCGATAAAAAAGAGCACGAGAGAAACTTTTTTCAAAAAGTTTCTCTCGTAACAACTTTCACTTAATTATCTCTACTTCGCGACGGTCAAATCGGTACCGTTAAAGAAGAAGGAAAGGATATATTTATAGCTGTAACCGTCCTTCGAAAGCTTTTCGCTTCCCGTTGCCGAAAATCCGACGCCGTGTCCGACACCCGCGCCGTTAACGGTAATGCTTTGCGGCGAAAGCGTGTTTCCGTCCACCGTCTTATAGCTGTCGGCAAAGCTGTTGAAGCTCTTAATGCCGTCGGCGGTAAGAACGCCTGCGACTTCCTGCTTTTCAACCCTTCCGTCGGCGGTAAGAACGTTCGCCTCGGTGTTGTATTCAACGGTAAAGTTCGCGCTCGTAAATCCGCAAGCCGAACGGATATCCTCGCTCGTTTCGACAAGCACCGAATTACCGCTTCCGTCACTGATGGTAAGCGCGGTTATATAGCTCGAGCCGTAAGGGTCGGTCGAATGGATGGTAACGGTAAGGTTATCGTCCTTAAGCGAAGAGAAGGTTCTGCGCGAGGTGATATATTCAAAAAATTCTTCCTTGGTAAAATTGTAAGTCCATTTATCGCCGTCGTCATATTCCTCTTGGAATACGGTGGTAAGATAAGGCACCTCGATACCGCCCCAAGCCGCAACCGACGAACAGCTTGCGCCGCCGTTGGAATTGTGGTAAAGCACGGTTATCGGCGCACCCTTGTAGGTGCAGATAAGTCCGCGTGTCGAATCGACAAGCGCGTTGTTTTCCTCGCTCATACGGTAAATGCCGTGGTAGACCTGACAGCAAGCCGAGTTCGAGCAGACGTCAAAGCCGAGCTTTTGGTGCTTCGAATAAACCGCAACGGTTCTTGCAAGCACCGCAAACGCCTTTCTCGTTTCCTTCGAGAAATTCGTGCCGATTTCGTTTGCCATTACGCATTTGGTGTATTCCTCAAGCCCCAAGAAATTGAGCATAAAAAGCTTGCCCGAGCTTACGCTGTATTCAAAAAATCCGCGGTACTGATAATGAGTCGTGCCGCCCGTACGGTAGCGCATCGGAATTTCGACAGCTCCGCCGTTTTGCGCGCGAATTGCAAATTTCGCGTTGGTCGCTTCAAAGGAAAACAAAATCCTGCCATTTTCGTCAAGCGCATAAATTCCGCCCGAAGCGGGGCCTGCAACGGTTCTTCCGCCCGAAGCCTTTTTCGCCTCTGCCGCCGTGTTCGATGCATAAGCGCGCGCTTCGTATCCGCCGTTGACAACAGCGACAAAGCCGCCCTTTGCCTTTGCGGCGCTTAACGCGGACGAATAGCTTGAAAATTTACCCAAAACGGCGCTGTAGGCGCCAACGTTTCCGTTTTCATCGGCAGCAATGCTTCCGTTTTCATATTTTGCGTTCATCATCGGCAACAAAACGAGCGCTCCGCCGTCATACGAAAACGCCTTTACAAAACCGCTTTTGCCGTTTGAAAAGCCGATATCAAAGCCGTTTTCGGAACGGTTTACCGAAAACAGACGTCTTGTGTCAAGCGAGGGTGTTTCGGAATACATTCCCACGCTGACCAACGGCTCGTTATATTCGGTCGTCTTTGCCAAAGCGGTGTTTGGGATCACCGCCGCACCGACGCAAAAGGTAAGCGCCAGCGCAAATGCAACGATGCGTTTCTTAACCAATATCGTAATCTCCTCTTACGGTAAAATATGCCTTATCGCCGGTTACGAGGATCGCCTTTTTGGAATCGCTCGCACTTGCGAAATAAATGTGTCCGTATTCAAGCGCCTCTCCCGAAAAAAGCTCCTTGCCGACCGACATATCGGTCAAGCCCTGCGCTTCTTCGTTCGACGAGGTAATGGCAGCCGCGCCGCCGCCGCGATAGATGATTTCGGTTTCGGGCGAAAGGATGAGCGTTTGTCCCGAAGTAAGCGAAATGTCCTTGTAGGTGCTTTCGACCGTAACGCTTCCGCCGTTAGCCGCGATCTCGTTTAAGATCTCCTGCTTCAGCTCCTCTTTGAACTGCTTAAGATATCCGTAGGTGATAAGCGTATCGTCGGGAATCAAATTTTCCGACAAAGCTCTTTCGTTTTTTTCCGCCGCGCCGCTTATCGCAAAAGCGCCGGTTACGGTCAAAAGCAAAATGCAAGCGGCAACGAAAAATATTTTAAAATTTTTCACTTAAATTTCTCCTTAATTCATTATACGGCGAGTAGCCCCGAAAATATACTTAAAAATATGCGCCGCTTGTCCCGAAAATGCCTTTTTTACACTCAAAAAACGCCGTTTTTGCAAAAGCGCAGGTATTTCCGATTAATATTATAACACACCTTGTCAAGTCCCACAGAGTGGGCGGCATCCCTTACCGCCCCACAATATGTTGTAAAAACGCAAAAAATGCAAAAAACCGCAAGCTTTTATGCTTGCGGTATGGTGTTTACTTAACTTATTTACTTAAAAATGCGCTGAACAGCGAAATATTGTCCTCCAAAAAGTAGCGTTTAAGGAGAACGTAATCGTTGCCGTCGACCTTTTCGTTTGCCGAAACGTCGGCAGAGATGGATTGCGCCGTGTCGGGCGTATAAGTGCCCATCACGCAACGCTTAATAAGGATGTAATCGCCGATATCGAGCCGTCCGTTGCGGTTAACGTCGCCCGCAAGGCAGACCGTTGCCGAATCGACCTCGTTTCCGCCGACGGTAAGCGAAACTTTCGAGCCCGTCGCTATATAATCGGAATCGCCAATGCTTTCGCCCGTATGCGTTACTATCGTCAGGCTTTGCTTGTCGAAATGCTCGGAAAAGGCATCGAAATTAAGCTGCCAAGCCGCCGCGCGGAGAAATCCGTTGCCGTCCATTTTAAATACGTTGCCCGAGGGCGTTATCGTTTCACGCGTGAGATAGGTCGTATATTCAAGAAATATCCAACCGCTAAACCCGTTATATTCGATTTTGCCCCAAAATCCGTCGATTTCTTTAACGTCAACAATGCTTCCGTTGGGTACGATCGCAACCGATTCGGATTGCGTGTTTGCCTCGGCACGAAGATTGAGGTTTGACTTCAATTTATAAAAGCCGACTTCCTTTTTCGAAAGTATTACCTCGGAATCGGGGTAATTGATGGGCATATTAACGTAAAGAATACCCCTTGCCGCCGCAGTCGCAAACTGCTCCCATGTGTAGCGTCTTGTCGAAACGATGCAGGGCTGACTTACAACGCCGTCACCGCCCGCGTTGCCGTGATAGATAACGATAAAATCCTCGTCCATTGTAAGGATAGAAACCGAATGCCCTGCGGCAAGACGGATATGCGCGCCGGGTGCCGCCTTCATAAGCAGATTTTTAACGCTGTTTGCGGTAACCGCGCCGCTGCTTAAGCTTCCGACCGAATAATAAAGCGATGCGTTCATCGAATGGTCGATAAAGCCGAAGCATTTCCAGAATATCATTCTTGCAAAGGCAAAGCATTGCGCGCCGAGCAGATCAATTTCACAGCTTTCCTTATAACCCGTCGGGTAATAGCGCATACAGTTGCAGTTTCCGACCGATTGAATGCAGTAAGTAGAGTTTGTAGGGTTGTTGTGGCAGGTACAAGCCTTGCCGTTTTTCGAAAAGAAGGTGCCCGGCATATGCTCGGCAAGCGGAAGCGTCGTTTCGCCGACCTCAACAATAGGTCCCGTGTAATCGCCCGAAGCCGCAAGGTTAACGCCCATTTCCTGCTGTGCATAAATAACGTCGTGCTTTTTATCGGTTCCGACGGTCGCGGTATATTCCAAATAAAGCGCAAGGCTATCGTTCCAAACCTCGTCGCCGCTTTCTTCAATATATTTATATTGCGGATTTTTTGCCGCCCAACGAATTTGATCTCTGCTTTCGGGAACAAAGCCCTCCATACCGTCGCGCGTAAGGATTGCCTTTTCGCTTCCGTCGTTCAAATAAACGGTGCTTCCGCGTTGGTAATAAAGTCCGTCGCCCGTCGCGTAAAGACATTTAATTTCATCGTCAAAGGAATGAAGCGTTTCGATATTACTCATATCGGCGTCAGCGCGCATAATCGAGCCGCCTCTTACAAAATAAAGCTTTTCTTCAAAGTAATTTAAATATTTCGCATCGCCGCTTGAAATAAGCTCTCTGCCGCCCGAAAAATCGGAAAAATAAACCTCTCCGTTTTCGGCAAAAACGGTACCGTTTTCAACGTCTACCGCGGTTCCGCCATAAAGTATGCGGTCGCCGAAATTATAGCCGAAAACCTCGTCAACCGAGCTATCCGCGCAGGAAACAAGCGATAAAATTGCCATAATTCCGCACAGAACAAGCGATAGTGCGCGTTTTAACATTAAAATTCCTCCAAAATTCTGCTTCTTTTTTTATGATAACACACCATTCGCCCTTTTTCAACAGTTTTTTCGGCAGGAAAGGTCTTGAAATATGATAAAAAATGTGATAGAATAGCTTGATTATTGAAAAATGGGGTATTTTGCCATGACAAATATTGCTATTCTCGGCTTTGGCACGGTTGGCGGCGGCGTTTACGAGGCTATCTCGCGTTGCAGTAAAAAACCGCTGTGCGACGTAAATATTAAATATATTCTTGACCTTCGCACCTTTGAAGGACATCCTCTTGCCGACAGAGTTACCACCGATTTCGACAAGATCATCAACGACGAAAGCGTCAGCATCGTGCTTGAAACGATGGGCGGCGACGGCGTTGCTTACAAATTCAGCCTTGCCGCACTCAAGGCAGGCAAAAACGTCGTTACCTCCAACAAGGCGGTCGTTGATAAATACGGTCGTGAGCTTGAAGCTGTCGCGCGCGAAAACGGCGTCGTTTATCTTTATGAAGCAAGCGTCGGCGGCGGTATTCCGATAATCGCACCGCTTAACGAATGCTTCGCGTCCGACGATATTTTGCGCGTTGCAGGTATCCTCAACGGCACCACCAACTATATCCTCACCCACATGCAAAGCGAAGGCAAGAGCCTTGCCGAAGCATTGAAGTCGGCGCAGGAATTGGGCTATGCCGAAGCAGACCCCCACGCAGATATTGCAGGTCTTGACTCCGCAAGAAAAATTGCCATCCTTGCAGGTATCGCGTTCGGCAAATATATCTCTTATAACGAAATTCCCTATATCGAGGGTATCGAAAACGTTACGAGCGAGGATATCGCTCTTGCAGAACAGCTTGGCTGTGTTATCCGTCTTGTAGCGGTTGCCGAAAAGGTCGGCGACAAGGCAAGATTGCTCGTTGCTCCCCACTTGGTCGGCAACAAGAGTCTTTTCCACGCGATAACCGAAGCATTCAACGCGGTAAGCGTTACAGGATCTGCTGTCGGCGAGGTTGTATTCTACGGTCAGGGCGCAGGCGCGCTTCCCACCGCGGCGGCTGTTTGCGGCGATATCGAACGCGTTATAAGCAACCGCTTCGTTTCCACCGTCCGCGAAGTATGCGAAAAGGATTTCATCCTTCAGGATACCGAAGGCGGCAAATTCATCACCCTCTCGAACGGCAAAAAATACAGATATTTCGAATAATCAAACCGCTAAATTTAAAAGGAGAAGCAAATCGCTTCTCCTTTTTGTGTTTTACGAATAATCTCTATCAATGCGGATAACGCAACGGTATTGCGGATTTTGTGCGGTCACGGCGGTCGAGGCGGCGAGCTTCAGCGCATCGGCATCGGTCTTGCAATCGGCAGGAACGGCGATATCGAAAACGATATTCGTGTGCGTCGGTCCGGGAACAATGCGGAAATCGTGCGCCTTTAAATTCTCGTTAAAGTCGCTCAAAACACTCAAAACGGCGCTTTTTATTTCGTTCAAGCGCGGGTCGCGCGTGTTTATCGGGTCCATATGTATAACCGTTTCGATGCCGTAGCTTTTGAATATCTCGATCTCGACGTCATCGATCACGTCGTGAACGAAAAGGATGTCCTCATCCATCGGCACCTCGGCGTGAAGCGACAAAAAGCGTCTGCCGGGGCCGTAATCGTGAAGTATAAGGTCGTGAACGCCGGTTATCGGCTTGTGTGAAAGGATCAGCGATTCAAGCTCGTCGATAAGCTCCTTTTCGGGGCGCATACCCAAAAGCGGCTCGATCGTTTCCTTCGCGGCGCGGTAGCCCGCAAAAAGAATGAACCCTGCAACAAGCAGACCGATATAGCCGTCGATCATCCAATCGGTGAAATGCATTACCGCAAGCGAAACCAAAACGGCAAGCGTTGCGATTGCATCGCCTATCGAGTCGGAGGCGGTTGCCACCATTGCGGCAGAGCCGATTTTTTTACCGACGGCGCGGTTATAGAAAAACATATAAAGCTTGATAACGACCGAAACGGCAAGAATCACCACCGAGGCAACGCTTAATTCGGTCGGTTGGGGGTCGGTTATCGCATCGACCGACGAGGAAAGAAGCTCGAACCCCATAACGAAAATGAGCATTGCAACGATAAGCCCCGAAATATATTCAATCCTTCCGTGTCCGAAGGGGTGCTCGGGGTCGGGCTTTTTACCCGCAAGGCGGAATCCGACCATCGTCACGACCGAAGAGCCTGCGTCCGAAATGTTGTTGACCGCATCGGCGGTAACGGCGACCGAGCCTGTAAGAGTGCCGACGAAGATTTTCAGCGCGAACAAAAGCAGGTTCAGAAAAATTCCGACCGCGCCGCACAAAAGCCCGTATTTACGCCTTGTTTCGTCGGATTTCATATCCTTATTCTTTATAAAAACAGAAGCAAGAAACCGAATCATCCTTATCTCCTCACAACGTCAGCAAATTTAAAGGGAATCGCCTTTTTAAGCTCTGAAATATTCATTTCGACCTGTCTGCCGATTTTCCCTGCCGAAAAAATCACCTTTTCCTTTTCCTCGGCGGTAAAATGCACCACCGTTTCGAAAAGCTTTTTCATCCCAACGGGCGAGCATCCGCCGTGGACGTAGCCCGTAAGCGGTAAAAGCTCGGCTTGCTTTATCATCGCGACCGATTTTTCACCCACAGCCGCAGCGGCGCGCTTTAAATCCAATTCACTTGCCGACGGAATAACGAAAACGTAATTCTTCTTCGACGGCGCAACGGTAACGAGCGTTTTGAAAACAACGCTTTCGTCATATCCCAATTTTTTCGCAATTTCAACACCCGAAAGCGCAACCTTTGTGTCGTATCCGTGCGCGATATAATCTGCGTTTACGCTGTCGAGTATCCTCATTGCGTTTGTTTTATCTTCTTTTTTCATTTTCTCTTTTTCCAAATAATTACAAAAATTATAACTGCAGCCAAAGCTATTCCGCCGATAATAAACGGCAAATAGCTTGTTTTTTCTTCCTCAACGATTTCGTCGACGCTTTCTTCGGCACTTGCTTCAACCGAGCTTTCGCCTTGTATATCGCGGTCGACGTTAACCGTCACCGTTCTTTCGGCAATAACCTCGCCGTTATAAAGTATTTCATAGGTAAAGGTATCGACACCGCTGAACTTTCTGTCGGCGAGATATGAAAAGGTGTTCGTGCCGTTGACAAGGTTTGCATATCCGTTTTTCGGTGATTGCTTCATTCGATAGGTGCAGTGCCAATCGCCGTTAACACCCGTTTCGCCGATTACGCGCTTGTTGTCGGTAACGGTAAGCTCGCTTGTGTATTCCGCGCTCACCTTTTCGGTCGGAAGCGAAAGCGTTCCCTTTATAAATTTATAAGTCGCGTCGTAATACCAACGAAGCTCGGGATTTGCCGAAACCGCACAATCGTAAAACACGCCCGGACCTGCGCCGTTATAATATGCGTGTACCGTATCGGTCATCAAGCCGTTAAGTGACGCCGAAACAAGATATTGCTCGTAATACTTGCCGAGCGATGCATCCCAACGCACGCCGTCGGCAATTTCCATTTGAACACCGAGCCCCAGCTGCTTTGCCGTTTGCGCGAAATCCTCCATCATTCCCGCAGGGTCGTCCTTTAGGGTGTCGTTAAAGGAAAGGTTCGGCTGCATAAGCATCGCGTCGAACTTAAATTCGTCGTTCGCATCGATGCCGACCGCCTGATAATAGGGTATCATCACGCATTGAAGTCCGCGGTCGCGCATCAATTTTGCCGCATCGCGCGCAAAGTCCCATTCGTAATCGAAGTTTTGTCTTGTAATACCCTCGCTGTTGCAAAAGTAACCCTTAAGCTCGATATTTTGGAAATCCGCCTCGGCGAAACGCTTGTCGACCTCGTCCATAAACCATTTTGTAACGTCAAGAGTGGCTTGGTAATCGTCAATTTTATCGACTTTTCCGTCGCCGTCGTAATCGCCGAACTCAATATTACCTATCTTCGGATAGGGAATCGTTAAATAAACGCTCGTTTTATAGCCGTCATCAAGCTTGAGCGTTTTTTTCATTTCGGCGGTCGCCTCGTCAAGCGCAAACAAATTGAAATCGGGATGGAAATAGTTATCGAGAAGCGTCACCCAATCGGACATAACCGTCTGTCCGCCCGAAATGGTAAGGTTGCCGCCCGACGGACATTTTCCCTGAAGCGTTAAAAACATTACCGCGTCAAACATCGTGTCGGCAATCTTATTGTCGCCGTCGCGGTATGCTATATAATATAGGAAGGATTCTTTTGTGTTATTGACGAGTATTTCATTATCGGGCGAATAGCCTGCGTGGAAGCAAACTATATCGTGAACACCGCCGAGCGCATCGCGCGAAAGATATTCACCCTTGCCCTTTTCGATAATATCGCAAAATTCGGTCGGCGGAGTAAGGCTCGAGCCGTGGCTTCCGTAAATTTCAAGCTCGTCAACAAAGGTGTTAACGGTCACGTCGAAGCTGAGCGCAACAAATCTTGCCGCGGTCGGCTTGAAGCTCATTTCATATTTCGCGATTTCGGTGTTGTTTGTGCGAGAGGGCAAAAAGGGCGATTCGTTTCCGCTTAAATTTTCAACGCGGGAGAAATTTTCGCCGTCCTGCGAAACGAAAACCTCGATTTTTTTGGGCGCAACGACACCTGCTTGGCTGTTTTGCAAAAATCTCGTTACGATTTTATCGACCGTGCAATTTTCTCCAAGGTCGATTTTTAAAACTCTGCCCGTCGCGCGGTAGAATTTCGCCCAAGCGGCATCGCCGAAATCAGCCCTGCCGTATTTTCCGTCGGTAAGGATTTTTGAAGAAAAGCGGTCCATCTCGGCATAGCTTTTTTCATTCGCAATATGGCTATTTACCGTTACGTCCTTTCCCTTTGCAAGGTTTTCGCTATCTGCAAAAGCAAAAACGCCGAAAATATTCATAAAAAACGCGGTTAAAATGACTGTCAGCCAAATACGTTTCATAAGAAAAGCTCCTTTTTTTACCGATTCCTCTTAAATTATAATATCTTTACCGTAAATATGTCAAGAATTTTTGATATTTTAACAAAATACTCTTGCAAAGCGTGAAAATTCATTATATAATAAGGTAACGCACTAACAGAAAAACAAGGAGTCTTTTTATTATGAGCATTAACGTCGATTATTACGGCGATTTTTCGGTCGATAAGTCCGAACCCGTTAATTATCCGATTTCTTCTGAACGTGTTAATCTTATTTTTGGTAAAAAACAAAAAATCAAAAATTTTGAATTGATAGAAAAAAACCACCAAACCGAATGGTTCAATACTCCTGCGGAAAGCACTCGCCTTACCGACGGCATTTATGCGACCGAAGCCGATTGCAACGATGAAGCGTTTTTCCACTTCACCTCAGGCAGCGCAAGAAGCGTTATGTATGACCTCGGCGCGGTTTGCGCGGTTGACGGCGCAAAGCTCAGCATCCTCCGTCAGGACGTTACGGGCGTAAGCGCTCCGCCCAGAATTTCGATTTATCTTTCCGAAAACGGCGACGATTGGCAAAAGGCAGGCGAATTTACCGAAATTTATGCCGAAAGCAAAGCCGCTATCATCCGCAAAACGGTCGATTTCGGCAAGAAGTTCAAGGCGAGATACGCAAAATTCAATTTTGTTATGACCTCGCACGTCTGGATCGACCAATTTGAGCTTTTGGGCTGCACCGATATTTCCGAAGCTTGCGAAATAATCGGCGAGCCTGAACAGGAAACCGATTTTCCCGATAAATATGCTTCCACCGAAGCATTGGGCGCAAAGGACGTGCTTTTGGCTTACTTCTGCCTCGAAAGCAAAACGCCCATCACCAAGGAAATCTTCCTCCCCCACGTTGCTTATATGGAAAACGGCGAAATTAAGGATACCCTTTTCGACGGCTTCCTTTTCCTCCCTTACGTTGCATTCCTTTACGATAAATACACCAAGCGTCCCCTTAAAAAGGATAAGTGGCAATATTATATCGACCAGCAATATATCGCAGACGGCAATATGGACGCGCTTGAACAAGCGGCGGCAGAGGTCGGCGAAAAATTGGGTATGCCCGATTACAAGGTTAGTGTTTACCTTTCCATCCTTTATCCCGTTACCGAGGTAAGCGAATTTGGCGAGGTAGACGGCAAAAATCTCGATTTCTCGAAGCTTGAAGACCGCAAAGCGGGTCTTAAATGGCTTATCGACGAGCAATATAAGCGCTTTGTTGAAAAGAACTACAAGCATCTTGAATTAAAGGGCTATTACTGGTTCACCGAGGAAATCAATTATTCCGACAGCCAATTGATTGAGCTTTTGCATTACACCACCGATTACGTGCGCGATATGGGACTTATCACAACCTGGATACCCTATTTCCACGCTTCGGGCTATAATGATTGGCAAAATTTGGGCTTTGACGTCGTTTGCTATCAACCGAACTACGCCTTCAACCAAGCCGTTCCCGATTCGCGACTTTTCAATGCCGCGGCTACCGCAAAATTACACGGTATGTGCATCGAGCTTGAGGTAGGCGGTACTCAGCCTTGGAATATCGAAAGAATCAAGAAATATTACGCCGCAGGTGCGCTTACCGGATATATGAAGGATGCCGCGCACATGTATTATCAGGGCGGCGTTCCCGACGTTTATTATTACGCATATAAATCCGAAGATCCCGATCTTCACTCGGTTTACACCGACACCTATCGCTTTATCAAGGGTACTTTTGACCCCAACGAAATTGAATTTAATTTGGAGGACTGAATAAAATGATCGAAAAAGTAAAAGACGCAAACACCGACAAGCTCGCGGCCGCTATCGTTAGCGTTCGCTCTGTTGAGGAAGCATACCGTTTCCTTTCCGATCTTTGCACCATCAGCGAAATTACCGAAATGAGCAAAAGACTCACAGCGGCAGAAATGCTCCGTGACGGCAACACCTATAACGAAATTGCCGAAAAAACTCACCTCTCCACCGCAACCATCACCCGTGTAAACCGCGCTCTCCGTTACGGCAGCGACGGCTATTCGATGGTTCTCGACCGCATTTCTGAATGAGCTTTGCTGCGCTGGCGGAAATTTATGACCGCATAAACGGCGAAGCGTACCGACCTTATGCAGATATGCTTGAAGAAGCGTTTAAATTATCCGATATTGAAGTTAAGGAAGTACTTGACCTCGGCTGCGGGAGGGTCGGAATAACCGCTTTGCTTGCCGACAGAGGTTACGATATGATCGGGCTTGACATTTCACCCGATATGCTCAATATTGCGCGGGAGCGCAATTACGGCAAAAACACCCTGCTTTTGTGTCAGGATATGTGCGAATTCGAGCTTTACGGAACGGTTCAAGCGATTTATTCCTCGTTTGACTGTCTGAATTATATCGTTAAGAACAAAGACCTCAAGCAGGTCTTTGTTTTGGCGCGCAATTATCTTGAAGCGGGCGGTCTTTTTATCTTCGACGTGAACACCCGTTTCAGATATACCGACGTGTTCGACGGTAACAGCTTCGTTTATGAATTTGAAGACGGCGTTTTTGCCGTCTGGCGCAACGCGTTCGACGAAAAAAAGGATATTTGCGAGTTTGAAATCGACGTATTCTTTGAAGCCGACGACGGACTTTATGAACGCGCGTGCGAAACGCAAACCCAAAAATATCACACCCACGAGGAAATAATGGGATGTGCAGACGGATTTACCCTTATTTCGCGCACGGGCGGAAAGGGCTTTGACGGCTGCAAGGAAAACGAAAAGGAATATTACGTTTTCAAAAAACTTTAAGTAAGGTGTTTTTTATGAAAATATCCGAAATTTTAAAATCGAAAGAAATAACCGTTTCCTGCGAGATTTTTCCGCCGAAATTGGGCGCGGAATTGGCGCAAAGCCGCAAAATCGTTTCGGAAATGGCGGCATTGAAGCCCGATTTTATCTCCGTAACCTACGGTGCGGCGGGCTCGACCGCGCAATTCACCGCCGAGCTTGCCGAGGAGGTTGAAAATTGCGGCATCGCGTCGCTTGCCCACGTGACCTGCGTTTCCTCCGACGAGGAATCGTTAAAGGCATACCTCGAATCGCTTAAAACAAACGGTATTCAAAACGTCCTCGCGTTGCGCGGCGATATGCCCGTCGGACGCGAGCCGAAAAGAGTCTACCCCCACGCAAGCGACCTTGCAAGGGCAATCAAGCAAATGGGCGATTTTTGTGTCGGCGGCGCTTGCTATCCCGAGGGACACCCCGAGGCGAAAAGCGTTTCGGCAGATATCGACGCCTTGAAGATAAAGGCAGAAAGCGGTTGCGAATTTTTCACAACGCAAATGTTTTTCGATAACGATATTATGTATTCGTTTATGACGAAATTCCAACGCAAGGGCATAAATATCCCCGTAATTGCGGGTATTATGCCGATAACCAACGCGCGTCAGCTTCTAAGAAGCGCATCGCTTTCGGGCACGACCGTGCCGAGAAGACTGCGCGAAATTGTCGAACGCTTCGGCGAAAAGCCCCAAGCGATGAGGCAGGCAGGCATTATTTACGCCACCGAGCAGATAATCGACCTTATCGCAAACGGCGTTAACAACATCCATATTTATGCAATGAACAAGCCCGACGTCGCGTCGGAGATACTTTCGAATATTTCGGAGATCATAAAATGAGTATTCTTGAACTTTTCGGGAAAAAGGCGTTGGTTTTCGACGGCGCAATGGGTACGATGCTCCAAGCGCGCGGCTTGAAGGCAGGTCAGCTTCCCGAAACGCTTAACCGTTTGTCGCCCGAAGCGGTGCTCGACGTACACCGCGCATATATAAACGCAGGCGCAGACGTAATTTCAACAAACTCCTTCGGCGCAAACGCAATCAAGCTTGCCCCCTATGGCTTGGACAGCGAAAGCGAGGTATTCCTTGCCGTATCGCTTGCAAAGCAGGCGGCAAACGAATCCGACCGCAAAATTTTCGTCGCCGCGGACATAGGACCTACCGGTAAATTAATGCCCCCTTTGGGTGATTTTTCGTTTGAAGAAGCGGTAAATGCCTTTAAGGGTGCCGTTATCGGCGCGAAAAAGGCAGGCGCTGACCTTATTTTCTTTGAAACCTTTCAAGACCTTTACGAATGCAAGGCGGCAATCACCGCCGCAAAGGAAAATTCCGACCTCCCGATTGCGGTTTCGCTTACCTTTGACGAAAACCGACGCACCTTAACGGGCGCGGATGCCCAAACGGTCGCATTTTACCTCTCGTCGGTCGGTGCGGATATTATCGGCATAAACTGCGGATTGGGCCCCGATGCAATGGAGCCGATAGCTATCGAGCTTGCAAGCTTCGGCATACCGATGATAGTCAACGCAAACGCAGGCTTGCCTAAAATCGCAGACGACGGAAGCACCTATTTCGATATCGAGCCGTCGCGCTTTACCTCGTTTGCAAACAGCTTGTATGAAAACGGAGTTGCCGCCGTCGGCGGATGCTGCGGTACGAATCCCGAATATATTAAATGCGTATCTATTGCCGCAAGGGATAAAAAAGTAAATCTCCGCCCAAGAAAAATTCTGCCCGCAGTTTGCTCGGGCACACGTCTTTACACCTTGGGCAGTAAATGTGCCATTGTCGGCGAGCGCCTTAACCCGACGGGCAAATCGAAGCTTAAAGAGGCTTTACGAAACAAAAATCTCGATTATCTTTGCAACGAAGCGGTTGCCCAACAGGCGTCCGATGCCGATATTCTCGACGTAAACGTCGGCATCCCCGAAATCGACGAAAGCGAAATGCTTACCAAGGCGGTACTTGCGGTTCAAACCGTAACCGACCTGCCGCTTCAGCTCGATTCGGCGGATGCAAAGGCGTTGACTCTTGCCGCAAGAAAATACAACGGCGTGCCGATAATCAACTCGGTCAACGGCAAGGACGAATGTCTTGATTCGATACTTCCGATAGTAAAAAGCTGCGGCGGTATGTGCGTTGCGCTTCTGCTTGACGAAAACGGCATTCCCGATACCGCATCGGGCAGACTTTCGATTGCCGAAAAGATAATAAAACGCGCAAAGGAATTTGGAATCGACGAAAAGCGTTTCCTTTTCGATGCGCTTACAATGACGGTCGCAACCGACGAAAAAAGCGGTGAAAAAACGCTTGAATGCGTTCAAAAGCTGACCGAAAAAGGACTTTACACAACACTCGGCGTTTCGAATATCTCGTTCGGTATGCGAAACCGAGAAGAAATCAACGCATCCTTCCTCGGCGCGGCGATTGCGCGCGGACTGACCGCCGCAATTATGAATCCGTCGAGCGAAAGTATGAAATTGGTTCTTGCCCAAGAAGCTCCAAGCCGAGATTTTACTTATGAAAAAGAGCCCACGGGCGAATCCGAAGCTTCAAGCACAAAAAAGGAATTTACGCTGTTCGATGCGGTTTATTTGGGACTTTCGGCAAAGGCTTACGAGCTTGCTTCCGTTGCGCTTAAAACGAAAAAACCGCTTGAGGTAATAGAAACCGACCTTATACCTGCGCTCAACGCGCTCGGCGAAGGGTATGAAAGCAAAAAAATCTTTCTTCCCCGTCTGCTCGGCGGCGCGGAAGCGGCAAAATCCGCGTTCAAGGCGGTAAATCAGGCGATGTCGTCGGCAGACGATAGGAAAAACGGAATGAAGGTCGTTTTCGCAACGGTACACGGCGATATCCACGACATCGGTAAAAATATCGTTGTAACTCTCCTTTCAAACTACGGCTTTACCGTCGTCGACCTCGGCAAGGACGTGCCGCCCCAAGCAATACTTGAAGCCGTAAAGGAGCATAAAGCCTCCCTTTTGGGGCTTTCGGCATTGATGACGACGACCGTACCCGCAATGGTCGAAACGGTGCGTCTTGTGCGCGAAAGCTGTCCCGAAACCAAAATAATGGTCGGCGGCGCAGTGCTTACCAAGGAATACGCCGAAACGATGGGCGCCGACTTTTTCGGAATCGACGCGATGACGGCGGTGAGGTACGCGCAAAGCATCGATATTGAAAATCAGTGATATTTTAAAGCTCTACTTTTACAAAAAAACCATTGCAATTTAAGGATTTCTTTGATATAATTACCTTGAATTGGAATGCGATTATTTAAATCGCGCAAAACAAAGAAATAATAATGCAGGAGAAAATAAAATGAAAGCTATTGTTAACGGCAAAATCATTTTGAAGGACCGCATTGTTGAAGGAAGCGCGCTTCTTTACAGCAATGTGATCGAAGGTATCGTTCCGGCAGACAAGCTTCCCGAAGGCGTCGAAGTTATCGACGCAAAGGGCGGATACGTTGCTCCCGGTCTTATCGATATCCACATTCACGGCTACCTCGGAAAAGACGTTTGCGACGGCGAAGAGGAAAGCATCCGCACCATTTCCAAGGGCTTGCTTGCAAACGGTGTTACCGGCTATCTTCCCACCACCATGACCGTTGATATGAAGGTCATCAAAAAAGCTCTTGAGGTTTGCAGAGCTCTTAAGGAAGAAAGTAAGACTTGGGAAGGCTCGGCTATTCTCGGCGTACACGCCGAAGGTCCCTTCATCAGCGCGGCTAAAAAAGGCGCTCAGGACCCCAAATACATCCTCAAGCCCGATGCTAAATTCGTTAAGGAATATGCGGATATCATCAGCATCATCTCGCTCGCTCCCGAAGAAGATGACAACTTTGAAGCAATCAAAGAAATCCGCCGCGATACCGACGTTATTATGTCGATCGGCCACACCAGCGCTGACTATGCAACCGCAATGAAGTCGACCGAGGTCGGTATGCGCCACGTTACCCACCTTTTCAACGCAATGACCGCGCTCGGCCACCGTGCACCCGGCGTTGTTACCGCCGCTCTTAACAGCGACGTTTCCTGCGAGCTTATCGTTGACGCGTTCCACGTTGACCCCGTTCTTTACGATATGCTCTTTAAGATCAAGGGCAGAAAGCTCTGCTTCATCACCGACTGTCTCCCTGCAGGCGGACTTCCCGAAGGTGAATATACCCTCGGCGGCACCAAGATTATCTATCGCGGTATCGTTTGCCGACTCGAAGACGGCACCGTTGCAGGCTCTGTTCTCCACCTCAACAAGGGTGTTTGGAACGTATATACCAACTCCTCTATTCCTTTGTGGGAATGCGTTAACGGCGCATCGCTCAACCCTGCAACCACTCTCGGCATCGACGACAAGAAGGGCTCGATCGAGGTTGGTAAGGATGCAGACATCATCATCACTGATAATGAATTTAACGTAGAAAAAACCATCATCGGAGGTAATACCAAATATGAAGCTTAAGGTAAATGCAAAACTCGACCCCCAATTTGCTCCTCTTTCGGTAGTTTGCCGCGAAATGCGCGAAGCTACCAAGGAAAACGGACAGGACCTTGTTATCGCAGTTGAAAGAAACAAGGGCTATATCACCACCTACAAGACCCGCGTTTTCGTTGACGGCACCGGCCACGACGAAGAAAACTTTGATTTCGTTGAAAGAATGGTCAAAGCACTCCTTTGGGTTGCAGGCGGCTTTAAGGTAATTATCGCAGGTAGCGAAGTTATCGGTAACAAGATCAAGGAAGCATACTCCGATGGCGGCTCGCGTGATTTCGACGTTCACTTTATGGAACGCGTTTACGAACGCCCCTTTGAAGTTGTAATTTGCCCTATCGAAGAAGCTCCCGAAGACGTTTCCGGCGCAGCTCCCGTTGGCCGTCACCTCGACGGTTGCCGTATCGGCTTTGACGCAGGCGGATCCGACAGAAAGGTTTCTGCGGTTATCGACGGCGAAACCGTTTACTCCGAAGAAGTTGTTTGGTTCCCCAAGATCAACTCCGATCCCGACTATCACTATCAAGGCATCCTCGATGCAATGAAGACCGCTGCATCCAAAATGCCCCGCGTTGACGCTATCGGTATCTCGAGCGCAGGCGTTTACGTTGACAACCGTATCATGGTTGCATCCCTCTTCCTCAAGGTCAACGACGAAGACTTTGAAAAGAAGGTTAAGAATATGTATATCGACGTTTGTAAGGAAATCGGCGCGGATATCCCCGTTGAAGTTGCAAACGACGGTGACGTTACCGCTCTTGCAGGCGCAATGAGCTTGGAAGACGATTCGGTTCTCGGCGTTGCAATGGGTACATCCGAAGCAGTTGGCTACGTTGATCCTCAGGGCAACATCACCGGCTGGCTCAACGAGCTCGCTTTCGCTCCCGTTGACTTCTGCAAGAACGCAATGGTTGACGAATGGTCGGGCGACTACGGCTGCGGCGTTAAGTACTTCTCGCAGGACGGCGTTATCAAGCTTGCTCCCTATGCAGGTATCGAGCTCGATGAATCGCTCTCTCCCGCTGAAAAGCTCAAGGTTGTTCAAAACCTTATGAAGGAAGGCGATGAACGCGCTGCTGCTATCTATGACACCATCGGTGCATACTTCGGCTACGCTATCGCATTCTATGCTGAATTCTATGATATGAAGCACGTTCTCATCATGGGCCGTGTAACCTCCGGCGACGGCGGCGTTATCCTTCTTGAACGCGCTCAGGAAGTTCTCGATAAGGAATTCCCCGAGCTCGCACAAAAGATCCAGCTCCACATTCCCGATGAAAAGGCTCGCCGCGTAGGTCAGTCCGTTGCAGCTGCTTCTCTTCCCAAGACCAGATAATCGCTTCGCTCTCCATTGAAATCCTCGGATTTCAATGGGCTTTGTGAGCATCGTTGCTTATGCCCTAAAAATGCAAGCATTTTCAGGGAACCCATGCTCGCGCCAACCTTGTGCGCGCCTTCGGCTTGTCCAAGGTTGCGATGCCCTAAGGTATATTTTTCAAGGCGCATGTCCTTGAAAAATATATTAATTTCATAAAAATGCTTTGCATTTTGAAGACCGTATTTATTTACGGTCTTCTTTTTTTGTTGCGTGTGCAAAGAAAAAAATGACCGTATCGAATACAGTCATTAAATAATTATATTAAAAGCTTTTGAAAAAAGAGCGCGAGAGAAAAACTTTTTTAAAAGTTGTTCTCTCGCTAAAAATCCTCATTTATTCACTCAATCAATACCCGCGATTGCGAAAACGTAATTTTCGCAGTCCTCGAACTTGATGGCAAACGCTTTAATGGTCACGCCGTGAACCTTTTTCGCGAAGCGGTTGCCGTCAACAACCGAGAAGTTGGGGAAATCGGCAAGAGTTTTGCCTGCCGCCTTAATATAAGCTTCCTTACGCACCCAAATCTTCACAAAGTTTTCGCGTTCTGCTTCACGCGCGCTGTCGCGGAGATATTCCACCTCGTCATACGAGAAAAAGCGTTCCGCAAGCGTCATGTGGTCGATTTTATTTCCTTCGGCGATAATATTGGGAAGATATTCGCCGTCAATACCGATCGCCTTTTCGTAAATAACCAAAAGCATTACCTTTTCGGCGCAGGTTATCGAAATATGCACGTTTTCGGCGCCTTCAACCGAGGGTCTGCCCTTTTCGTCATAAACCACCTTTACTTTGGGGTTCTTAAGATATTCGCGTACAGCGTTCTGAACGTCGGTCTGACGCTTCTTTTTTGTTGCATTGTTTTCAAGAATAAAGGTTTTCAAAGCCATTTATTTTTCCTCCCCAACGGTTTCGACCGCTTCTGCTGTGTTTTCGGCTTCAACCGGAGCTTCTTCTGTTTCCTTGTTTTCCGATTCGGTTTCGGGGTCAACAACGGCAAATCTTGCAACCGTCGAGCCCTCCTCCAGACGCATAACGATTACGCCCGAAGCGCTTCTGCCGTAAACCGGAATTTCGGAAATACGTGTACGGATAATAATACCGCCGTCGGTAATAAGCATTACCTCGTCGCTTTCACGAACAAGCTTCAAACCTGCAAGCGCGCCCGTCTTTGCGCTTACGCCGTGGCAGATAAGACCTCTGCCGCCGCGGTGCTGACGCTTGTATTCACCGGTGAAGCTGCGTTTACCGAATCCGTTTTCGGTAATTGTAAGTATATAAAGCTCGTTATCATCGCTGCCGTCGGGAATAATGCCCGCGCCGACAACGTAATCGCCCTCGTCAAGGGTAACTGCACGAACACCGCGCGCGTGTCTGCCCATTTCACGAACGTCGTGTTCGGTAAAGCGGATCGAAATACCGCGGTTTGTCGCAACGATAATATCGTCGTTACCGTTCGAACGGAGAACGTAAAGCAACTGATCGCCCTCGTCAAGAGTGATTGCGTAAAGACCGTTTTGACGCTTTGTTTTGTACGCCATAAGGTTGATACGCTTAACAACGCCCAATTTGGTGACAAGAACAAGGTTTTGATCCTCGGTAAACTCGGTTACGGGCACGATTGCCGTAATCTTTTCGTCACTGTCGAGCGAAAGGAGGTTTACAAGGTTAGTTCCCTTTGCGGTACGTGCGCTTTCGGGAATTTCATAGCACTTCTTAATATAAACCTTGCCGGTATTCGAGAACATAAGCAAGAAATCGTGGCTGTGCGAGATAATAACGTCTTCCACAAAGTCTTCTTCTCTCGTACCCATTGCGGTGATACCCTTACCGCCTCTGCGCTGTGCCTGATAGGTATCACTCGGCAAACGCTTCACGTATCCTGCGCGTGTTGCGGTGATAACGCAGGTTTCACGCTCGATAAGGTCTTCGATAAGAATATCGTTTTCAGCCTCGACGATGTCGGTACGTCTTTCATCGCCGTATTTGTTCTTGATATATTCAAGGTCTTCCTTAATGATTGCCTCAATCTTTGTTTCGTCGGCAAGGATTTCTCTAAGCTCCTTGATAAGGTTATAAAGATATGCCAAACGGTCTTCGATCTTTTGGCGTTCCATACCCGAAAGCTTACCGAGAGTCATTTCGACGATTGCCTGCGCTTGCGCTTCCGAAAGTCCGAAGCGTTCCATAAGGTTCGCCTTTGCATCGGAAATACTTGCACTTGCGCGGATTATCGAAATAACCTCGTCGATATTGTCGATAGCAATCTTATAGCCCTCGAAAATATGAGCCTCGTGCTCTGCCTTTGCAAGGTCAAACCTTACTCTGCGTGTAACGACCTCCTTGCGGTGGTTAAGGTAATGCGTAAGCACTTCCTTAAGATTAAGCAATTTGGGTACGCCGTTGACAAGCGCAACCATATTCACCGCGCAGGTGTCCTGCATTTGGGTGTATTTATAAAGAAGATTAAGAACGATTTGCGCGTTCGCATCCTTTTTAATATCGATAACGATACGCATACCTGCCTTACCCGATTCGTTACGGATATCGGCAATGCCTTCGATACGCTTATTCTTAACAAGCTCAACCATGCTGTCAAGAAGCATCGAACGGTTGACCTGATAAGGAATTTCGGTAACGATAATGCTCGTTCTGCCGTTTTTCTCCTCAAAATGCGCTTTTGCGCGCACGCGGACCTTACCTCTGCCCGTCATATAAGCTTCGTAAATACCGCTTGTGCCGTAAATCGTGCCATAGGTCGGGAAATCGGGGCCCTTAATATATTGCATAAGGTCGACTATCGAGCAATCGGGATTATCGATAAGATATTCGGTCGCCTCAATTACCTCACGCATATTATGTGTGGGAATGTTGGTCGCCATACCGACCGCAATACCGACACTGCCGTTTACCAAAAGGTTGGGGAAGCGCGAAGGAAGCACGACAGGCTCCTTACGCATATTATCGAAGTTGGGAACGAAATCGACAACGTCCTTTTCGATATCCTCCATAAGCTCGTCGGCGATTCTTGCCATTCTCGCTTCGGTATAACGGTATGCCGCAGGGGGGTCACCGTCGATATTACCGAAGTTACCGTGCTTATCGATAAGCGGATAGCGGATCGAAAAATCCTGACCAAGACGTACCATCGCATCATAAACCGATGCGTCGCCGTGAGGATGGTAACGACCAAGCACGTTACCGACGGTCGTTGCCGACTTACGGAAGGGCTTGTCATAGGTCAATCTATCCTCATACATCGCGTAAAGGATACGTCTGTGTAGCGGCTTCATACCGTCGCGTACGTCGGGCAAAGCGCGTCCGACAATAACGCTCATCGCATAGTCGATATAACAGCTTTTAATTTCGTTTTCTATTCCGATATTATGAATAACCTGTTCTTCGTGGTTACTGTAATCGTATTCGTGTGCCATTTTCTTTCCATACCGCGATAAAGGTTAAATATATTTATTACGTTGATTTCGCGCGGTTACTTCGGTATATCTGACCGTAACGCTTTAAAGCTTAACCCTTTATCTGTTGCAGGTATTCTCCTTTGCTTTTATTCAAGAGCGCAAGTAAAACTCATCTCAAAACACAAAGTGTTTTTATGATAAAACTTCATAAAAATCGGCGACAGTGACATCAAGTATCTAAGTTCGCATATTTTGCGTTTGCTTCGATAAAATCGCGTCTGGGCTCTACCTTGTCGCCCATAAGCACCGAAAACAGAGCGTCTGCCTCCAATGCATCCTCAATGGTAATGCGCTTCAAAATTCTCTTTTCGGGGTCCATCGTGGTGTCCCAAAGCTGCTCGGGGTCCATTTCACCAAGACCTTTATATCTTTCCGCCTGCGCGTTGCCGCCAAGCTCCTCGATATACATATCTCTTTCTTCGTCCGAGAACGCGTATCTTTGCTGTTTTCCGCGGTATACCTTATAAAGCGGAGGTGTCGCGGAATAAACGTGTCCTGCCTCGATAAGAGGTCTCATATGACGGAAGAAGAAGGTAAGAAGAAGTGATTTAATGTGCGAGCCGTCGCCGTCGGCATCGGCCATAAGACTTATCTTGCCGTAACGTAGCTTGGTTATATCAAATTCACTGCCGATGCTCGTACCCAAAGCAAGAATAATCGGGGTTATCTGTACCGAGGAATAAACCTTGTCGATACGGTTCTTTTCAACGTTCAATATCTTACCGCGCAGGGGAAGAATCGCTTGGAATCGGCTGTCGCGGCAGTCCTTTGCGGTACCGCCTGCCGAGTCACCTTCCACCAGATAAAGCTCGGTATATTCCATTCTTCTTTCGTTGCAGTCGGCAAGCTTGCTGGGAAGCGAGCTCGATTCAAGAAGACCCTTTCTTCTTGTCAATTCACGCGCTTTTTTAGCAGCTTCTCTTGCTCTTGCGGCAAGAACCGATTTTTCGATAATAATTCTTGCAACTTCGGGATTTTCTTCAAAGAATATCGAAAGCTTTTCGTTAACTATGCCCTCAACAAGCGTTCTTATTTCGCTGTTGCCGAGCTTTGCCTTGGTTTGGCTTTCAAACTGAGCGTCCTCTAATTTAACCGAAATGACTGCCGAAAGACCTTCGCGCACGTCATCGCCGGTCAATTTTTCATCGCCCTTGAAAAGGTTGTATTTTTTACCGTATTCGTTAAGCGATTTCGTAATACCGACCTTAAATCCGGTTTCGTGAGTACCGCCGTCGACCGTATGCATATTGTTTGCAAACGAAAGTATCGAATCGGTAATGGTTTCGTTATACTGAAGTGCGATTTCTGCAACCGAGCCGTCCTTTTCGCCCGAAACGTAAATTACGGGGTGCAAGGGGTCAGCGCCCTTCTTTTGGTTAAGAAATTCAACGAACGAACGGATACCGCCCTCAAAACAGAAGTTTTCTTCGTTATCATCGCCGCGGCGCTTATCGCAAATGCTTATCGAAACGCCTGCGTTAAGGAAGGACTGCTCACGAAGACGTGTTTTGACCGTTTCGTAATCGAACTCAACTGTTTCGAAAATAGTATCGTCGGGCCAGAAGCGAACGTGAAGACCGTGTAAATCGGTCGCGCCTATTTCACGGAATTCTTCAACGACGTTACCGCGCTCGAAAGCGATATAATAACCCATACCGTCGCGGTAGTTATGAAGCTCAACACGCTTTGAAAGCGCGTTAACAACGCTCGCACCTACACCGTGAAGACCGCCCGCGATCTTATAACCGCCGCCGCCGAATTTACCGCCTGCGTGAAGTATTGTATAAATAACCTCAAGCGTGGGACGTCCGACAGTGGGGTGAATACCTGCAGGCACACCGCGTCCGTCGTCGGTAACCTCACAGCTTCCGTCGGCGTGAAGAATAACACTTATATTTTGGCAATGTCCCGCAAGCGCTTCGTCGATAGCGTTATCGACAATTTCGCTTATAAGGTGGTGCAAGCCCTTAACCGAGGTAGTACCGATGTACATACCGGGGCGCTTTCTTACCGCCTCAAGTCCTTCAAGAACCTGTATTTGACTGTCGCCGTATGCGTTTTCAACAGTATTGATGTTTTCGCTCATTTCATTTCACCGCAGTTTTTTCCGTCGTCGGTCAAAAACTACTCTCCTTTTCTTATTTTCCGAATTTTATTTCGGTAAGATGGATTCAATCTATAAATCG
This sequence comes from Eubacteriales bacterium, assembly GCA_045636665.1. Classification (GTDB taxonomy): domain Bacteria; phylum Bacillota; class Clostridia; order Oscillospirales; family CAG-382; genus Coliplasma. The sequence goes on from JAZTXY010000106.1 coordinate 34,017, forward strand.
GTTGTTTATCTTATCCATAACGGCTTTATTTCGTTTTTAAGCCGTTTTTTAATGCTTTCCACCGATATTCCGCTTATATAAACGGTATCGGTAAATTCGCCGTCACAAAGTATAAAGCTTTTCGGCAGGTCGTTTGAAAGACTTACAACGCCGTGCTCGTCCTCTTTGCGCTTAAAAAGCTCCTTCGTTGCTTGCGACGTACTTGCGTTTTCAATATCAAAAATGCCGATTATTTCGTTTTTATCAATGCTTTCGCCCTTTTCGAGCTGAAGATATCTCATCACAATCTCCGAAAAAACTATTTATTGATAAATTTTGCCGTCGCGTACGAAAATCTTACCCTCGGTATTGAAAATTTCACTTTCACAGCCGGTAATTATAACCTGCCTGTCGGTAATACGCGAAAGGATATATTCCTTTCTGTCCTTATCAAGCTCCGAAAGAATATCGTCAAGCAAAAACACGGGATATTCGCCCGTAAGCTTTGCCGAAAGCTCACCCTCGGCAAGCTTCAACGCCAAAACAGCGCTTCTTTGTTGCCCCTGCGAGCCGTACATTCTCGCGCTTTTCTTGTTAATGACGACCGAAAAATCATCCTTATGCGCGCCGTAATGTGCCAAAAAACGGTCCTTTTCATATTGCATCTTTTCGGCAAAAAGCGAAATATATTTTTCCTTAATTTCTTCCTGAGTTTCCAAATCGCCTGCTTGGGTTTGATAGCTTATTGTAAGCTCCTCTTTTCCGCCCGACATATCGGCAAGAAATTTTTTTGCTTCACATTCCAAACGGGTGATATATTTGCGTCTGTTGACAGTTATCGTACCTGCCAAGGCGGCAAGCTTTTCGTTATAAACCTCCAAAAGCTCGTTTATAACGTTGCCGCGCTTTAAAAGTGCGTTCTTTTGCGCAAGCACGCGGTTATATTCCGAAAGCGTGCTTGCATATCGCGGAAAGGATTGGCTTATCGCAAGATCCAAAAACCTTCGTCTGTTTTCGGGCGAACCCTTAACAAGACTCAAATGGTCGGGTGTAAAGATAACTGCGCGGAATCTTCCGATATATTCGGTCATCCGAAGCGGCGCGCTTTCGCCTATCTTAATAACCCTTCTTCCGCCCTTTGAAAGCGTTGCCGACATTTTCGTTTTTGCGTTGTTTCCGAAAAAGCGCATCGCAATGCTTCCCTTATCGTTCCCGAAGGTGATAAGCTCGCGGTCCTTGCAGTTGCGGAAGCTTTTTCCTGCCGCAAAATAGAATATCGCTTCAAGAATATTCGTCTTTCCTGCCGCATTCGCACCGCAAATAACGTTTACGCCCTTTGAAAACACGATTTCGCTGTCAACCGCATTGCGGAAATTTTTTAAAGATAAATGCTCTACGTGCATGCTTTAAAATCAGTCCTTTAATTTGCAGGGCAAAACGAGATAGATATAATTGCTGTTTTCGTCCTTTTCAGCCGGTTCAATCATCATACTCATCAAGGGAGTCGACAAGGATGCAACGATTTTTTCATCCTTGCAGGCACGCAAAGCGTCCAAAAGATAACGGTTGTTAAAGCCGATTTCAATATCCTCGCCGTCTTTTTTAATCTTTATGTTATCGTTAACACTGCCGTATTGGGTACTGCACGAAATATTCAAGCTGTTATCTTCAAATTTGCATCTCAACGGAGTTCTTAACTTTTCGTCGACAAGCAAGCTTGCTCTTTCAGCCGATTCGATAAATTCAGCTCTGTTAATAGTAGCAAAAATGCGGTTAGAGCTCGGCAATGCGCGTCTGTAATCGAGATATTCACCCTCAAGCAATCTCGAGAAGAATACGGTATCATCGATTTTAAAGATAATGTATTTTGCGGTAAATTCAATACGAAGCGGTTCATCGCTGTCATCAAGAAGCTTCGAAAGGTCGTTAAGCGCCTTACCCGGCACAACGAACGAAAAACGGTTGTCGTTCTTGAAAACGCAATTTTTTTCTTCACGCATCGCAAGACGGAAATTATCAAGCGCAACAACGGTAAGAGTTCTGTTTTCAATCATAAACAGCTCGCCGGTAAGAATAGGTCTTGCTTCGGATTGCGCCACCGCAAAAACGGTGCTGTTAATAATATCCTTCATAAGCGAACGGGAAATTTCAAAAGCGTTATCACCGCCCAATTCGGGCAAGCCGGGGAATACCTCGGCAGTAACGCCGTGAATCGAAAAATCACTCGCGCCGCCGGTAATACGAACCATATTTCTGTCATCGGATTCTATGCAGATATCACAATCGGGAAAATTACGAACGATAGACGTAATTTTTTGCGCGTTGATAATAACCGAGCCCTCTTGAATAGGCGTAACGTTACCCATTGTGCGAACACCCTTTTCAAGGTCATAGCCGCAAATAGTAAGCACGTCATCCTTAAGCGTGAAAAGCAAGCCCTCAAGCGCAGGCAGAGTCGTTTTGTTCGATGCCGCGGTTGCCGCAGGCATTATAAGTGAAAGTAACGTCTTTTTATCTGCAATAAATTTCATTTGAAATAACCGTTCGCGCAATTAAAATCGATTCAGCGCGAATCTTCCTTTCTTAAGTAAAAAAACAGAAATATTTTAAAATAAAACAGATTTCCACATATTATAACAAGCTTTCCACAATCAAAACCACTACCTGTCCACCTTTTATTTTTTGCATTATGCTTGTCCCATAGCCACTTTAAGCTCTTTCCACAAATCCACTCGGACTACAATAACTATAAATACAAATAAATAATAAAATATTGGATTAATTATGTTTTTTTGCGGTTGCCCTTAATTAAGAGTGAAGCTCGTTAATAACGTTTTCTATCTCACGCTCGAATGCAGGTTCGTTTTGCATCTTACGTTCGATAAAGTTAATAGAGTTGATGACCGTTGTATGGTCCTTTTTATTAAACAGCTTTGCAATTGATTTCTGCGAAAGCTTTGTTGTTTTTCTGATAAGATATATTGCGTAATGTCTTGCCGCAATGATTTCGGCGTTTCTGCGTGCGCTCTTCATTTCGTCAATCTTCACGCCGTAACGCTTTTCGGCAAAGGCAAATATCTTTTCGATAATCGATTCCTCGCTTTTCGCGTTCGCAAAAAAGTCGGTAAGCTCTTCCTTTGCCATATTGTAATCGCATTTTTCGCCGGTAATAAGCGAATGCGCCTTAAGCTTTTTAAGAGCTCCTTCAATCTGACGAACGTTTGTCGTAATATTATCGGCAAGGAAATAAAGTATCTTCATATCCAAATCGAGATTGAAATCCAATGCCTTGCGCTTGAATATCGCCATACGAAGCTCAAAATCGGGCGGTTGAATATCGGCAACCAAGCCCATAACGAAACGGCTCTTCAATCTGTCCTCAAGATTGTCGATATCCTTGGGCGCACAGTCGGATGCAAGAATGATTTGCTTGTTCATTTTGAAAAGGGTATCGAACGTATGGAAAAATTCTTCCTGAACAGCCATCTTTCCGGCAATAAACTGAATATCGTCGACAAGTAAAACGTCAACCGTTCTGTATTTATCACGGAATGCTATCGTCGTCTTTTTGGCGAGCGATTCGATAAGGTCAATGGTAAATTCTTCGCCGGTAACGTAAAGTATTTTCGAATCGGGGTGGTTTGCTCTTATATCGTTTACTATCGCAAACAAAAGGTGGGTTTTGCCCAAGCCCGAGGGACCGTAAAGGAACAACGGGTTATTAAGCTGAGCAGGATGCTTTGCAACCGCAAGCGATGCCGAATGGGCAAGCTTGTTTGTTTCGCCGACAACGAAATTTTCAAAGGTGTAAGCAGGGTTAAAGCGCGTATCGTATGCCGAATCGATCTTTTCGCCGAATTCCTGAATAAGCTCGGCTTCTTCCTCATCGGAAATAATTTTCAAATCGGTTTCAAATCCGATAATATTTGAAAATACCTGCTTAAGAATCGAATAATATTGTTCGGAAACAAAGCTTTTTCTTCCCGCAGGTAAAGAAATCGTAACGCAAGTGCCGTCAACCGCAACAACGCGCATCGGTTCAAACCAAAGGCTCATGGTCGGTTGCGAAAAGGATTTGCGAAGCTCGTCAAGCGCAAAAAGCTTTATTTGTTTTAATTCGTTATCGGTCATTTTTTCACTTCCCTGCTTTTAAAATGAGGTTATATTTCAGCACATAGTTTTCCACATATGGTTATTCAATCAATTATACCACGCTTTTTCAAAAAAGTAAACCCCTTTATATATATTTGTTACGTAACATATATATAATATATATATTCATATTATATAGTTTTTATTGAACTTGACATAAAGACGTTTTTAGCATATAATCAAGTCGTAAATTAACAGGATTGGGGATTTTTTGATGAACCTGAATAAGATATATTCGTTTATTTCCGCAAAACGGTTTTTGCTTCTTGCGGTAAGCTGTGTTTTTTGTTGCTTTTTAAACGTCTTTACGTTTTGGCAGGAATGGGCGGAAAACCCCTCGCAGCTTTTGTTTTTCTTTGCGGTAATAATCGTCGGCGCAGTTGTTTTGTATTATAATTTTAATAATATAAAATACGACGAAAGGGTTATTATTTTCCTTATTTTCGCGGTTGCCTTCGTTTTCAGATTGGTTTATATTCAATCGACCGATTATCTTGTGCGTCAACACGACGTAGGCGGTAAAAACGGCCATTTTGAATATATTTTGCGCTTTTATAATCACAAGGACCTACCCGAAACCGTTCAGTGGCAATATTATCAACCTCCGGTTTGGCATTATATCTGCGCTTTGTTTTTGCATATTCAAACTACGTTGGGAATAGCAATTGAAGCGGCACGTGAAAATTTGCAAATTTTATCGCTTTTCTGCTCAAGCGCAATAATGCTCGTTTCTCACAGCATTTTCAGAAAGTTCAAGCTTAAGGGCTTTCCGATGATAATCGCCTGCGCGATAGTTGCATTCCACCCGACCTTTATCATCCTTTCGGGCAGTATCAATAACGACGTTTTATCGCTTTTACTCGCCTTGGTTTCGGTAAATCTTGCGATAAAATGGTATCGCGAGCCGAAATTGAAAACCATTCTTTTACTTGCGCTTTCAATCGGCTTTTCGATGGGCGTAAAGCTTTCGGGCGGCTTGATATCGCTTGGCGTTGCAATACTTTTTGCCATCCGTCTGTTTGGTAAGCTTTATAAAAACAAGCTCGGCCTTATCGGTCAGTTTGCCTCCTTCGGCGTGCTTTGTGTGCCGATTGCGCTTTGGTGGCAGGTTCGTAATCTTTTGCTTTACGACGTACCGCTTACCTATGTACCCAAGCTTTCCGAAACCAACAGCCAATATATCGGCTTCCGCAGTATAACCGAGCGTCTTTTCGATTTTTCTTCGATTTGGGACGTTGGTGTTTACCCCGCACGCGCGATTGAAAGCAAGGCGCATCTTTACGATTATTACGAATTTAACATTCCCGCAGCGGCGCTTAAAACAAGCGTTTTCGGTGAATATTATCTCGGTCAGAGCAGTGCCGTCGGTCAAGCCTTTGCGAATATACTCTTTTATTCGGCGGCGATCCTTGCAATTTTAACCGTCGTTTCCGCGGTTTATCTTGTCGTAAAATCCTTCAAAAACAGCGTTGAAAGCTACGGATACAGCAAAAGTGAACTCATTTTTACCCTCGTTTGTGCGTTAACTTTAATTTTTTCTTATGTAAAATTTTGCTTTGATTACGCGCATTTTTGCACGATGGACTTCCGATATATCGCAATGACCGTTGTTTTCGGTGCGCTATATATTGGGCTTTTATTAAAACACAGACAAAAAAACAACAAAATATTTGATTGCGTATTGCGTATAAGCATACTCGTTTTGACCGTTTTAATGGCAATTTCGAGCGTTGTTATATACGGAAGCGCCGCATAAAAAAATCCCAAAAACACTTGACAAATAAGGATTTTTTGGTATATAATATGTTGCTATGCTCTGCGGAACCACGGCTAAAGAGCATCGATTAACGTTTTAAAAATTATTGGAGGTGCAACACCATGCTTAGAACATATCAGCCTAAGAAGAGACACAGAAAGGCAGAACACGGCTTCAGAAAGAGAATGGCTACCGCTAACGGCAGAAAGGTTCTTAAGAGAAGACGCGCTAAGGGCAGAGCAAGACTCACTTATTAATCTTAATCCCGAACATTTATCCTGAAACGAGGTTTTCTATATGGAAAAAACACGCAGGATACAAACTTTAAAGGAAAATCACCTGTTCGCGCGTTCATACCGAAAGGGCAGGTGTTTTTCCGGCAAGTATGTTGCGATCTACGTGCTTAAAAACGGACGTGATAAGGACCTCGTTAAAGTTGGGATCACCGTATCGAAAAACCGCGGTAACGCAGTTAAGAGAAATCGGACCAAGCGTATCATACGCGAGGCATACCGTGTTTTTCATCCGTTTATAAAAGAAGGTCATATTATCGTCATTGTCGCGCGCCAACCTTGTGTCGACGCTCATCTTTCCGTGGTAGTAAGCGAGCTCGAGGTTTTATTGTCAAAAGCGGCACTTTTATAATTTTTATCGGATAAGCAAAATACCGCAAAATTTTTCTTGTTTTTGATTTATTGTTCAACAACCCTTTTTTGGGTATGCTTTATTTCAAATTATGCGGAACTTTATATGAAAAAACTTTTTATTCGCCTGATACGGTTTTATCAAAAACACATTTCTCCGTCGAAGCCCCGTTGTTGCCGTTTCGAGCCGACTTGTTCGGCATACGCTATTGAAGCTATCGAAAAACGCGGCATTATCGTAGGGCTTTTGCTTGCTTTTTACAGGATATTAAGGTGTAATCCATTTAATAAAAACTGCGGATATGATCCCGTCCCCGAAAAGCGTAAAAAGTAGGTTATTTATTCAGAAAGGAATTTTCGCTTTTGGCGCTTTATTTTTTTGCGCCTGTGCGAAGGGTAAAAAATGGACTTTATTTACGACATTTTCTCGTATATTATGAAGGGTTGCCTTTTCATTTCGGCAAACTACTACGTAATTGCACTTTTCTTCTTTGCTCTCGCAATGATGCTTTTGCTTCTTCCCCTTGCGATTAAGCAGCATAACAGCCAAATCAAAATGGCTCAGGTCAAGCCCAAGGAAATCGCTATCCGCGAAAAATACAAGGGCAGAAACGACCGTACCACCCAACAGAAGATGACGATGGAAATTCAGGAAATGTACCGTGAAAACGGTTACAGCCAATTTTCCGGCTGTCTTCCCCTTCTCATCCAGCTTCCTATCATCTTCATCCTCTTTGCTATCGTTCGTAATCCTATTTCCTATGCAAGTAACATCAAGGATTTCAACACCGTAGACGAATCGAAGATTGCTGTTGAATACTATCAAGAGCAAATCGACGCTCTTAATAAAGACAAATTTGAAAACGAGCAGGAATATAACGAATACGTTAATACTCTTCGCGGTTATCAAAGCTCCTTGGGTATTGCCAAGGTTGACGATAATACTCCCGAAGGAGCATTTAAGTTCAAATACGGTGAAGATGAAGCTTATGCCGTAGGCAGTGAAACCGGCAACAATGAAATGGTGCTTTCGCATCTTATCATCAGCGGCAACGACGAGCTTCAAGCTCTTATCGATGAAGGCAAGATTAATGCTTCCTTCCTTGAAAAGACTTCCGTAACCAACAACAAAGCAACCTTTGCTCAAATCCGTGAACGTTATGCATCCTTCAAGGATGATCTTCCCGTATATAACGTTTTCGGTCTTAACTTCCTTAACGAGCCCGATCTTAACAAAAATCTTTGGTTGATGATCATTCCCTTGCTCGTATTCCTCTCTTCCTTCTTCCAAACCAAAATCACCAGACGCTTCAGCGGTGCGGCTACCCAAACCGATGCAAACGGCAATCCCGTTGGCGGCGGCTTGTTTATGGAAGTAGGTATGCCCCTTATCTCGGCGATGTTTGCCTACAGTATGCCCGCAACCATCGGTGTTTACTGGATTTGGAGAACTCTGCTCGGTATGGTTCAAACCATTCTCCTTGCAAAGATCAAGCCCATTCCCGCAGTTACCGAGGAAGCGATTGCCGAAGCTAAAAAGGCAATGAAGGCTACCCAAAAGAAGAAGAAGGTAATCACTATTGAGGTTGACGAGGACGATACCACTTATGACGATATGATCGTTGAAAAATCCGCAAACGGCGGCAAATCCAACGATCCTACTCAAAGAAAGCCCCGTCGTATTGAAATGCTTACCGCCGACGATGAAGAAGAAACCGCTTCTTCCGACGAATCGACCGACGAAAAAAGTGAAAACGAATAATTGAGGTAAAAAATATATGCTTAAACAAACCGTTGCAACGGCAAAAACTGTTGAGCTTGCTGTTAACAACGCATGTGCGGAATTGGGCGTAACACCCGACGCGGTCGATTACGTTGTGCTTGAAGAGCCCAAAAAGGGTATCCTCGGTATCGGCGCATGTGACGCTAAGGTAAGCGTTACACTTAAAGAAACACCTGCTATCCGTGCTTACGATTTTATTGAAACTCTTATTAAGAATATGAATCTCGACGCAACCGTTGAAATCATCGAACAGGATGAAGAAGGCGTTTACCTTGCTATCAACGGTGACCATCTCGGACTCCTTATCGGCAGAAGAGGCGACGTTCTTGATTCTCTCCAATATCTTGCTACCCTCGCCGCAAACATCGAAAAGAAGGGCTTCTACCGCGTTACGGTTGACGTTCAGGGCTACCGTGAAAAGCGTGCCGAAACACTTCGCGGTGTTGCAAAGAGAATGAGCGAAAAGGTTCTTAAATATAAAAAGAGCTTCGCACTTGAACCGATGAATGCGTATGAACGCAGAATCATCCACTCTGCCTGCCAGAATATCGAAGGCGTAACCACACGCTCTATCGGCGAAGGCGCAGACAGAAAAATCGTTATTTCCCCCGAAAAGAAATAAGTAAAGCAAAAAACCCGTCAGACGATAAATCTGACGGGTTTTCTTTTTGTGTTTACAGATTAATTAAAATCGTATCCTTCGGTGCAAGCAAGCTTTGCAATTTCCTTGAGCGCCTTAACGGTGTTTTCATCAAGATTTGCGGTATAGGTAACTTTATCGAGATCGATACCGAAGAATTCAATAGCCATAACGCTTGCGCTGAGATATCCGCCTGCGTGAGAGTGGTGAGAATTGTCGGTATGGTGAAGCTGGATAGAGGGATACTTTTTGTAGCAAAGAAGGAACGCATCCGAAACGTGAGCATTCTTTTCAATGTTGAAGTCCTTTGCTGCCTGAGAATATGCCTCGTGATGCTTTTTGCCGCTTATGGGACGCTGGGTGGTGCTGGTGCTGGAGGAATAACGTTCGTAAAGCATTAATTCAGCTTGAGGCTGCTTTTGCTTGATAATCGGAACGAGAGCATCCATACCTGCCTTAAGGTCGGAGTAATCGGCGTTGCTGTTTTCTTGAATTACAATAATGTCGTACTTCTTTTCATCAAGCTTGGTTTTCAAAAGCTTACCGTGTGTGGAGGACGAATCGGCAAAATATTCAAGCCACGCGCTGCCGATGGTGCAATAGGTAGCGTCGATGTTAATTCCTACAGAGTCTGCAATAAGAGAAAGCTTATCGGGAATGCTGAAGTAATAGGTCGAGCTGTT
>JAZTXY010000107.1:0-10959 GCA_045636665.1 Eubacteriales bacterium
TCCGCCGCAGAGAATCATAACGTCGATTTCGTCCTTATGGTCAAGCACACTGTCGGTATGATAAACGGGCACGTTTTCGGTGTTAAGCTTAACTGTTTCGGGATCGCGGCGAGTAAATACCGCGGTAAGCTCCATATCTTCATTTTGACGGATTGCGGACTCGACACCTCTGCCGAGGTTGCCGTAGCCGAAAATTCCTATGCGGATGCTCATATATTTTTCCTCCGTGGAGTTCTGAAAATTCTTGTTTTTTATGATAACACAGTATTAGTGTTTTTTCAATATTTTTTTATTTCTTCAAGGTGTTTTCCGAATTTCTGTAAACGAAAAGCTTGCAAAACAGAAATTCAAGAACAAAGTTGGCTATCATCGTAACTGCAAGTACGATATATTCGTTAACGCCTGCATTCTCCGCCATATCGCCAAGCCAGGTCGAAAGCGGCGTGAACACAAGATAAAAGCCAAACACCTTTGCCATTGCAACGGGTACGTTTGCCGCGGATTTGAAGGTATAGCGGCGGTTGAACGTAAAGTTCCAGATTATTGAAAGCAAAAGCGAAAGAAGATAGGAAACCCAATATTCCCATTTAAATAATTCAAGGAAAAGCGCGCAGGAGCCGATTTGGATTATTCCCGCAGAGGCGGAAAACAAGGTGAATTTTATCGCCTGGACAACCGTATTCTTTTTCATTTTGACCTCTCCGCTTCTTTATTCGGTTATTGTGTATTCAAGCATTTCGTAATGCAGCTTTGTGCCAATATCGGTGCCGACAGGGAGCAACGCGAGCGCGATGAAAATATCGTCTTCCTGTGCCTTCCCTATTTCGCGCAGATATGCATATTCTCCTTCGATTTTAACAACAACGTAATCTCTCGGTATCATTTTTTACCTCTTTTATTGACCTTATAAATATTTCTGCGGTTATGCGCGACAGAAACGGCGCTCCAGCAGGTTATGCATATAGGCATTGACGATGAAAAGGTTTGGAAATCGATGAAAAAGTTCACTATTTGCGTTATTGCGCTGATGCCCGTGCCGAGGAGTATGAGCAATTCAAAGGTATTGACATACCAACCGGGACAATATTTTATCGACATTATTCCGAACAACAGCAAAAAGGTGACCGCAAACGCGCAAAGCATATAAAGCGGCAAAAGCCAAAGGTTGTCAACGTCCGCGCCGAAGGAATCGGAAAGAAAATATCCGAGTATTCCGAATATCAAAGCCGTGATTATCGGCAATATTACAGCAAGTCTTTTACATTTGAAAATCGTATCAAGCAAAAAGCGCATTCGTGTTACCCGCATAATTACACCTCCGTTCGTTTGCTTGAGTATAGCATAAAAATGCCGACAAATCAATAGCCCGACTTCATTTTGAAATCGGGCTATTCTAATATTAACCTATCATATCCTCGCCTGTGCGTTTGATTGTATAGTCCTTTTTGTTTTCGTGAATGAAGGATGCGGTAAGACGGATGTCGCGCGAGGAGGAGCCGATAAGCACGTCGTATCTGCCGTCTTCGGCAACGTAGCGGCGCAGCGAGGTGTTATAATACGCCAAATCGCGTTCCTCGATTTCAAAGGTAACAGTCTTTTCCTCGCCTGCTGCAAGCTCGACCTTTTGGAATTTACGCAATTCCTTTATCGGCTTGGGTACGGTGGAAACAGGGTCGCTGATATAAAGCTGAGCAATTTCGGTACCGAAAACGTCGCCGACGTTTTTAACAGTAAAGCTTGCTTTGATTCCGTTATCGTTGGTGATAACGAGATTGCCGTATTCAAAATCGGTATAGGAAAGTCCGTGACCGAAGGGATATACGATTTCTTCGGGGTGACGGTCGTAATAACGGTAGCCGACGTTGAGCTTTTCGGTATATTCCATATAAAGTCCGTTACCGGGGTATTCGAAATCGTCGCGCACCTTGGTCGGGAAGGTTTCGGAAAGCTTACCCTGAGGATTGAGCTTACCCGTAAGCACGTCGGCAATAGCGCCGCCCGATGCTTCGCCGCCGAGCCACATTTGGACTATAGAATCAGCCTTCTTCATATAATCGTCGAATATCATTACACCGCCCGATTGACATACCAAAACGACCTTTTTGCCGCTTTTAACCGCAAATTCAACATACATATCGTAGTTGGGGTTCATAAACGGTGTACGGCGGTCGAACTTTTCGGTGTCCTCGGATTCTTGGGCACCGACAAAAATCAACACAACGTCGCTATCCTCGATAAACTTGCCGAACTCGCCAAGCTTGGGCCAAAGCATTTCGGTCGAGAAGGATGCTTTTTTGTAAAATTCGCCGTATTTGAACTCGGTATTGGGAAGCAGCTTTTTGAGCTCTTCAAGGGGATTGTCGATATATTCGGGCTTTTGAAGCACCTCGGCGCTTCCCTGTCCCGAAATGAGCGGCTTAACCGCATATTCGCCGATAACGGCAATCTTTTTGTATTTTTCTTCGGTAAGAGGAAGAACCTTTTTATCGTTTTTAAGAAGAACGATGCCCTTGGAAGCGACCTCGCGCGCGATAGCGTGTTGCTTGTCGCGGTCGTAATTACCCTTTTCGGGCTTCTTGCGGGTTGCGAATTGAAGAACGCGATCAACTGCGTTGTCGATCTGTTCCATTGTAATTTCGCCCTTTTCAAGACCTGCCTTAAGCTCCTCATATATAAGCCAGTTGTGGGGCATTTGGAGGTCAAGACCTGCAGATACCGCTTTTACGATATCGTGGACAGCGCCCCAGTCGGAAACGACGATGCCCTCATATCCCCATTCCTCTTTGAGTATCTCGGTAAGAAGATGGCGGTTTTCGGAGCACCAGATCGAATTGACCTTGTTGTATGCACACATTATACTTGTGGGGTTTGCCTTTTTAACCGCAATTTCAAAGGGGCGGAGATAGATTTCGCGGAGAGTTCTTTCGTCAACGTCGGCACTTGCGTCGATACGGTATTTTTCCTGATTGTTGACAGCATAGTGCTTAAGACTCGTTGCGACGCCCTTGCTTTCTACACCGTTGATGTATCCTGCAACTATTTCGCCTGCAAGAACGGGGTCTTCCGAAACGTATTCGAAATTTCTGCCGCAGAGCATATATCTTTTAATATTTACACCGGGGCCTAAAATCATATTTATATCGTGCTCGATACAGTCGTTTGCAATCGCTTCGCCCATAAGACGCGCGTTATCAACGTCCCAGCAGGAGCCGAGGTTGCAAAGGTTGGGAAAATGGGTGCAATTTTCTTCAACGTCAACACGAACACCGTGAGGGCCGTCGGCAAGATTTTGCGATTCGATGCCCAGACGTTCGATTGCTTTGGTCGCCATCGAAGCAGAGCCTGTGAGCAAAAATGCCTTTTCCTCGAGGGTCATATCTTTAATAATCGGATTCATTATGTAAACCTCCGTTAGAGTGTGCTTAAAATGTTTTAGTATTATAGCATACGAGCATAAAAAAGTCAATTGAAATGAAAAATCGGCAATGCGTTAAAAAGATAATTTTGTTGACTCAAATATTATTTTGTGGTACAATTTTTTAAAAATAACGCTTTTGGGAGTTTGTTATGAAAAAATCACAAGGTTTTTTGCCGTTTTGCTATGCTTTGCTTTGTTTTTGTGCATAGCGGCGTGTGATGATGCAAATAACGTGATATTGCAGGATGATTCGACAGAGATTCAAGAATCGTCAGTATCAGAGGATTCTACTACTTCGGAAGAATCTTTAATTTCCGAACCGCAGAGGGAAAATAAGATGGAATATTTTAAAAATTACGTATCAAATACCTTGGCAGGAACGTCGAACCAGCTTTTCTTTAACAATTCTTCCGCAAACGGTAAATCGAGCGAGGGTATGATGTTCTATAAGGCTACGGTTGGCGGTGAATTTGATTATTCGATACTCTTTTCAAACGCTATTGACTCAACCTATGCTATGGGACTTACTGGCACACCGAATATGATACTCGGCAATTTTGACATTTCAAGTGTTAAAATCGGCGTTTTAAAGAAAGGAAACACCGCCACACCCGAAAGCGTTGAAGCAAATACCAAGCTTATCGAAACGAGCGTTAAAAAATACACACACTCGAATAAGGTGACTTATTTTGAAACCGAGCCGATAAAGCTTAACGCAGAGGCAGACGATTATATCGTTATCTTGGTTGAATTTTCGGGCTCTCGTATTCCCTGCCACGTAGAAGCGCTAATACCAACTTTTAAAAAGGTTGGAAACGTTTGGAAGGCAGACAAAAACATTCCGCTTGCGAATATGGTCGGTATTAAACGAAGCGTTAGGGCGACGGTTGCTTATCTCGGCGACTCGATAACGCAAGGCATCGGTGTTGAGGAAAATAATTATTCTTTTTGGTCTGCCGTTGCTTCTAAAAAGCTCGGTAACGATTTTGCATATTGGAATCTCGGTATCGGTTACGCAAGATGCGAGGACGTTGCCACAGACGGCGCTTGGCTTTTAAAAGCAAAGCAGGCGGAATACGTTGTTGTTTGCCTTGGCGTTAACGATTTGCTTCACGAAAATGCCGATGCCGATACCTTGAGCAAGAACCTCGAGCTTGTCGTTGACAAGCTTAACGTTGCGGGTTGTCAAGTAATTTTGCAAACTGTACCTCCCTATTCGGCTTATTCCCAAGCGAACATCGACACTTGGTATGCTGTAAACGATTATATCTTAAACGAGCTTTCAAAAAAGGTTGTTGCCGTTTTTGACCCGAGCAGTCTTTTGATGACTTCGGAAAAGGTTCCAAACAAGGTTCTTTACGGAGGACATCCCAACGCGCAGGGCGGCAGAGTTTGGGGTACCGCGCTTTATAAATTTTTGACAGAAAACGTTGACATTTTCAAGAAATAAAGCAAAAAGACCGTAATTTACGGTCTTTTTTTATTATTCAAATGTGTTTTCGATTGGGCGGAAAATTAACAAAACATTCTCCGTTAAGGATTTGAATGCTTTTCACACACAGAAATAAAATGTTCAAAAATCTTAGCGCCGTTTACCGTATCGGTTCTTGCTTTTGCAAAGCACATTCTTTCGGGGTGGAATTGAACGCTGAAGATGGGGAGCGTGGTATGCTCGTGCGCTTCGATATATTCACCGTTCCAATATGCGGTCGCGCGCAGACCCTTGCCTAAATCCTTAACAGCTTGGTGGTGAGAGCTGTTTACCGCAAAGGATTCACCATAGAGGGTATTAAGGATACTTCCCTCAGTTGCGGTAATATTATGTACCGAATCGTCACCGTTAACGCTAACGTGAAGGTCGGCTCTTTGTAAATGCTGATAAAGCGAACCGCCGAAATAGACGTTTATAAGCTGACAGCCGCGGCAGATACCAAGCACAGGCTTGCCTGCCTCGACGAATGCCTTAAGAAGCGCAAATTCGGCAACGTCGCGCTCGATATCGATGCCCTTTGAGCCGTTAATCTCCTCGCCGTAATATTTCGGGTCAATATCACAGCCGCCGCACAGAATCAATCCGTCGTAATTTGTATCTGCTTCGGGCAAATATTTTGCAACAGCTTCTGCGCCGACGCCCTCAAGCGCATTAATATAGTTTTCCGCACTTGTGCCGCTCGACAGTAAAATTTTCATTTTTCGCATAATCGCACCGTCCCGATTATCAAAGCTCTTCAAAAACAAGCTCGCCGTTTTCATCCGCTGTTGCCGCCTTGAACGTCATCACGCCTGCGTATCCGCCGCCGCTTTTGTATCCCGCAAAAATCATTCTTCCGTTCCACTCGGCGCATTTGGGAACGCTTGAGCAAGGAACGATTGGGTTGCTCGGCATTACGAAATCCTCGAAGGGCTTATCAGATATCATATAATGCGCCTTTGTTTGAAGACTGAAAATCAAATAATACTTTCCATTATAAAAGAAATAGTCGGGGCATTCGGGCTGAACAGCACTTTCGGACACGTATATGGGCTTACCGTAGTCCTCCCAGTTTTCGAGATCCTTTGAAACGTAATGGGCAAGGCATCCCTTTTCCTGCTCGACAAGACTCGTTGTTAAAAGCATATGAAACAGACCGTCTTCGCCTTTAATGACCTTGGGATCTCTTGCACTTGCCATATTATATTTTTCCGAAAGTGTAAATCCAAAGGATTCATCCTTTTCAAAATGGTAACCGTCGTTTGATACGCTTCGACGAATCGGAGCAGGGATTCCCCTTCCCCTTCTTACCGTATAATACAAATATTCCTTATCTCCGTTCCTTATCCAAGAGCCGGTACATATCGAGCCCTCGGTCGAATCGGTTATAGGAACCGCCATGGGATGAATTTTCCAGGTTTTAAAATCGTTTGTGGAAATGTGCTCCCACTGATGCGCGCCAAGACACCATTTGCTTCGGTGGCTATGTCTGTCCTTAAGATAAAGCACGTGATATTCGTCATCGCGTCTGTAGGGCATACAGTCACCTACAAGCACACCGTTTCCGGGGTTCCAGCCCTCTGCATTTTCAAAGCAAGCTATTACGCTCGGTTCTGTTTTGATAGGTTGTAAATATTCCTCAACGCAGACCTCGACAATCGAATCAATCGCATCGCCAAGCTCAAAAAGGCGGTTGCCTGCGGGCCACTCCTCGTCGGTAATCATACCGTTGATATACAGCTCGATTCGGTGAGGCATAAGAACGATTTCAACGAAATCGTTTTCCTTCACCGCCGAAGAAAGACGAAGCGGTATTCGGTCGTAATCATATTGAACGTCGCAGGAAATTTCGCCGTCAAACGCTTGAAATTCAAAGGTTTTTCTTCCGTTTTTATAGGCAATTCCATAACACGGAAGCTTTTGTATATGAAAAGAAATTTTTATATTATTCATCATATATCCTCTTGTTAAACGTAATTAATAAAATCGGAAAAGCCGTCGTTATAATCGATTTTGCCAAGCGCAAGTGCGGAAAACAAAGCAACTCCCGTTGCGGCTTCCTCTTTGACCGAGCAGACCGATACGCTCATACCAAATTTATCCTCCAAAACTCGCCTTAAGACGTTGTTTTTTCTAATAGCGCCGCCCGAGGCAACGATACGTGTCTTTTTTGTATGCATCGCTTGATATAATTGATACAACTCGTCGCACATCCCGTGAATGACTCCGAGTGCAAGTGCCGACGGAGTGAAATTATAAAGGTCTATGTTTTCAATACAGCCGCGCCGTTTCGGTTCATTACGCGTTCCGCAAAACGCAGTGGTAACCGAAAGCGGTTTTTCGCCGTTTTCATAGGCTTTTAACGCCAAACCGTTAATGTTTTCGTACTGCGAAGCATCGTCCATGCCTAAAAACGAAGCATAGCTTCTGAAAAAACGCTCGACCAACGCATAAGCCGAGCCGCCGCAAAGAGCAGAACCGCACAATAATTTTTTACTTTCTATCAGAGGACGAAGCTCGTTTCCTTCTCCGTACTCGCAAAAATTACCTGCCGCCGATATTTGCGAACCTGTGCCGATATTTATCAAAAGGCTTTCATTGACGTTTTTCACCGAACCTAAAAAGCTCGCCTGATTATCTCCAATAGGAATCGATACGGGTATATTCTTCCATTTCCCGATAATTTCGCTTGAAGCAGTCACTTTGGGTAAAAATGTATTGTCAAATCCTAAAAGCGACAACTTTTCAAGCATAAAGCCTTGCGTATCGACAGAAAACATACCAAAACTCGCGGCAACCGAAGTATGAGTGACGGCTTTTTTCAAACCGCACAACCTCATAGCGAAATAATCCATAATACTGCAAAATCCAACAGCATTATCGGGAACAAGATGATTTTTAATGTTATATAAGTGTGTAGCAATGCCGTAACCTGAAGATATTTCTACATCCGTCAAGTTTTTTATCGTTTCGCAGATGCTCACACCGCCGTCGACGGAAATGTCAGCGCGCTTATCCTGCCAATTTATAAGATTCGAAACTGCAAAGCCGTTTGCATCAACATAAACGATACCGTGCATCTGACCTGTTATTCCGATACTGACAATATTGCGGTAGCTTTGATGTATTTTGTTAAGTATGCTCTCTGCTTTTTCGATTATAACCGAAACGCTTTGCTCGGAATACAGCGGCTGCTCAACGTATGAATCGTGGGGTACAGAAAAAGCATCAATCTGTTCTTTATTTGTTAGATCGATTACCGCGGCGCTCACGGTAGTTGTGCCAATATCAATGCCTACCGCTAAAGAAGGTGAATCATTAATTTCCGCATTAATTTTATAACGCAAGTTCTTATCCGCCAAGCCGACCACACCTTTCGTAAAACAATTATAATATATTATAGCTATTCTCTGCGGTGCTTGTAAATAGTTTTTTGAAAGTTTTTATTACATCTTGGCGCTTATATATTGTTTGTCAAGAAAATATCGTGACGAGAGCGCAAGATCGAAAACTATTTCGACCTTCGGTCGAATGTTGTTGCGTCCTGCGGGCAAAAAAGGAAAAGCAAGTCCGAAGACTTGCTTTATGAGAATCAAGTTTATTATTAAAAATGTATATACCCGCATTTAGGACATTTAGGGTAATCGATATCATGAACGTCACCGCATTCGGGACAGGTTATTTGAGGAATTTCGTCAGAAGTTTTGCCGGTATACTCTTCTTTAAACTCTCTCATTTGACGCTTATAGATCTTCAATCTCTTACGTTGAGCGTTTGCATACAAAAGAAAGAGAAAACCTATGCCCCCCATTATTAAAAAAGCAATTATCTTAGTCACCGTTTGGGATCCGAACATCTCGGGACTAACCGTCACGTCGCCGAAAAACGGAAACAAGCCAAGTGCAAAAAAGGCAACAGCTCCAATAATCCCGCCGATAAGCTCGGGCAATGGATTGCCTATTATCGACTTTTCATCCTTCATAATGACACTTCCTTTACTTTTTGAAGTATTGATATGCATATTACTATAACCCAAAAGCTTTATATTGTCAAGTTAGTCATATGGGAATAATGCGGATTCCAAAGCAATGCTACTAATATATAGAATTACATAATCGCTACGGGGGTTAGCATTTTAATGATTTTTTGCATACGGGGATCATCCTTGAATCTAATGTATTTTTCTCCGTTCAGATGCTTAAGAAGCAAACCGGAATCATTTTCGGTATAATTCTTATATGCATTATTTACAGACTGTTCAACCTTGTTTACCATAAATGCCGTATACATTCCATCTTGACGGCTATCGTATTTAACGGCGTGAATTGCTGCTTTTTCAAGAGATGCAAACATATTGTCCTCATCGTCAAGCTTTAAATAGCAGGCTGCCATTTCTTTATAGCAATCAGAAATCCTCCCGTGATAAAATCCGAAATTACCATCGGAATACAGCAAACTAAAACAATCAATTGCAAACTTAAATGCTTTTATGTAATCCTCCCAGGAGTAATTCCCTTTCCAACACATAATACAAGTATTGCCCCAAATCATATCAACAAGGTTTTGAATGTTTGTTTGGCAAAGCTTGATAGCCTCATCACCTTCAAAAAATCGCGGCATCATCTCATTTGAGGTAATTGCATAGCTGTTAGCCATTTGCGCGTATTTCTTTGCAGACTCGGCATCGCCCTTAACAAAATAATAAGTAAAGCTTAGGCATTGGATCGCACCGCCTCTTAATGAATTGTCGGTAGATTCGGCTAATATTCTTTCGCCGTATTCGATGATTTCGTCGGCGTATTCCTTGTTATTATCAGCATCTAAAGCGTACATCAGACCATGAAGAACAGATAAATCATTGGGAAATTCCTTCTTTGCTTCTCTCCATAAAGCAACTCGTTCAGAGCTTTTTCCCTCACGGTGCAGGGCTGCATCTTTATTATAATAATCTTCAAGTTTCTTTTCTTTTTCAATTTGTCCCACACCAAGAAGGTCATCAACACTCACACCGTAAAAGGAGGCGATTGCAGGCAAAAGTGTAATATCGGGATAACCCTCGTCGCGTTCCCATTTTGAAACGGCTTGCATAGTAATACCAAGATGCATCGCCAAATCTTCCTGTGTGTTTCCTTTGTCTTTGCGTAGCTTTTTAAGTTGTTCACTCAGAAATATGTTCATTTTATTCCTCCTTAATTAAGTACATGCGCTTGTTCTGAAAATATTATAACAAAGCAAAAATGCAATTACAATAACCGCATTGTTGATTTCGTGTTGAATTATTAAACGCATAGTTGAACATTAAAACACAAAAAAGTCCTTGAAAAACAAGGACTTGGATATCTTAAATAACGGTTAATTATTATTTTGAATTTTCACAACACTGTCTTGCTTAACAATCTCACGTAATTCCTTTGTCCAAGCTGACCATTCGGAATTCTTTTGTCCGTACGTAAGATTTTCTTCATATTCCAATGGGATCCACGTAGAAATATCGGCCTCATTATGAGAAATCAATGCTTCCAAATTATCAAGTGCTTTATACAGCCTTGCTTCGTCGGTACGCAGTTCTTTCATTTCTGAAAAGAGATAAGACAATTCGTCACCTACTTCGGACGGCAATAAAGCGAGCAATTCATAGATAGCAGCATCCTCGTCAATCTCATCTTTTTGAGTTTTGCAAAATGCAGGGATATCACCGGTTATGGCTTCGCCAAAATCATGGATCAGGCACATTTTTATCACTTTATTAATATCAACATCAGGATATTCATCGCCACAAAGCATCGCCATTACAGCAAGCCGCCACGAATGCTCGGCAACAGACTCATGCCTGCCGCTCGAAGTCCACGAATGACGAGTATTACATTTTAGTTTTTCGATTACATTCAAGAATTCAATATATTTCCTGCAATCCATTTTTACCCCTCATAAGTTTTAGTTTGAAACCGGATCAATTGCAAAATATAAACACAAAAGCAAAAATCCAAGCCGTTTGACTTGGATTTTCGTATATTCGGATATATTGCTAAGGTACTATCGGAAAAATGTGATGATTTTGATTTAGTTGAAG
>JAZTXY010000108.1:0-3134 GCA_045636665.1 Eubacteriales bacterium
GATATACTCAAGGGCGTGCTTGAATATCTTGCTTCAACGGGCGAGGATTACCGCGTGCTTCTTCTCCCCGACCATCCCACTCCCATAAGCGAGCGCACCCACACACGCGCACCCGTTCCTTTTGTAATCTATGATTCAAGCGATATTAAGGATAACGGAACGCTTGTATATTGCGAAAAAACAGCCAAGGCAAGCAATTTTATGCTTGACAAGGGCGAAAAATTGATTGAGCTTCTCATCGGAGGAATAAAATGAGCGAACAACCCAAATATAAATTAAGAACTCTCGAATCGGAAGGGTACGTCACCCCGCGTGATTATTCGACCTACCTTAAATTCAACCTCTTAAAGGGAAGATATTACCGCATCAAGGTCATTGCGGTGCTGTTTTCCATTCTCGTGGTATGCGTGTGGCTCTTGCTTGCAGGCCTTGCGAACAACGACAGTAATCTTTGGATTGCCGCAGGCGCCGTTGCACTCTGCGCGTTTATGTTCCTTTATACAATCAGCGTAAACGTAAAAAGAATCTGCAACAAAAGCGCAAAGGTCATCCGCGCAAAGCAACGCACTCAGTTCGGTAAAAACGGCTTTGTTTTCGAGCTTTTGTTCCAAAACGAGGAAGAAAACGAATATAACGAAATATTCTATGACGAAATCGAAAAGATTTATCTCGCGCCCAAGGCGATGTATATCTATATAGAAAAACGCTCGGTGATCGTAATCCCCAAGCGTAATCTTAAGGTCGCACCTATCGAAGCGCGTGCCTTTCTTGCTAAATTCGTGCCTGCTCACAAGCTTATCGTTTGCGTCTGACAAAATTCAATCAAGCGGTCGATTTCGGCGGTATCCTCACCGCGCGCAACCACACCCAAACGACGTTTTTTCGCCGCTATGAGTATCTTTTCGCAGTAAAGCGAAAACTCGCGAGAGGGTAAACGCTCTTTGCCCAAAAACAAATCGATATAAGAATATTCGGTTCTTTCACCGCCGAATTTTATCTTCATTACGGTGTAGCTTTTGCCTGCCTCGTGAACGAAAAGCTCCTTTTCAATCAAAAAACCGTTGTCCCAAAGGTATTTCCGAAGGTCCTCCTGCGCCGACATCGGTTGAACGATAAGCGTCGCGTTGCGGGCTGCCTTGCTGCGGTCGATGATTTTTGCAATAAGCTCGCCGCCCATACCGCAAATCGCGGCAGAGGTTATCGGCAAATTATCTATCGCATCAAACCCGTCGGAAAGGTAAAAGTTCATTTTCACACCGCTTCTTGCGGCATTTTCCTTGCCCTTTAAAAGCGGTTGCTCGTTAATGTCCGAAGCGATTGCCGAAAGCGCCAAGCCGTTTTTCAAAACCTCGATCGCCAAAAATGCGTGGTCGCTTCCTATATCGGCAAAAAGTGTATTGTCATTTACTTCTTTAAGCAATTTCGTGACCGCCAAAAGACGTGAACCGATCAAACTCATTATGTAACTCGCTTTCCAAACGGCACGGCTTGTCAAAAAAAGCCGTCCGTTTTAAGAATTGTGTCAGGGAACTATCTTTTCTTCGATGGTCTTAAACGCCTTTTTCGCCTTGCAGGCTAAGGTTTCACAGCAACAGCAGTGATTAATAAGCATCTTTGCCGTAACAAAACCTGCCAAAGCGCCAAACAACACCATCGTAACACAAGTGCATCCCTTTTTCGATGCCACCGTTTTCTTGAAATTCATACCGTTTTTCACCTCGATGCTATTATGCATCGAAGTTAACAAAGTTATACTATCACAAAAAAATCGCGCTTTCAACCTAAATTGGCGAAAATTACAAGATTTTTGGCTAAAACTATTGACAAATGCGATAATCAAATATATAATGGACAGTGCGTTTTTACGCGTGTTTTTCGGAAAGGGGTATAACGATGTTAGATCTTAAAAAACTCGTCGACGGAAGCTTGGATTCTGTTGCCTTTTCCCAAACGGTTGAGGATATAAGCTTCCTTGACGGAATCGATTGCGGCAAAGCGACCGTAAACGGTGTTGTCACAAACCATTCGGGACTTATTGTTTTGGAGGGTGAAATCGATACCGATTTAACGGTTTACTGTGCGCGATGCGGTAAGCAATTCGGCTATAACGAACCGATAAAGCTTTATGCAAAAATCACCGATAAGCTTGCAAACGACGATGAAGACGAATTTATCATAATGGAAAATTTCTCGATAGACGTCGATGAAATCGTTCGTTCCGCGCTCATCCTTGAATCTCCGACAAGATATTTGTGCAAGGCGGATTGCAAGGGTCTTTGTCCCAAGTGCGGATGCGACCTTAATCTTCGCGATTGCGGATGTGAATTAAGCAACCGCGATTCGAGATGGGACGTTTTAAAGGATTATTTTAGTGAATAAAAATAAAAATATATAACTATCAAGGAGGATTCCAACGATGGCTGTACCCAAGAGAAAAGTATCCAAGGCAAGAAGAGATAAAAGACGTTCTTCTGTTTGGAAGCTCGACCTCCCCGGAATGACCAAGTGCCCCAAGTGCGGTGAATACATTCTTTCTCACCGTGTTTGCAAGAGCTGCGGTAGCTACGGCGGAAAAGTAGTTCTTCAGGTTAAGGATAAAGAAGACTAAGCGAAATAGCGTGTTGCACCTTGCAACACGCTTTTTTGTAGTAACTCAAAACGTAAAAGTAAGGCGGTGGCGTAATGGTAAGGATTACCGAGGTCGAAAAGGGCTCGTATTCGCAAAAGGTCGGCATAAAATCGGGCGACGTTTTGTTAAGCGTAAATTCAAATATTATCAACGACGTGCTCGATTACCGTTTTTATATAATGGAATCGCTTCTCGTGCTGTCGGTCGAACGGAACGGTCATAATCTTTCGTTCACAATCAAAAAGGATGAATACGACGATATCGGCCTTGAATTTTCGACCTATCTTATGGACGAAAAAAAGCGTTGCCGCAATAATTGCATCTTCTGCTTTATCGACCAAAACCCGTCGGGAATGCGCGAAACCGTTTATTTCAAGGACGATGACGAACGATTGTCATTCCTTCACGGAAATTACGTTACGCTTACAAATTTAAAGGAATCGGATATCGAGCGCATTATTAAAATGCGTATCTCGCCGATAAATATTTCGGTGCATACAACAAA
>JAZTXY010000109.1:0-13355 GCA_045636665.1 Eubacteriales bacterium
CTGCATCCACAGCAAAGGGTTCGCCCTTGCACATAATCTGACGGGCGCGGAACATTGCAAATGACGGCTTGTTTTCGATAAGCGATTCTATTTCCTCGACAAGACAAAGCTTTTCGGTTTCGACGTTGCGTACGGGGAAGACTCCGTTTTCAACGTGTGGGTTAAAAATCGCATCGCCAAGCAATTGCGTTGCGCGGAAAAGCACCCTTTCACCGTTGAAGGCAAAGGAATCGGCGATTGTGTTTATTTCAAGGCGAACAAGTAAAATTTCGCCTCTGCGTTGAACGTAGGCATCCAAGCCCAAGGCGTAAAGGTCGTCCTTGATGACCGAAAAGGATTGCATTGTGTTATAGTTGCCCGTTGATAATGACAAAAGGTTGGTAAGCAACGAATATCCCGATGCTGTTTCAACGTCCAACGGTACGGCAAAAGAAACCGTCATTACGGCGGATTTGAACTTTTCGGTTTTATATGCGGCAAGGTAAACGCCCTCGCTCGGTCGGCTTGTTTTTATATTCATTCGTGTCCTTAGATAAGCGATGCGCTGTCTGCATCAAGATAAAGCTTTGCGTTGTTGTGTCTGCGGAGTATTGTTGCGGGGCATTCCTCGTTAATTTCGCCGTTTATTGTGCGGTTAACTGCGTTTGCTTTTGTTTTCGCAGGTACGATACAGAAAACGCTTTCTGCCGCAACGAGTGTGGGGATGGTAAGAGTGAGCGCATATTCGGGTACGTCGGAAAGCTGCTTGAAGCAACCGTCGTTTACCTGCTGCATACGGCAGGTTTCGTCGAGCGAAACGACCTTGACTACCTTTTCATCGTTAAAATCCGCAACGTGGGGGTCATTAAAGGCGATATGGCCGTTTTCGCCGATGCCCATAATGATAATATCGCATTTATTTGCGGTCAAAAGCGCGGAATAACGTGCGCATTCTGCTTCGGGGTCGATTGCAGTGCAGTCGATATAATCGACCGATGCAAAGGGAACGCGGCCGAAAATTGCGTTTTTAAGGAAGTTGCCAAAGCCCTGAGGCGCATCCGCAGGAAGACCGATATATTCGTCCATATGGAATGCGTGAATTTTCGACCAATCGATCGATTTGTCGTTGATAAGCGAAGCAAGAAAATCGTTTTGGCTGGGTGCCGCCGCGAAAATCATATTGATTTCGCCCTTTTCCTTTATTTGGCGGTTGATTTCCGCCGCCGCCTCGCGCGCGGAATATTCGCCCATTTCTGCGCGGGTTTCGAATGCAAGATATTCAAGCTTGTCGATTTTGCCTTGTTTGATAATTGCCATTTTTAATTACCTCGTATAAATAAATTTACCGCCCGAAACAACCGAATAAACGTTTATTTCGTCGTCGAATACTGTAAAGTCTGCGCGTTTGCCGATTGAAATTTCGCCTCTGTCGGTGATACCGATCATTTTTGCGGGGGTAGCGGTCATCATCCTTACCGCATCCTCAAGCGTTGCACCTGCTTTTATTGCGTTACGGACAAGGCGGTCTGTCGTTGCGACCGAGCCAGCAAATGCTTCGCCGCCCGGCATTTTTGCAACGCCGTCCTCGATATAGCATTCCTGACCGTTGGTGAGAGAGCCGAGAATGGTTTTGCCCTCGGTCATACCTGCGCCGCGCATTGCGTCGGTAACAAGCGCACATTTGTCGACACCCTTTGCGCGGAAAACGTAGCCGAGCATCGAATGGGGAAGATGCTTGCCGTCACAGATAACCTCGACGGTAAGCTGGTCAATCATATATCCGCTTTCGATCATACCGGGGTAACGGTAGCCGCGGTTTCTTGTCAATGCGCTCATACCGCTGTAAAAATGCGTTAAATGGTTATATCCGTGCTTGACCGCTTCGAGCACCTGCTCGTAAAGCGCATCGGAATGTCCCATCGAAGCGCAAATGCCGCGCTTTTCAAGCTCGTCGCCAAGTTCCAGCGCGCCGTCAAGCTCGGGCGCGACCGACCAACGTGCAATCAAATCGCCGCCTTCGTTAAGTATCTTTTCATAGTGGCTTTTTTCGGGATTTTTTAAATATTTGGGATCCTGCGCGCCTGCTTGCTTGGACGAGAAATAGGGACCTTCAAGGTGCATTCCGTAGAACATACCGCCATAGGTTTCGTCCTTTTGAGCTTCACGCAGAATATTGAACGACTCAAAAAGCTCCTCGTCGGGGCAGGTGAGTGTTGTCGGCAGGAAGGTTGCCGTACCGTGTGAGGAATGAAGCCTTGCCGCACCCAAAAACGCATCGATCGTGCCGTCCATAAAATCGTGACCGCCGCCGCCGTGTACGTGGATGTCGATAAAGCCGGGAGCAACGTAAAGATTGCTTTCAACCTCTGCTTCGACAATATCGGTTATAATGCCGTTTTCATAAAAAACCTTGCCGTTAATAATACCGTTTGGAGTAATTATTTTGCCCGAAATTTCTTTCATATTCAAAACCCCATATTTTGTAATAAGCGCAACCCCAATTGCGGCGATGCCTTCTTTTTTACCCGTAAAGCCAAGCCCTTCCTCGGTCGTAGCTTTAATACCGACCTGTTCCTTTTCAATTTTTAACGAGTCGGCAATGTTTTTTCGCATATCGTCGATATGCGGCGCGAATTTCGGCGCTTGCGCGATTATCGTAGCGTCGACGTTATTTATTGTATATCCCGACGAGCGGAGAATGTTTCCGACCTCGGCAAGAAGAATTTGCGAATTTATATCCTTGAATTTGTTGTCGTTATCGGGAAAATGCTTCCCAATATCACCCAACGCGGCTGCGCCGAGAAGCGCATCGCAGATAGCGTGCGTGAGCACGTCGGCATCCGAATGGCCCAACAGACCGTAATTATATTCGATCTCTTTGCCGCCCACAATCAATTTTCTGCCCTCGACAAGGCGGTGAACGTCATATCCCTGACCGATTCTGATCATTTCGATGCCTCTTTTCTTTTCATTAACAGCTCTGCTATGGGAATATCATCGGGCGACGTCAATTTCATATTAACGCCGTCGACCTTGATATAGCTTACCTCCACACCGATTTCCTCAAGTATCGAGGTTTCATCGGTGAAATCCGAAATATCGCAAAGCGCGTTCCTTGCGTGGAGATAAAGCGACTTTTTGAAGCATTGCGGAGTTTGTACCGCAAAAAGGTTTGCCCTTTCGGGCGTAGAAACAAAACCCGTCAACGGGTCCTTGTGCTTTACCGTGTCGGTAACAGCCGAGCAAACGCAAGCCGCACCGTGAAAGATTGCTTCCTTAACCGTTTCGTCAATCATTTTTGCCGTAACGAAGGGACGCGCGCAATCGTGGGTGCAAATAATTTCGCACTCTTTGGATGCACAGCTTATTCCGTTTGCGACCGATTCGGCACGCGTTGCCCCGCCGCGCGTGAAGGTTATCGGCTTTGCGATATTACCTGCCAACGCGCGCAGCGAAGCTTCGTTATCCTCGGAGCAAACGACAACTATTTCGCTAACGCTTGAGCTGTCGAATGCTTCGAGGACGTATTCAAATAAGGTTTTGCCCAAAATTTCAATATTGGGCTTCGATATGCCGCCCATACGGTTGCCGCTTCCTGCGGCGGCGATGACGGCACAGCATTTTTTTATGCACATATCAACAGTATCTTCCTGAAACTGAAAATATATATTAGCGTGTTTTTAACCCTCGTAGTTATAACCCATTGCGAGTGCTTTTGCGTTAAGCTCGCCAAGCTCGGGCTTTGCCTTGGGCGCAGACGCTTTGATGCAGTCCATAAAGTAATCGTAATCGTAAAGACCGGTCTTCTTGATGAGGTAGCCGAGAATAATTACGTTTGCGAGCTTGGAAAATCCTGCATCGTTTGCCATTTGTGTTGCGGGGATATAACAAGCGTTAACGTCCTCGCGCGAGGTTTTAACGTCGATAAGCGCACTGTCGATAACGATAGTGCCGCCAACCGCAACTCTGCCTTCGAATTTAAGAAGCGAGGGCTTGTTCATTGCGATGAGAATATCGGGGGTGGTTACGAGAGGAGAACCGATGGGCTCGTCATCGATGTTAACCGAGCAGTTACAAGTACCGCCGCGCATTTCGGGACCGTAGGAGGGAAGCCAGCTTACCTGCTTGTCTGCCTTCATACCTGCAAGAACCAACTGTTTGCCGGCGAAAAGGATACCTTGTCCGCCAAAGCCTGCTAAAAGAATTGCACTCATTTTGTTTCCTCCTTGCTAACGTCTTTGTAAACGCCTAACGGATAGTGAACCATCATATTCTCGCGCAACCATTCAAGCGATTTTTCGGGAGAAAGACCCCAGTTGGTGGGGCAGGTGGAGAGAACCTCGATGATAGAAAGGCCTTTTTTGTTCTTTTGCATTTCAAAGCCCTTCTTAATAGCTGCCTTTGCTTTGCGGATGTTGGGAACGCAGTCAACCGAAACGCGTTCTGCATAAGCAACGCCGTCAAGGGTGCTTACCATTTCGCAAACACGGATGGGGTTACCCTGAATTTCCTTGATTCTGCCGTAGGGCGAGGTGGTGGATACCTGACCGAGCAGAGTTGTGGGAGCCATTTGGCCGCCCGTCATACCGTAAATTGCGTTATTTACGAAGATGATGGTGAGATTTTCACCTCTTGCGCCAACGTGAACGGTTTCGGCGGTACCGATAGCGGCAAGGTCGCCGTCACCCTGATAGGTGAATACGGTAAGGTCGGGGTTAGCGCGTTTTACGCCGGTTGCAACGGCGGGTGCTCTGCCGTGGGGTGCTTCGATCATATCGCAGTTGAAATAGTTATATGCGAAAACCGAGCAACCGACAGGCGCGATACCTACGGTGGTATCCTCAACGCCGAGCTCGTCGATAACTTCGGCAACAAGGCGGTGGATTATACCGTGAGTACAGCCGGGGCAGTAGTGAAAGGGTGTATCTGTAAGCGCATGCGGCTTTTCAAAAACGGTCATTATGCATTTCCTCCCGAAATTTCTTCGATTTTTGCGAGTATCTCCTCGGGAGAGGGGATCATGCCGCCCGTTCTTCCGTAGTGATATACGTCTTTTTTGCAGTTGATGGCAAGCTTAATGTCGTTTACCATCTGTCCCATATTCATTTCAACCGAAAGGAAGCTGTTTACCTTGTCGGCAAGTGCATTCAATTCCTTCTTGGGGAAGGGATAAAGTGTAATGGGACGGAAAAGACCTGCCTTGATGCCCTTCTTGCGTGCGTTGCGGACTGCGGTTTTTGCGATACGCGCGGTAATACCGTAGGCAACGAGAACGATATCGGCATCCTCGGTAAGATATTCTTCGTATTTAACTTCGTTTTCTTCGAGCTTCTTATATCTTTCGAAGCGTTCCAAAACGATTTTTTCAAGCTGGTCGGGTTCGATATAAAGCGAGTTTACGATGTTGTGAACGCGCTTTCCGCCGTGTCCGCAGCAAGCCCAATCCTTTTCGGGGATTTCACGCGCGGGCTTTGCTTCAAAGTCAACCGGCTCCATCAT
Organism: Eubacteriales bacterium; assembly: GCA_045636665.1. Lineage (GTDB taxonomy): Bacteria > Bacillota > Clostridia > Oscillospirales > CAG-382 > Coliplasma. The sequence goes on from JAZTXY010000109.1 coordinate 5,479, forward strand.
TTGTCCCAATGCGCCGTCTGCAAGAATCATACAGGGCATACGGTAGATGTCGGCAAGGTCGAAGGCTTCGCCTACGAGAGTCGCGATTTCCTGTACCGAGTTGGGTGCAAGAACGATTGCGTGACCGTCGCCGTGACCGAGCGCCTTGGTTGCTTGGTTATAGTCGCTTTGCGCGGGCTGAATACCGCCAAGACCGGGACCGCCGCGCTGTACGTTAACGATAACGCAGGGAAGGTCGGAGCCGATTATGTAGGAAATACCTTCGCACTTAAGCGAGATTCCGGGGGAAGAGGAGCTGGTGATAACTCGGGCACCGGTACTTGCCGCGCCCAATACCATATTGATAGCGGCGATTTCACTTTCTGCTTGAAGCGAAAGACCGCCTCTTTTAGGCATCTGCTTTGCCATATATTCGGCAAGCTCGGTTTGAGGGGTAATGGGGTAACCGAAGAAGAGCTTACAGCCTGCACGGATAGCCGCTTCCGCAATCGCTTCGTTACCTTTCATCAAAAGCTTTTCGCCCATTATTTGTCACCTCTTTCTACGGTTATAACAACGTCGGGACACATCGTCGCGCACATAGCACAAGCGATACATTTGTCCATTTCGGTTACGGTTGCGGGGTGATAACCCTTTGCGTTAAGGATGCTTTTGTCGAGGAAGACGATTTTCTTCGGGCAAGCCAAAACACAAAGTCCGCAACCCTTACAGAGTTCGGTTTTGAATGTTACTTTGTTCATTTTCCTTGGTCCTTTATATAGTTTTTTTATTATCAAAATAACTTTTTAGTTATATCGGTAATCGGAATAGTGTTTTCTACCGTCAGCCAATCGGGCGCGGTGGTGAGAAGCAGGGGAAGGTTTGAAATCTCCGCCAACTTTTGCGCATAGGGAATCGAGCTTAAAATATGTTCCTTTGTCGTTTCTGCGCCGAGGTTTGAATTGTTGATAATTCCGTGGAATTCCAAGCCCGACGCACGTTTTATTTCCTCAAGCACCTCCAAAGCGCTTTCGGGCTCGGCGGTGATATATCTGTAACGGTTATAAACGAAATACATTTTATAACCCGCTTCGACATAATCATCGTGCGAGCGACCCAAAACTGCCGCGCCGTCACCGTCGCCGCCGACGTCGGCAATCGATTTGCCCTCTCCGTTGAACAGCATGTGGTAATTGGGCGGAAGTGCGGGAATATCGACGTTTGTGTTTGCAAATTCGGGTATCATCGTTTGTACGCCCAAGGCATCAAGCATTTTCGCGTTGTCTGCCGAGCGAAAATAGGGGTTGACTATGTCAAGGTCGGCAATACGGCAAACCTGACCGCTTTTGGCGATATCCATTGCCAAATTAACGGCAACGTTGGTTTTTCCTGCCCCATAGGGCCCCGAAATTATCGTAACCTTTTCGGTTGCAAGGTCTTTAAGTTGAATCATTTATGCGCCTCTGATAATATCTCCGCTTTTTGCGGAATCGATTTCAAGGTAAAATACCATACCTGCGTGCGGTGTCGAATCTATCGGATTCATTTCCTCGTCGAACATATTGCCGATGGTAAAATCCTGACCGAATTGGCTCGGCGAAAGCAAATTCGCCTTTTCGCCGACACGCATTTTGTTGCGTTGGAAGCATTTCGCCAGTTTCTTTTCGGCATCAAATTCGGTAACCGTCGCAAGGAAGGGACGGTCTGCGATATATTCGTTAACGGTAACGGTGTTTGCATCGGTCGAGGGAGAAGAATAGAAATAGCCCGTGCCGTATTCGCGGTGGCTTACGCTTTCGGTTTCGCGCAGACATCTTTCGTCAAACGCGCGTCCGCCGAAATAATCGTCAAGCGCGATTTTGTAAGCGTTTGTAATCGCGGCGGTGTAATAAGCGCTCTTCATTCTGCCTTCAATCTTAAGCGAATCGATACCTGTATCGACAAGGTCGTTAATATGCTCTATCATTCGCATATCGCGTGAGGAAAACACGTAAGTGCCGTCTTCAAACTGTTCGGCATACGCGGTTTCGCCGTGCTTTTCTTCACGAAGAAAATATTTCCATCTGCAGGGCTGAGCACAAGCGCCGCCGTTTGCGTTTCTGCCCGTGTAATAGTTGGACATCAAGCATCTGCCCGAATAGGAAATGCACATCGCGCCGTGAATAAAGCATTCTATTTCGGTTTCCTCGGGAATGTTGGCACGTATTGTCTTTATCTCGTCAAGCGAGAGCTCACGCGCAAGAACAACACGCTTAACTCCGTATCTGCTCCAGAATCTGATCGCTGCCGAGTTTACTGTCGACGCCTGCGTCGACAGGTGCAATTCCGCATCGGGAATCGCCTCTTTTATAATGTCCATAACACCCGGATCGCTTATGATATAAGCATCGGGATTGATTTCGGCAAGGATTTTTGCATATTCGCGCAAATCGTTAAGCTCGTGGTCGCGCGGCATTGTGTTTAAGGTAACGTAAACCTTTGCGTTGCGAGCGTGGGCGTATTCAAGCCCCTCTGCCAACTGCTCGGGGCTTAAGTTGCCTGCCGATGCGCGCATACCGAAGCGGTTAAGCGCACAGTAAACTGCATCTGCGCCGTAGTTTATAGCGTATTTTAGCTTTTCAAGGTTGCCCGCAGGCGATAAAAGCTCGGGCCTTTTTTTATTAACCATCGTAAGTTCCGTTTTCAATTGCAATATTGTCCGCCTTTGCTTGGGCGACGTTCTTTTCGTGACTGCTCTTGCTCGATGCAAAATAGGTCTTGCCGGCATCGTTGGAAACGAAGAAGTAAGCATCGATATCCTTGCCGCTGCTCGAAAGCGGCGCTATCGGGAACATTGCGGCGTAAAGCGCGTCAAGTCCGGGGTTGCTTATCGCTCCGGGAGGCAGTCCGTCGTAAAGATAGGTGTTATAGGGTGATTCGTAATTGGGATTTAATTCCTCGGAATCGGAAATTCTTTCGGGTAAAACGTATTGAATGGTGGCGTCGCTTTCCAATTTCGGGAAGGACGACGGATGGGAAAGACGGTTGTGGAAGACGTATGAAATCGCATAGAAATCATCAACCGTACCGCCTTCGCTTTGCGTGAGCGATGCAAGAACGATCAAATCGTCAAAGGTAAGGTTATATTCCTTAAGCATCGTTTCCTGATAGGATTCACCCTTGCTGTTTACACGGGTAAAGTCCTTCCAGAATTTATCGTTGAAAGCGTTGAGCATTTTGTTGACAACGTAAACTTCGCTTTCGGTCGTGTAAAATTCATAGGTGTCGGGGTAAAGATAGCCCTCCAAACGGTATTTGCGGTGTTCGGAGTAGCCAAGCTCCTCCAAGCGCTGAACAAATTCCCATTTATAGGGGTAATTGTTTATCGCTTCAATATAATCCTCGCGCTGACCTACGCCCTTTTCGATAAGAAGGTCGATTATCTGGTCAATGGTAAAGCCCTCGGGAATGGTAACGCGCACGATTTCACGCTTAACCGATTTCGAGGTAAGCGCAGTGATTATCTGCGAATAGTTGTAATTGGTGTTGAGCTTGTAGTCGCCGGGAATATATTCCGAGCTGCTGTCGCCGTCGGAACGATATTCCATATAAATTTCATAAACCCAACCGTATTTGATAACGCCCTTTTCTTCCAAAAGCTCGCCAACGCTTTCGTGAGTCGCATTACTTTCAATGGTAAGCGTGATTTCCTTCGTGTCGGTAACGAGCGCGAAAACGTCGTTGCCAATGGTTATGATATAGTAAGAAAGATAAGCCGCAACAACCAAAACAAGAGCGATATAAACCACCGCCTTCGGGATGATGGCGATATTGCGGACAATGCTTCCGAGAACCGCGAACACGCCGATGCGTTCCTTTTCCGCAGGCTCCGAAACGGTATCCTCTTCCTCTGCCACGGGCAGGGGAATGCTTCCGTCATCCTCGGAGAAATGGTTCGAAAAGCTTGCCAAATCCTCTCCGATGGGCAAATCCGCTTCGGGCAGGGGCTGTGCGGTATCGCTTTCTTCGCTTAAGTGGCTGAATATCGCAACGGGGATTTCGGCTTCCTCCTCGGTCGGCTCGGCTTCTTCGTAATTGTTTTCGATTTTCGAGCTTCCCTTTGACAGTATTTCGAGTATTTCATCAACACTGCTTACGTCGTCCGAGCCCTCAAGCGTTTCTTTAACGTCTTTTTGCTTTTTGTCGCTATATTCGTTTAATATTTCGAAAAGCTCGTCTGCGCGGCTGTTTTCTTTTTTATCTGCCAAAGCAATTCCTCCTTAAAAATACAGCGAAAAGATGATAAAGCCGATAAGCAACACCAAAAACGTCGGAGAAAGGAACACCTTGCCGAGGTTGTGTCTGCTTTTCGGGGGTATGGATTCGATTTGCGGTCGCTCGGAATAGGCGTAAAATATACTTTCCACACGCGAAAGGAAAAGGATACTCGCTATTCCCGTAATCATAACGAGAATAAATCCGATAAAGAACGCGCCGTTTTTAACAACGGTAACACGCAAAAACGCGTCGCTTGCGTAAATGCTTAAGGTGTTACTTAAAAGGTGAAGGATTATCGAGGGGATTATCGAACGGGTGACAGCGGTTACAAATCCGAGCAACAAGCCCGTGAACAGGTAGATAACCATATTCTCAATCGAAAAATGAAGCATCGCAAAGCAAAGCGCGGAAATCATTATCGCGTTGCCCGTGCCGTATTTGCGGTATTCGCTGAAAACAATGCCGCGGAAGAAAAATTCTTCACAAAATGCGGGGATAACGATAAGCGAAAGGATAATTTCGATATGGCTTGTGTCCTCGGTCGTGCCCGAAAAATCCTTGTAGAAATTAACGAGCGATGCGACCTCGCCGCCGTTGATAAAATAGAAATACTTTATAAGCAGCATACCGCTTATGAAAAGCAATGCCGAGAAGATAAGGAACAAAATGTGTGTGCCGCCCTTCGGCACGATAAACATCGGTTCTTGAAGCTTACGTCCCTTTAAAAGGTAATAAAGCATACACGGTAATGCAAGGACCGCAAGCTGGATAACCCCAACCGCGAGGAAAAGATTGGTTTCGCTGTCAACCGTGGCAAGAGCATATTTCGACGCTTGCATCGCGGCGATAACGAAAATGACCAAGATAGGCGTTGTGAACGCCGGCGATTTGATCTTTTCTTTTAACGATTCCGCCACTTTTTCCTTCCTCCCTTCGCGGTGATTTTTTTAAACGAATCAGTTGTGTCGTACAGAAGCGCGAATTTCGTTTGCGGCTTCGGTGCCGTACATAACCTCGACAAGCTTAAAGCCAAATTCGAACGAAACGCCCATACCCTCTGCGGTGATGAAAATATCGTCGTGCTCAACCTTTTTGCCGGTTATGTTGGCATATTGCAAAGCAGGTGCAAAATCGGGGTAAACGGCGGCGTTTCTGCCGTCAAGCAGACGCATTTTGCCGAGTATCGAGGGTGCGGCGCAGATAGCTGCGATGTAAAGTCCGCGGCTTGCGGCATATTCGATAAGACTTAAAACTCTGGGATTGTCGCCGAGAAGCTGAGTGCCCAAGGCTCCGCCCGGAAGAACGAGGCAGGACATATCCTCCTTGCGAAGCTCGTCGATAGTAATATCTGCCGAAACGGTGATTCCGTGTGCGCCGGGGACTGCAAGACCGCCTTCTGCCGCAACAAGAACAACGTTTGCGCCTGCGCGCTTCAACAGGTCTGCGGGGACTATTGCTTCGCTTTCTTCAAAACCTCTTGCGAGGAGAATATATACGGTATTCATAGCTTTACTTCCTTTCAAATTCGGGAATAATTTCTTTTAACCGTTCAACTATTTCTTGGTGAATATCCTCACGCGCGCGGAGCTCGCCGTCACGCGCACAGTCAATTTTGATCCAACCCAGCTTTTCCGCCGAATAAAGCGCGGCGCGATAGGAATTTTCAAGATGCTTTTTGTTGCTTTCGTGAATATCCTTTTCGGCGCCCGTTTCGTCGCAACGGTGCTGTATCATCTTTTGCGAAACCTCGGGCGGTACGCAAAGGTAAACGACGGCGTCGGGCTTCGGTATGCCCAATTTGTTGTATTCGTAATCCATAAGCCAAGAAAGGAACGAATCGTATTCGCTTTCATCAAGCTTGCTCAGCTGATGCACTGCGTTTGCCGAGGTATAGCGGTTTGCAAGGATTATACTGCCGTTTTCGTAATCCTTTTTCCAATCGAGCATATAAGAGCAATATCTGTCTGCACCGAAAAAGCTGCTTGCCGCAAAGGGATTGACGGTTTCGGGATCGTCGCCGAAGCGTCCCTTTAGATACATATTCACGTGCGCGGAATAATCGGGATCATAGGTGGGGAACGAAAGATAACGGTAGGGAAGTTCCATTCCTGCGATTTTATCTTTGAGCATTTCGGTTTGAGTCATCTTGCCCGAGGCATCCAAGCCGTCGATGGCAATAAGGCGTTTTTTCACGGTGCTCCCTCCCTTAATCAAAATTGGGTATAGTTATCGATTATTTCTCAATATGAAAGTATACCACAATAATTATGAAATTGCAATAAAATTAAAGAAAAATTCATAACGAACGGTGATATCGTTTTAATGCCAGAAAATGCTTGAAAAACATTGTTGATTTTAACTATTGTTGAAGCATATATATGTATATATAATATTAATATAGGGATAGTTGCAGTCCGCAATATTATAGATGAAATTACACGAAGGGAGAATAAAATTATGAAAAAGTTAAGTTTTGTTTTGGCTGTCTGCCTTCTGGCATCCTGCTTCACCCTGTTTGCAAGTGCGGCAGATGATTTCGACGTGGTCATTATCGACGGGGTGCCCTGCGTAAAGGATGAGATAATTTTATTCACTAACGTATTTTACGACCCCGATGACTATACCGATGCCGAGGGCTCGGAGTTTTTAGGTATTTGCATAGTCAAGCTGGAAGCGCTCTTTCCTTGCGAAACCGATGAGGAATTAAAGGCTTGGCAGGAAAAGGTGGGTGACCTTTATTCTTACTGTGTGACTATCGACGGCAAAATTCCTTTGAAGGAAGCTATCAAGGTCTTGTCCGAGCAAGAAACGGTTTTAGAGGCGGATATTAACGGTATTATTTATCTCGATGATGAATTGGATACCTATACCGCATCGGAGTCCCCTATCAACGAAAGCAACGTTGACGAAATTAAGGTGAGCGATTCCTTTGTTTCTTCGGTTTTTGAGTTGACCTTTGAAGAAGAATTGGACGTTTCACAGTTTGGCGGCGAAGAAAAGGGATATCTTTTCGGTGTGGGTATTGAAAGCATTGAAAAAGCCGAGGGCAAGGATGACTTTACCTATACCGTTACGGTTGACGGAGAGATCAAGGTTCCGATTGTAAAGCTTGTATTTGAATCTGCCGATGGAATTTCCGCGCTCAAAGCTTTTTCAACCTACGGCAGCGGTGACGTAAACAAAGACCGCGCCGTGGATAAATTTGACTACATTCTTATCAAACGCTTGTGTCTTGGCACGTTTCGAGGCACGATCACGCAGCTCGGAGCATCGGACATAAATACCGACGGAACGGTTGATAAATTCGATTATATCCTTGCTAAGCGTCAGGTGTTCGGCACTTATACGATTTCCAACGAAATCATAATTCCTTAAAGAAACAAGGAAAAGCCGTTGCGGTTTGCAACGGCTTTTTGAATTTACTTTTTAAATCTGTCGAAAAACGACTTCTTTTTTGCGTAATTTTTGTCTTGTAAGCTCTCTTGGAACTCCTTAAGCAAATCCTTTTGCTTTTTGGAAAGACCTTTGGGGGTTTCGACGGTGACCGTAACGTAAAGGTCGCCGCGCGATTTGCCGTTAAGCTTGGGAACGCCCTTTCCGCGAACCGAGAAGGTCGAGCCGCTTTGGGTTCCTTCGGGAAT
>JAZTXY010000110.1:0-5042 GCA_045636665.1 Eubacteriales bacterium
TTATATCCATGTGTTGGGATTCAAGCGTTAAGGGATAGGATGTCAGAGTATCCTCCTGAACGGTGTTGATATATGTGGTCATACCCTGCGATACCGCAAAGATAAGCGCGATACCGATAATACCGATACTGCCCGCAAAGCTTGTGAGCATCGTTCTGCCCTTTTTGGTAATGAGGTTTTTAAGCGAAAGACCGAACGAGGTGCGCAACGACATCGAGGGCTTCTTCGCCTTCTTTTCGGCTTCCTTCTTGATTGCGTCGTTTTTCTTTTCCTTTTCCGCGTCTTCTTCGGTAAGAGGTGCGCTGTCGGAAAGAATTTCGCCGTCAAGCATTTTTATAACGCGCGTTGCATAACGGTCTGCAAGCTCGGGGTTGTGGGTAACCATAATAACAAGTCGCTCTTTTGCAACCTCTTTAAGGATATCCATAACCTGAAGACTCGTTTCGGAGTCCAAAGCGCCCGTCGGCTCGTCGGCAAGGATGATATCGGGATTGTTAACAAGCGCTCTTGCAATAGCAACGCGTTGCAACTGTCCGCCCGACATTTCAGAGGGCTTTTTATAAAGCTGGTCGTGAAGTCCGACCTCCTCCAAGGCTTTCTTTGCGCGTTTTCTTCTTTCGGATTTGGAAACGCCGCAAAGCGAAAGCGCCAATTCTACGTTTGAAAGCACCGTTTGGTGGGGAATAAGGTTATAGCTTTGAAAAACAAAGCCGATGGAATGGTTACGGTATTTGTCCCAATCCGAATCCTTGTATTCCTTTGTCGACCTGCCGCTTATTACCAAATCGCCGCTGTCATATTTATCAAGACCGCCGACAACGTTAAGCAGCGTCGTTTTGCCGCATCCCGAAGGACCCAAAATAGCAACGAATTCGCTTTCGCGAAAATCGATGGAAATGCCCTTAAGTGCCTCGGTTACCGTATCTCCCACGGTATAGGATTTTTTAATATCCCGTAGTTCGAGCATAGCTTCTCCTCATAAAGTTGAAATTTTTACATTTTAATAATAAAACATTCCCCGATTGTTTGTCAACAATAAAATAAATACAAATTGTAAATAATTACACATAAAAATTTGGAAATTATTCGATTTAACGCGTTTTATGACGAAACAATACCTCCGAAAAGCCGTGGCTCATCGGAGGTATTGTTCATCAGATAAATTTTATTGTTTGTATTTCATAGGGTGTGAACGAAACGTTGCCGTCTATTTCGCAAATGACGTTTTCCATCAAATCGCAAATATACGCTTTCTTATCGCCGAACATTTCGTTCAACGAAATATTAACGTTTGCGTTTTTGCCTGCAAATTCGTAAGCGCGTACTATAACACCGCTTCCGTCCTCTGCAACCTTTACCCAGTCGATTGCGACGTTTTCGCCAACGCACTCAACAAAGGATTTGTCAATCAGCGCTTTGTCAACGCTTCCGTCAAATGCCTTGGGCGGATCGTTAAGCGCATATCCTTCGGATGTCAGCGAGTTTACATAATCCTTGCCGTGTACGTAGAACGAATATGTAAACGAGTGAGTTCCCTTGTCGGCATCCTTGCCGGGGTACATACTGCTTCTTAACAGGTCGATATCAAGCACGCTGTTCCAAACTCTGTGACCGTATTTGCAATCGTTCATCAAAGCCGCGCCGTGTGTGCCGTCGAAAATATCGATCCACTTGTGAGCGCATATTTCCTTCTTTGCCGCCGCGAAGCTGTCGCGCTTGTGAGTAGGTCTTTTGATAACGCCGTATTGGATATCGCAATCGGCTTCGTCGCTTTGTGCCGCAAGCGGGAAGGCGGCGCGAAGCATTTGATGCGTTTCCTTCCAATCAACGTCGGTAACAAAGTCGATTTTTGCGCTGTCGGGATAAATTATCGCGGTTTGCGTTATCACGCTGTCGTTAATGGTGTAAACGGGTTTTCTTTCGGCAATTCCGTTAACGATATTTGTCGAAACCTCTTTAACCTCAAGGCGTTTTTGGGGATTTACCGCGTAATCCGCAGGAACCTCCCACGCGTTAACGGTATCGGAATAAGCGGTCAAAATATTGCCTTCGCTTCGCAAATATTCAAATCCGTCTTCCTTGCCGATGACCGAGGAAATACCGCCGTCGGGCGTGAAGATGACCTTTATCTTGCTGTTTTCAATGCAATCGCCGTTAACCGAAACACCGTCGCATTTGCAATCCTGCGCCAACGCAAAGCTCATCGGCTTTGCCTTTACGCGGTCGTATTTGTTGCCGTTTTTAACGTATCCGTCGAACGCAAAGGGCGACGGATTGAAATAGGTTCTTCCGTCTTTTTTACTTGCCAAGGATTCAAAGGCGGATTGCTCGATGTCTTTGATGTCCTTTAAGATGCAAGCATATCGAACGTCGGTTTCGTCGTAAACGCGCTTTATCGAGCTACCGGGAATTATATCGTGGAACTGATAAAGCAAAACCTCTTTCCAAAGCTTTTCAAGCTCTGTATTGGGATAATTTTTCTTATTCAAAAGCGCGGAAATGGTTGACATAATTTCTGCATCGTGGAAGCCGAACTCGCACTTTCTGTTGTATCGCTTATTGCGCGATTGAGTCGTGTAGGTGCCTTGATGCTTTTCAAGATAAAGCTCTCCCTTGTAAGAGGGGAATTTTTCTTTATCCTTGTCAAGATCTCTGAAGAAATCGATCGCAAACGCCTGCTTTACCTTCGGAATGCCGATAAGGTCGTATTCGCGCTCTAATCTTTCAAGATGCTCCATACCGGGGCCGCCGCCGCCGTCGCCGATGCCGTAAAGCAGCATTGAACGGTTGTCTATTTCGCGCTCGCGGAATTTTTCTTCCGTGGTTATCATCGATTCTGCTCTTGCCGCGCTGTTGTAATTACCCTCGGGCGGCATATGAGTAAGAATATTCGAGCCGTCAAGACCGATCCAATTAAAGGTGCTGTGAGGGAAGAGGTTGACCGCATTCCAGCTCATTTTTATGGTAAGGAAGTATTTAACTCCGCTTTTTGCCATAATCTGAGGCAATTGCGCGGTATAACCGAATACGTCGGGAATCCAAAGAATCTCTTGCTCGTATCCGAATTCCTCCTTGAAAAACCTCTTGCCGTAAAGCATTTGACGGACAAGGCTTTCGCCCGAAGGTACGTTGGTATCGCTTTCGACCCAAAAACCGCCTTGAAGCTCAAGACGACCTTCGTTGTAAAGCTCTTTCATCTGTTTGTAAAGCTCGGGATGCTCGTCGCGCACCCATTCAAGCATTTGCGGCTGGCTGACGCCGAAAAGATAATTTTTATATCTTTCGCTGTGTCTTAAAACCGTTGCAAAGGTTCTTGCTGCCTTGCGCTTCGTTTCTCTTATCGGCCAAAGCCATGCAAGGTCGATATGTGCGTGACCGAGCGCGGTGATTTTAAAATCGCTTTCGCTCTTTTGCGAAAGAAATTCTTCGGTAATCCTTTTTGCGGACGCAATATCATCGGAACAAACGGAAATTGCCTTTTCGAAGCATTCCTTCGCGTTCTTTTTAAGCTCTTCATCCTTGGTAGCCTCGGCAAGATGCCAAATAACCTCAAGGTCGTAATAAAGGTCGCGCTTCGCGTTATCAACGGTCGCGATTTGCGCCTTGTGAAGCACGCCTATCTTATCAAGGGGACAATGCTCGTCCTCGCCGAAAAGGTCGTTTGCACCGCAATCAAGCCAAATATCGATATTGCCGCCGTTTAACATATCGTCATCGGGGTAAACGACAACCTTGCCGGGCATTCCCAAATGGAACGAGTAAAAGCTGTCTTTGTTGGTAATTCCTTTAAAAGGTACGCCGTTTTTATCGAAAACCAAGCCCTCGCCGCCAACGTCGAGCAAAAAGGCAATGTTTTGCAAATCAATGCCTTCGGGAATCTTGCCCTTCATTTCCATCCAAGCGCAATCCCAAAGCTTACCCCAGCGTTGACCCTCGGAAAGCTGCATAACCTTGCCGCTTTGACGGTTTTCATAGGTTACCGGCTCGTCGGTGATATAAGCGGTGACCTCGAATTTCGAAACGGGGGTATATATTTCATCAAAAAGCTTTTGCAATCTTTCGTCCATATCGGTTTCCTTTATTTAGAAAGTAATTTTTTGCAATCCTCGGTGCAAGCGTCGATCTTGGCGTTTGCCTCGCCTTCGTTTTCGGCGCAGATGAGGATATATGCCTTGATTTTGGGTTCTGTGCCCGAAGGTCTTACAATAACCGCCGAACCGCCTTCAAGCTCGAAATAAAGCATATTGCTTTCGGGAAGACCTGTAGCGCCTTCGCTGCCGTCTGCGTATTTAATTACGCCGGTTGCATAATCGCGCTTAGCGGTAACCTTCATTCCGCCGATGGATTCAACGCTTGTTTTGCGGATATCCGCCATAATTTCGCCCATAAGGCCCATCGGGTCGATACCGCTTATCTTGACGTTGAGAACGCTTTCCTTATAAATGCCGTATTCGGCGTAGATATCTTGCAAAGCTTGGTAAACGGTTCTGCCCTCTGCATAATGACGGCAAACCATTTCGGCGGTAAGCACGCTTGCGCCGATTGCATCTTTATCTCTTGCGTATCCCGCAGAAAGATAGCCTTGGCTTTCTTCGTAACCGAAAATAAAGGTGTTGCTTCCGTCAGCCGACCAAAGCTTTATCTTTTCGCCGATATATTTGAAGCCGGTGAGCACGCTGATGTGGCGCACGCCGTTCTTTTCGCAAATCGCATCAAAAAGGTTCGAGGAAACGACCGATTTGATAGCGCATGCGTTTTCGGGAAGGTTGCCGTTTTTCTTCCTTATTTTAATAATATGGTCGATAAGCAATGCCCCGATTTGGTTGCCGTTGAGCGCAAAGAATTCACCCTTGTCGTTTTTAATGGCAAGACCGATTCTGTCGGCATCGGGGTCGGTCGCGATAATTGCGCCGCAATCGATGCTTTCGGCATCGAGTATCTTGATAGCTTCTTCAAAGCATTCGCGGTTTTCGGGGTTGGGCGATGCAACGGTGGGGAAGTTGCCGTCGGGTATCATTTGGCTGTCAACCGTTATCAAATTG
>JAZTXY010000111.1:0-5915 GCA_045636665.1 Eubacteriales bacterium
TTCTGGTCCCACCAAGGATCGGTAAGGTTGATATTGGGAACCGAATTAAGGTCAACAATATACTTGCCGGTTACAAGTGTGGGTGCTCTGCCGAGTGTATCGAACACGATATCGTATTCGTGAAGATCGGAGGTTACCTGATTCTTAACGGTGTCAACAACGGTGGTAGATAATTTTCCGTTGATAACACAGTTGTAATTGGTTTCGATATAGTCAACGACGCGTTTTTTCGCTTCGTCAACCGCGGAGGGGTTTTCTTCATCATACATAACCTCACCGGTGTAGCCAAAGAGATACTGAAGGCCTGTAGCAAAGTCGTGACAAAGAATATTGATTTCTCTGCCGCCGAGATCTTTTACCTCAATTTCAATATTCTGGCTTGTTTCGCCTGCATTCGACTGCTCGCCGTTTACCGACGAAGCAGAAGATGTGTCGGAGTCTTGCTCACACGCTGCGAAGCAAAAAACAACCATAGCAAACAACAATATAGTTGCGATTGTCTTTTTCATAATAACACCTTTCGTAAGGGGGAGTGGAGCGACTTTTCACAATAAAAGCCGATTTTGTCTTGGGATGAGTCGTTTATCCCTCTGTTCGTTAAAATGCACTCCAGCGGTGTAACGCAAAAGTGTTACACCGCCGTGTTTTCGTGTTTTTTATTCCTTAGTTTGTACGTTTTGAATAAACGCTTCCATTTGCATTTCCGCAACGGAAATCATTGCTTCAAAACGCGAAGCAAGCGTACCGCCGTTCAAATCCATATATTGAAGCAACGCCTGTGCTTACTTTATTGAGCGTGTTTGTTGATTATTGTTCTGCAGTAATCTTTTCAACAAAGCTTTCCATTGCGAGCTCAGCGGTGGAAAGAATTCTATCGAAACGGGATGCGATGTCGCTTTGGCTAAGGCTGGTGTATTGGTCGCGGATGCCGCCCCAGTTATATGCGTTTGCAATGTCAAAGGTACGGGTGGAGAAGATGAGGTCGAGCATTTCGCCGGATTCGTCATCGCGGGAATCGCGGTATTTAAGCTGAACGTCATAGTATGCGGGGGTAACGAGAAGCTTGGATTCTCTTGCGATCGCGGAAACGATAAGACCAACTTCTTCAACGTTGGTGGTACCTTCGGGGATAGACATACAAGAAGCGTTACCAACCGAAACGGTGTGATAATATCTGTCCTGAGTATCGTAGTACTTAGGAATGGGAAGGATACCGAATTCGTCTTCCATTACGCGGAAGGATGCCGAGTTGATAAGGCCGCACATGTAGAACAATTCTCTACCTTCGATAAATGCCTTGTGAACGGTTGCTTCCCAAACGTTGGTAAAGCCCTTGCCTTCATACTTGGGAGAGTTTGCAACCATAACGGTTTGTTCGTCATTGTAGAATTCGAGAACCTTACCGAGAATGGTATAAGTTGCTTCGGGTTCTTCGCTAACGGTAAGATAAGGAAGGTCGTTTTCGTCCTTCTTGGAGATCTTCTGACCTGCCGCGAGAAGGTGAACGTAGATGTTGTATTTTTCGGTACCGAACGCCCAAGTATCCTTTTCATCAAGTATGCCGTCGCCGCTGGTATCGGAGGTGTAGCCTCTCTTACAAATTTCTACGAACTTATCGAATGTCCACTGATTATCGCGAACGAGTTGATAGAAGTCTTCTTCAATACCGAGCTTGGTCTTCAAGGTCTTGTTGAAGAGCATGCACCAAGTACCTTGGTCGTCATAGGTATTGATATCGCCGCAAGCAAAGTATACCTTGTTTGCAATGGAAAGGTCCTTAACAGCATTCTGGTCCCACCAAGGATCGGTAAGGTTGAGGTTGGGAATAGAATTGAGGTCGAGAAGTACTCCGTCGGGAACCATTGCAGCAGCGGTGCTGATGGAGTCGAAAATAATATCGTAGTAGTGAAGACCGGAGGTTACCTGATTCTTAAGAGTTGTGGTGATCGAGATAGTGTTGGTCTTTTCACCGTTGATTTTACAGTTGTATTCGGATTCAATCTTGTCAACAACAAGCTTTTTAGCTTCGTCAACTGCAGAGGGATTTTCTTCGGCATACATAATTTCACCGGTATAGCCGAGAATGGAAGCGGAGCCTGCACCCCAGTCCCAACAAAGAACGTTAAATTCTCTGCCGTTCATATCCTGAACTTCAACGTCAGGAAGCGAGGCTTCGGTATCGGTAGAGCCGGATACCGCATTGGAAACAACATCGGAAGTGTTGGAGGTATCACCGGATTCTTCACACGCCGCCATAAGAGGAACGAGCATAAGAAGCGCTATGATACACGCAAAAAGTTTTTTCATAACAATTTCCTTTCTGATTGTAAATCTATTAAATATTTCTATTTAATCAAACGTTAAAACGGAACAGTACGACGTCGCCGTCGTTCATAACGTATTCCTTGCCTTCGCTTCTGACAAGGCCTGCTTCCTTACATGCGGCAAGCGAGCCCTTTTCGATAAGCGATTCATAAGCCACAACCTCTGCACGGATAAATCCGCGTTCGAAGTCCGTATGGATTTTTCCCGCCGCGCCGGGGGCTTTCGTTCCTTTTTTAATAGTCCAAGCGCGAACCTCGGGTTCGCCTGCGGTGAGGAACGAAATCAGTCCGAGCAAAGCATAAGAAGCGGTGATAAGCTTGTCCAATCCGGTTTCGCTTACGCCGAGATCTTCAAGATATGCCTGCTGTTCTTCTTCATCAAGATCGCCGAGCGCCGCCTCTGTTTCGGCACATACCGAAATTATTTCGGCATCCTCGCCCTCGATTGCCTTTTTAAGAGCATTGAAGTATTGATTTTCCTCGTCGGGACGGCCAAGGTCATCCTCCGACACGTTCGCACAATAGATTACCGGCTTACCCGAAAGAAGGGGAACGGTTTTAAGCAATTCGGCTTCGCTTTCGCTAAGCGAAACGTTTCTTGCGCAAACGCCCTTGGTAAGTTCAGCGCAAACTCTTTTAAGCACCTCCGCATCGGCAAGCGCGCTTTTATCGCCCTTTCCTTGCTTTGTAAGCTTATCGATTTGTCTTTCGAGCATTTCAATATCCGAAAGAATAAGCTCGGTATTTATCGTTTCAACGTCACGCGCAGGATCGACAGAATCCTCAACGTGAATGATTTTGCTTCCGCCGAAGCATCGAACAACATGAACGATAGCATCGACCTCACGGATGTGAGAAAGGAATTTGTTTCCAAGACCTTCGCCGTTTGCCGCGCCCTTTACAAGTCCCGCGATGTCCACAAATTCAACGGTAGCGTGGGTCACCTTTTTGGGGTTGTACAGTTCAGCCAAACGGTCAAGCCGTTCATCGGGCACGGGAACGATACCGACGTTGGGATCGATAGTGCAAAACGCATAGTTCGCACTTTCTGCGCCTGCCTTTGTCAACGCGTTGAAAAGTGTGCTTTTGCCGACGTTGGGCAGACCGACTATTCCAAGTTTCATATGTAACTGTTTCTCCTCTGAATAACGCTTTTAGGGCATTATTTATACAAGATAGTATACTACATTTGTTTGTATTATGCAATATGTAATTTTATGTAATATTTTTAAGCTCTAATAATTTAACAAAAGTTTACATCTGTTTTTCGAAACCGCCTTGTCAATCGGGGATTTTTGTGGTATATGTAAGTTGAAAATGATATTTTTGTTAAATTTATATTTGTTAATCATAAGGAGAATTTGCTATGACAACCAAAATATTGGTCATTGACGACGATATAAACATCTGCGACCTGTTGCGTATGTACCTTGAAAAAGAAGGTTATGAGGTACGCACCGCCAACGACGGCGTTGAAGCGATGACTATCTTCCGTATGTACGAACCCGATTTGGTGTTGCTCGATATCATGCTCCCGAAAAAGGACGGCTGGCAGATTTGCCGTGAAATCCGCGAACAATCCTCCAAGCCGATTATTATGATTTCCGCAAAGGGCGAAACGATCGACAAGGTTTTGGGTCTTGAGCTTGGCGCCGACGACTATATTGTTAAGCCCTTGGATATGAAAGAGGTTTTCGCGCGTATCAAAGCGGTGCTTCGCCGTTACGCAAAGCACGATTCTGCCGACGGCGAGCTTATCAAGTTCGATAATCTTGAAATCTCGCTTCGTAAGTACGAGCTTAAAATCCGCGGAAAAGCGATCGACCTCCCTCCCAGAGAATTAGAGCTTATCTACTTCCTCGCTTCCAACTACAACCGCGTTTTCACCCGCGATCAATTGCTTGATAAGGTTTGGGGCTTCGATTATCTCGGCGATAGCCGTACGGTTGACGTTCACATTAAGCGTCTCCGCGAAAAGCTCGAAAACGCATCCGAGGCTTGGAGCCTTAAAACCATTTGGGGTGTCGGATACAAATTCGAAGTTAACAACGAAAATTAATCTTCTTCATTTTAATAGCTTCCTTTTATGACAAAAAGAACTCCCGACGATTCGGGAGTTCTTTTTTTATCATTTTTAACCGATGGTATAAGTGCCCATTACATGACGTTTGATAAGGATGTAGTCGTATTTGTCAACTGCACCGTCGCTATTTACGTCAGCCGCGAGGTTCTGAACGTCTGTAAGAGTTACGCTCTTCATAACCGCACGCTTAGCGAGGATATAGTCAAACTTTTCGATCTCGCCGTTATCGTTGATGTCGCCGGGAGTGAAGACTACGCCGGACGAAAGGGTTGCTTCGACCTCATCGATCCAGACGAAATTACCGGTGCGAGCTATAGTATACTTGACGTAACGAGCGCGCTTGACATCTTCGGTAACGATGGTGTGCTCAAGAAGGGTTACGACAGCGCCGGTGTCAGCGGTGCCGTTGGTGCCCTTGGCATATTTGGTTGCAGAACCGAGATCGGTATAAGTCTTGCCGTCTTCGGAGATCTGGATGTTTACAGACTTGAGTGCGGAAATGCCCCAGAAGCCGTATGCTGAATATACGGTAAAGGAGTTAACCTCCTTCACTTCGCCGAGGTCAACGATAACCTCAATGTCGGTGTTGTTCCAGCCTGCATAAGCAGAGCCGTTTACCGAGCCCTTGGAGCCGTCGGTAAGACGCTTGCCGTCGTCATCGTAAACGTCGTTTCTGTTGGGCTTGGTGGTGGTGTAATCAGCGCCGAGAGAGGTAGCGTCCTTGCTTACAACGTTGTTTACAAGCTCGGAAAGAACCGCGCATACACTTTCGATTTCTGCATTGGTTGCGGAGGACTTGGCATAAACATCCTCTGCAGCCTCAAGAGCAGCAACAAGCTTTTCGTAATTTTCGGGGATATAATCGGTGCGCTTTGCAGCCTTTGCCGCATCGATAACGTCCTTAAGCGCATTCTTATCGGTTTTAACGGTAACCTCAAAGGGTTCGGTATAAACGTAATATACGCCGCCGGTGGGGGTGGATGCGCGGTAGCCGAGAATTACGGTTGCCTTGCCTTCCTTAAGACCAACGAGCTTGCCGTTGACAACGGTAGCAACGTCTTCGCCCTCGATGACGCTTGCAACGGTGCTTGCGCCGTCTGCGATATATTCGTTATTGCCGTATTCAACCACGGTAGCGCCCGAAACGAGCTGCTGACCTACTGCGATGGATACGTTTTCGGGTGCCTTGAGATACTTAGCCATATTACGTGCCCATTGAGCATCGTCGGTGGTAACGCCGTCGCAGCCCGAGAAGAAGCCGCCGCTGTTGGAGCCGTAGTTATAGGTCCAGGGCCAGATGGTAATACCGCGGTCGGTAACTATCTTAGCCGCATAATTGCCCTTGGAGCTCATAATGCCGCTTGCAGGGTTGATGGTGCTGTTAGCGCCCTGTGCGGTTACGAGATAGGTATAAATGGAAGCGAGTGCGTCCTCGGGAGTCTTGCCGTTATCCTGACCGGAAACGAGATAACCGGTGGACATACCGGGATATTCCTTCTGAGTCTGGG
>JAZTXY010000112.1:0-2966 GCA_045636665.1 Eubacteriales bacterium
TACGCTTTGCAGCATAACCGGGGTGATAAAGCTCGTCAACGATACCCGTTGCAAGACCGATTTGGTTACCGTAGGAGGAATAACCTGCCGCCGCGGTAGTAACGATCTTTCTTTGAGGCAATTTACCCTTGATGGTTTCGGAAACGGGCTTTAACGGATCAGCCGCACCGGTTACGCGCATTGCGCCGTAAACATAGGATCTGCCAGAAAGCGGGTCACGAATCGCGCCGCCGATACATGTAGCCGCGCCGCCGAAGGGTTCGATTTCGGTCGGGTGGTTATGGGTTTCGTTCTTGAAAAGAAGAAGCCAGGGCTCTGTTACTCCGTCAACCTCGATATCGAGCTTAACTGTACAAGCATTGATTTCTTCGGATTCATCGAGCTTATCAAGCTTGTCTGCCTTTTTAAGGTATCTTACGGCAAGAGTTGCGACGTCCATAAGGCAGATGGGCTTTGTTCTGCCTAGCTCTGCGCGGGTTGCAATATATTTATCATAGGTTTCCTTTAAAAGCTCGTCTTCAAAGGTAACGTTATCGATAACGGTGTTAAAGGTGGTATGACGGCAGTGGTCGGACCAATAGGTATCGATCATACGGATTTCGGTAATGGTAGGATCGCGCTGTTCTTCCTTGAAATAGGATTGACAGAAAATGATATCGTCGATATCCATTGCAAGACCGTATTCGTTAATAAACGCAACCAAGCCCTCTCTGTCGAGCTTGATAAAGCCGTCGAGAGTGCGTACGGTTGTGGGAATATCGTAATCCGTAGCGAGTGTTTCGGGCTTATCAAGCGCCGCTTCACGCGATTCTACGGGGTTGATAACGTACTTTTTGATTGCGGCTACGTCTTCATCGGTAAGTGCGCCGTAGAGTGCATATACCCTTGCGGTACGAATGATGGGACGGTCGCCTTGCGAAATGATAGCGATACATTGAGCCGCGGAGTCTGCGCGCTGGTCAAACTGACCGGGAAGATATTCTACGGCAAAAACGATTGCATCACCCAAGGAATCGGTATTATCCGAGGTAATATCGAGCTGGGGTTCGGAAAAGACGGTCTTTTTTGCGTAATCAAAGAGTTCTTCGGTAATATTTTCGGCATCGTAGCGGTTTAACAATCTTACGTCGGTAAGGTTGTTAATGCCCAAAAGAGTGCGCGCATCGGAAAGAAGCGCCTTTGCTTCAAATGCCAATTCTTTTTTCTTTTCGACAAATACTCTGTAAACCATTTATTTAACCTCCGGCGCCTTTAATGCGCGTGCGCCGATATCGCGGCGGTAATAGGAATTTTCAAAATTAATGGATTCGACCATAGTAT
Source organism: Eubacteriales bacterium (assembly GCA_045636665.1). Lineage (GTDB taxonomy): Bacteria > Bacillota > Clostridia > Oscillospirales > CAG-382 > Coliplasma. Next base: position 1,321 of record JAZTXY010000112.1, read on the forward strand.
ATGATGCTTTAATTGCATCGGTAAGGGTTTCTGCAATTGCAGTCGCACCGAGAACACGTCCGCCCGAGGTAACGAGCTTGCTGTCCTTAATGGCGCCGCCTGCAACGAATACGTTATCGGCAATCGATTCGGGAATGGTGATTTCAAAGCCCTTTGCATAGCTTTCGGGATATCCCTTGGATGCCATACTAACACAGCAAGCGTGTTTTTCGCTGAACTTAACTTCGATTTCGCCAAGGCGTTCTTCGGTAACCGCTTGCATAACGGTCAAAAGATCGGTTTCAAGCAAAGGAAGCACAACCTGAGTTTCGGGATCGCCGAAACGGCAGTTATATTCAATAACCTTGGGGCCGTCCTTGGTAATCATCAAGCCGAAATAAAGGCAGCCCTTGAATTTTCTTCCCTCTGCGTTCATCGCATTAATTGTGGGGAGGAAGATTTTTTCCATACAGTCCTTTGCGACTGCATCGGTATAATAAGGGTTGGGCGCAACAGTACCCATACCGCCTGTGTTAAGACCGGTATCGTTATCTCCGATACGCTTGTGGTCCATAGACGAAATCATAGGTACTACAGTCTTGCCGTCGGTAAAGGAGAGCACCGAAACCTCGGGGCCTTCCAAGAATTCCTCAACGACGATTCTTTCGCCGCTCTTGCCGAATGCCTTGTCGCACATCATCGATTTAACCGCATCGATTGCTTCTTCACGGGTAAAGGCGATGATTACGCCCTTGCCGAGAGCAAGTCCGTCGGCTTTAATTACCGTCGGGATGGGTGCGGTTTCGATATAAGCAAGTGCTTTTTCGACGTCATCGAAAACCTCGCAAGCCGCTGTGGGAATGCCGTATTTCTTCATAAGCTCTTTTGAAAAGACCTTACTGCCTTCGATGATTGCGGCATTTGCTTTAGGGCCGAAGCAAGGGATTCCCTTTTCTTCAAGCGCATCTACACAGCCGAGCACCAAGGGATCGTCGGGTGCGACGATTGCATAATCGATAGAATTTTCTACCGCAAAGCTTACGATTGCATCGATATCCTTTGCGCCGATGTTAACGCATTCCGCATCACGCGCGATACCGCCGTTTCCGGGGAGCGCGAAGATTTTTTCGACGTTTTTATTTTGTTTGATTTTGGTGATGATGGCATGCTCTCTGCCACCGCCGCCTACTACAAGTATCTTCATTTTTCCTCCGAATTAATGGTGGAAGAGGCGCATGCCGGTGAACACCATTGTCATGTTGTATTTGTTACAGCAATCGATAACCGCATCGTCACGGATGGATCCGCCCGGTTCTGCGATATATTTTACGCCGCTCTTCTTTGCGCGTTCGATATTATCGAAGAACGGGAAGAACGCGTCACTGCCGAGCGCAACGTTGTCAACCGAATCGAGATATTCGCGGATTTCTTTATCGGTAAGAGGTTCGGGCTGTTCGGTGAAATATCTTTGCCACACGCCGTCTGCGCAAACGTCTTCTTCGTTTTTGTTGATATAGCCGTCGATAACGTTATCGCGGTCGGGTCTGCCGATATCCGAACGGAAAGGAAGATTCAATACCTTTTCGTGCTGACGGAGGAACCAAGTGTCTGCCTTGGTGCCTGCAAGACGGGTGCAGTGGATTCTCGACTGTTGACCTGCGCCTACG
>JAZTXY010000113.1:0-22772 GCA_045636665.1 Eubacteriales bacterium
AAGATCACCTTCCTCAACGCATTCCAAGAAGCTGACGACGTTCTCCGTAAGGGCGTTCAATCTATCTGCGAACTCATCACTGTTGAAGGTATCATCAACCTCGACTTTGCAGACGTTTCCGCTGTAATGTCCGGTGCAGGCCTTGCACACATGGGTGTTGGCTCTGCTAAGGGCAAGGATAAGGCTGAACAAGCTGCTAAGATGGCTATGTCTTCGCCTCTCCTCGAAACCAACATCAGCGGTGCAAAGGGTATCGTTGTTCAGATTACCGGCTCGCCCGATATCGGACTTGACGAAATCGATTCCGCTGTTGCAATGATCACCAACGAAGCACAACCCGACGCTACCATCATCTTCGGTGCGGCTCTTGATCCCACCCTTGAAGATGAAATGCGCATCACTCTTATTGCTACCGGCTTTGATGCTGATAAGAAGAGCACCGACGTTCGCCGTCAAATGGCTGCTGCTGAAGCTGCTCAAAAGGTTGAAGAAGCTCCCAAGGAATCCAATACCGATATCGACGATATCCTCAGCATGCTCAATAAGAGATAAATTATATTTACATAAAAAGTCCGCCGATTTTTCTCGGTGGACTTTTTTATCACCCTACGGTTGAAGCGTTTAAATTAACAATCGATTGATTTTTATACTCATTGGTGATATAATTAACTCACATTGGAACAAGCACTCCAAAGGGGACCAAGATGAAATTATTAATTTCCGAAAATCTAAAAAAACTACGCGAAGAAAAGGGCTTAACGCAAAGCGAGCTTGCCGATGAGCTTTCTGTTACGCCGCAATCGGTATCGCGTTGGGAAAAGGGATTGGCATATCCCGATATCGAAAAACTGCCTCAACTTTCAAAGCTTTTCGACGTCACTATCGATGAGCTTATGGGTAATAGCAAATCAAAACTTCATTCTATAACCCAAGAGCTTATTAAGGTCAGAACCCGCTTGTTTGAAAATCCCGAGGATTCGGTAAGAAAAGAATATTTCGAGCTATTAGAGCAAAGTGTAAATATCGGTTCAAACCGCTTTTTGTGTGAATATTATAACGCATCGCGCAAAATGAAAAACGATCAAATTGTTTCTGACGAAAAATACAGCAAGGTCAAAGAAACCGTAACTAAAAAGCTTCTTGAAATGAAACCCGAAGAACGGGTAAACGCCCTTGTAGTAATTGTTGCGAACGAAGACGAAGAAAATTTCGATTATTGGGAGCAATTTATCGGAAATGACAATAACCGTGCTTGCTGGAACGATATTTTATTACTTCGAAGCGTAATTCGTAAGGATGAAGAAAACTTTTCGAATTATCGCAGTGAGGTGCTGTTCCAAGACCTTTCCAAAACGCTTTTCCTTATCAATCAAAAAAGCTCTCCCGAATTTTTTACATCTCCCGAAAGCTTGGAAAACTGTCTATTGGCAAAAGCGCTTATATCCAATCTGTCAAAGCGCGACGATGATATATTTATCTTCAACCGTATTACCGCAGAAACGCGTCTTGCAAATACATATCTATTGCTTGGCGATATAGAAAACGCATGTGCATCATTCGATCGCATAAAGGAGCTTATGCCCATCTGCAAGGAAATGGCAGGGAAGAATGCAAAGGGGTCAATCGACCTGTTCGGTGATTACGAATATGTAATCGAGCCGTATAAGTACGAAAACCTTTTCTTTGAAATCGATATAATCATCGGCACCGAGCCGTTCATTAATCTTAAAGAAAAGGATAAACGCCTTTCCGATTTTGACGCATTTATCGCAAAGCTTCACGGTGAAATAGATGCTTTTTGTTACCTGCCCTCAAACGAGCGCAAAAACTTCGAAAATCTCTATAACCGTGCATATGCTTTAGCCCAAAGTATTAAAAACCCAAAGCCGAGCTACGCATTTGCAATCGAAACCGAAAAGGGAAATATCTATGAATGCTGTATCTGCATCGATCCCTATTCGGATAATGAAATCGAGCATTTTACAGAAATGCTTAAGAGTAAGAACGATACGAAAATCAAATTCCTTGTCGGCTTTTTGTTTGATTACAGCCAACAAATTTGTCTTGAAATGCCCTCGCATTACATCCGTACAAAGCTTTGCGATATGAATAAGCAAAACCTTTATACCGACCTTCTTTTGCAAGGCTACGCTTCGTATATAAAAAAGAACATCCGCACAACCTTTTCAAAGTTCAACCAAATCAAATACGAATAACGTAAAAAAGAGAACAGGTTATTCCTGTTCTCTTGATTTTTATTTACTGTTCGGTAACGGTTACCTTAATATTAATTGTCTTATTGCCGAATCCGCCGTCGAAAATTTTGATTTGAATTAAATCTTCACCGACGTAACCCTTCATAGCCTTATAAGTCAAATCGCCATTCTCGTTAAGCTGTACTTGACCATAGGCGGGTGTTGTTACGAATCGGTAATCATACGCAGAAAGGTCACCGATATTTATCGAGGCTGATGTGCCGTGCTTAACAGTAATCTCGTTATCGGTAAAGGAATCAAGCCCCTTTGAGGTGGTAACGTAATAATCTGCATTAAGCTTTTCGGTAGCATAAAGAATGGTTTCTTTATACATCGCCTTGTCATTTTCGACGTCCTTTTTATAACCTTGAACGTATGCGCCGGGTAATCCGCCTTGATAATATACCTTAATCGAGTTCATATAACCGATTTCATATCCGGTTTGGAGATATGCGCGGTAAAGCTCAAGCGTTTCGTCGCTGATAACACCGCCCTCAATTTCGATTTCAACACACATACCGTAAAGCTTCGCGAGCTCGCCCGTTGTAGCGCAACGGGTCGGATCCGTGTCGTAGAACATATAGTTGGGCTGTAAGCAAGCGATGTCAAAACCGACGTGTTGGTTCAACCAAATGCCGTTTGCGGTGTAGTAGGGACACCAGAAGGTCAAATAACCTTTTTCGTGAACGTAGTTGTTCAAGAATATCATCGTATCGATATCCATTTCGGTACGAACCGATTCAAATTGCCAATAAAAGCCCACGAATTCAAGGTTTTTATAATTTTGCTCGTTAAAGCGTTTGATTATCTCGTCAACCTGCCATTTAAGACATTCATTGGACTGCTCAACCGTAGTAACGGAAGCTCCGTTGAAGGTATCGCCTTTTGCAGGAGCGTTAACACAAATCCAAATTTTTACCTTGTCGTTGGTGCCAAGCTCATTGTTAAGACGTTCTTTCGCGTTTTCAACCGCATCGAGATTCAAACCCTTATAGAACAATTCATCCAAGAACCAGTCAACGCATTCGTTGCGGTTTTGGTGGTTGTTCAAATCACCTCTCGTGGAGAATGCAATTGAGTCCATAAACACGCCGTTTGCTTTTCCGTTTTCGTCGAAAGTGGAAAGGTAAATATAAGCGCTTTCTTCGCTCATAACGTGAAGGTCGGTACAATGCTTGCCGTAACCGTCGGTAATCGGAGCAAACAAAAGGTTTTCAATTCCGTATTTTTCGGTGCTTACGTATTTGCCGTAAGGCGAATCGTCTTCAATAGCTGTGACTGCACCCTCGGGATTCTTCTTGCCGATAACTTCAAATTCGCCAAGATAGACCGAGCTTGAAATCGTACCGTTGGGCATTGTTGCGAAGGTCAAACGAACGTATCTTGCCTTATAAGTGTCGGAAAATTTGATATTGTGAGTATCCTCAATAAGCAATTCCTTTCCGTAATTTTCCTTGTAATAGGAATAAACGGTAGTCCAATCGGTTCCGTTTTCACTCAAACTTACGTAGTAAACGGGAGGAGTGGAAACACCCCATGTGTATTTATCATAGAACGAAAACGTAGCACCGCTTACCGACATAATATGACCGAGGTCGCAAACGATATGACGTCCGCCTGCGCGTTGGCTTATAAAATAATCGGTGTTGAGATTACCGTGGTAACGGCCGTCGTTAAGAAGCGAAATCTTCTTTTTCGGCGAACTTGTATTAGATGAGTTCATCGGGTCAAAATGGGCAATCTGAAATTCAACGCCCTCAAGCTTTGCAAGATTTTGTTCTTTGTTATAATCTGCATCGCTTTCGCTGACCTGAACGTTCGAAGCGCCTAAATTAAGCTTGTAATCATAAAAGCTATCAACCGTAAGATTTTGGTCTTCTGTTTTAAGAACGTCTCGGCTAATCGTTCCTTCGCTGTTATAATCGTAAGCCGCAATTTCGTCAATGAACAAAAACGAATAGTCTTGATTAGCGCAGAAAACACGGATATATCTTGCGCTCGTACCCTTCGGGAAACCGAAAGAATATTCATATTTCATCGTTTCGGGTACGTTTGCGGGTGTTGCGATTTTGCCGATCTCCGTATAGTTTTCACCGTCATCGGAAACCTGAATCGCAACGTAATTAGGCAAACCTATGCCGTAATCTACAACTCTTAAGCAACCAATCGTAATGTCGGCTATGTTGTGTTGGCTTTCACCGAGGTCAAAGTCGATAAATACCAGAGAACCGCCTTTCCAACCAAGGTATGACTCTTTGTTAAAGGCATCAAACGTTTCACCGTTTGTGAGCTTGGATCCGTTGTCGGAATACGCCGGGTCGGTTTCTCTGCTTATTTTGTATTTAACGCCTCTGAAAACGTTGGTGGCAAGCATTTTTCTGTCGATTTCGTTTACAAGAAAGGAGTTGATTTTTTCAACGTTTTCGTTAAGTACGAAGTCATCAAGAACAGTGCTTCCCTCACTTACGTCGGAAACGGCAGAATCGGTTTCGGAAGAAACGTTTTCTGTGCCGTCATCACAAGCAACAACCGAAAAAAGTAAAAACAAACAAAGCGCCAAAGCGATCAGATTTTTCATTTTTGACCCCCCAATTAATAAGGTTTAGATTGATATGAGAAATTTCCGTTCTTTTCGTAGGAAGAGATTATTTCTGAATCTGCATTAACTTCGGCTTCAATTAATGTTGCCAAAGCAAAGCTTGTGTTTTCGTTTTGCAATTTAACAAGCTTGGAATGTCCTTTTACTACGAAATGATTGCCGTCCTTACAAGCAACCGCAATCTCGTCTCCGTCCTGCGTTCCGTATGGCTTGGTAGGGAAGAGAACGTAAGGCGAAAGCAAAAGCTTTGTCTTTTCAAAGGGCTTGTTTTCAAATTCAACAGCGTTTTCGGCAATAACCTTCGCAATAAGCTCGGGTGTCGCAGTTGTCGAGTCGATAATAAGGTCGTAATTATTGTAATCGAAATTATCAACGCCGTATATCATTTTAAATCTTGTGTTTTCTTCAACGCTTCTTGAAATAAGCATTTCTCTTGCTTCTTCAAGCGAGCTGTACTTTTCGACGTTGCCTCTGTCAGCCGCCAAAACGCGTCTTGCGGCAACGGTAGGGTCAACGTACATATAAACCTTAAAGGTGTTTTCGGCGAAATGCCAAGCCATTCTCGAATCGTAAATCAGCTTGTCGCCCTTTCTTTCTCTCGAAAGCTCGACAACCGCATCGTCGATAACGTGGTCAAGCGCAGGGTCTTCGCGCATACGCTTGTTCAATTCAAGAGTTGAGATGCCCATTTCCTCGGCAATCTTTCTTTGAATCGTGCCCGTGCTGTATATGCTGTATCCGTACTGCTTGTTCAATATGTCGCAAACAGTCGATTTACCGCTTCCAAGCTTACCCGAAAAAGCGATTTGCATATTATTTTCCTCCAAAAAATTCAAATTGTGTTGTATTTTGCTACTAAAGTATTGTGTTTTATTATAGCATTTCGCCGATGTGATGTCAATAGAAATGCCTTCCGAATTTACGGAAGGCATTTGTTTTTGATTGATTATATCGGCTTTATCATCATACAGTGCGGACAACCCTCTTCTTCATCAAAATCGCCCGTTTTCGTATAACCGATTTTTTCATAAAATTCGGCGGCGCGCATTTGGGAATGAATGTAAATGGATTTTCCGCCGATGCTTTTAATATGTTCTTCCGCGGCTTTAACTATCAAAGAACCGAGTCCTTTTCCGCGGAAAACCTTTAAAACGGCAATTCTGCCGATAAGGTATTTGTTGTCACCAAGAGTAAGCACCCTGCTTGTGGCAACCGCTTTGCCGTCAATATATCCGACAAAATGGATAGCGTTTTTGTCGTCGCTGTCGAATTCTTCGGAAAAACCTTGCTCGTCAACGAAAACCTCAACGCGAATGTTAGCCGCATCTTCGGGCAGTTGGTAAAAAACTTTAATATCCATCAATTATTCGTAAATGGGATATTTCGAGCAGAGCTTATCAACCTCTGCGATGATATATTCGCGGCTGTTTTCAAGGTCGGTAGCGCAAAGCTTGATGAGCTTAGCAACAACCTTCATATCTTCTTCCTTGAATCCGCGCGATGTAACTGCGGGAGTGCCTACACGAATACCGCTTGTGATGGTGGGCTTCTGAGGATCGTCGGGAATAGCGTTCTTGTTAACGGTAATGTGAACCTCGTCGAGGTTGTGTTCAAGCTCTTTACCGGTAACGCCCATACTGCGAAGGTCGATAAGAAGCAAGTGGTTATCGGTACCGCCGGAAACAAGGTCAAAGCCTTCTTCCTTCAAAGCGATTTCAAGTGCCTTAGCATTTTTAACGATCTGCGCTTGGTATTCCTTATATTCATCGGTAAGAGCTTCACCGAAAGCTACTGCCTTAGCTGCGATAATGTGTTCAAGAGGACCGCCTTGGGTACCGGGGAAGATTGCCTTGTCAATTTGCTTTGCATACTGCTCCTTGCAAAGGATCAAGCCGCCTCTCGGACCGCGAAGAGTCTTATGAGTGGTTGTGGTAACAACGTCTGCATAGGGAACAGGGCTGGGATGAACGCCTGCCGCAACAAGACCTGCGATGTGCGCCATATCAACCATAAGAATAGCGCCGACTTTATCAGCGATTTCACGGCAACGTGCAAAATCGATAACTCTGGGATAAGCGCTTGCGCCAACAACGATAAGCTTGGGTTGGCATTCAAGAGCAGTAGCTTCCATCTTGTCGTAATCGATTCTGTGAGTTTCGGAATCAACGCCGTAAGGAACAACGTTAAAATATTTACCCGAAATATTAACGGGCGAGCCGTGAGAAAGGTGAGCGCCGTGTGCAAGGTTCATACCCATTAGAGTGTCGGCGGGCTGTAAGAAAGCAAAGAAAACAGCAAGGTTTGCGCTTGCGCCGCAGTGGGGCTGTACGTTTGCGTGTTCAGCGCCGAAAAGCTTCTTTGCGCGTTCGATAGCGATAGCTTCGACCTTGTCAACCTCTTCGCATCCGCCGTAATATCTGCGTCCGGGGTAACCTTCTGCATATTTGTTGGTAAGTATAGTGCCTGCAGCCGCAAGAACGCCTTCGCTAACGATGTTTTCGCTGGCGATAAGCTCAATATTGCGCTTTTGACGCTTAAATTCGCTGTCAACCGCGCCTGCGACCTCAGGGTCAACTTTGTATAAATATTCGATGTTGTTCATAGTGCACCTCATCATTTCATAATTACATATAGAATATCACAAAATCATCGTTGATTTGTGAATAAATTGTAAACAAACGCGTTTTTTAGCATATTATTGTGTAAAAGAAAAGCCGTCAAAACGACGGCTTTTTGTGCATTTTTTATTATTATTTAAATGCTTCGAGAGTTGTTTCAAGATCGGCTTCAACAATGGGGGTAATCGATTCGAGTGTCGAAGCGAAGGTTTGGTTACCGCTGAATGCGATACCGTTCATAAACGTACCGATAGAATTGGTGGTGTCGCCCCAAGCATAGATAACGCCGAGGTCGTAAACTCTGCCGTCGAAAATCTTGTCGAGCATTGCTTCGCTTTCGTTATCCTGAATCTTACGGAGCTTAAGAATTACTTCAAAGTATGCGTTCTTGGTGGTTTTTGTGGAAGCTTCGCACATTGCCTGCATGATTATCGAAGACATTTCGGCATCGGGTGCGGAAGCGGGGATAGCAACACTCGTCGCATAAAGAGTAGATACGAAGGAGTGGTGATTTTCTTGAGCTTCGTTGTATTTGGGAACGGGGAGAATACCGAAGTTACAATTGTAGTTACCGAGGTCTATAATATCGATGATAGCCATTGCTCTGAAGAGCGCAAGCTTGTTAGCAACCGATTCGGTAGCAGCATCCCAGCAAGAACCGATTCCCGACATCGAGGAGGTGTAATAGGTACCGGTGGTATCGTCGATTTTGCCGGTTGCCTGAGTATCGTTAACGAGCTCGAAAATCTTGTTGAAGATGGGGAAAGCGGTTTCCGCTTCATCCATAATTTGGATATAAGGAATATCGTCATCGTCTTTACCGGTGAGCGAGTGACCCGAGCCGACGTACATAGATGTAACAAAGTTGTTGTTAATAAGGAAACCGTATTTGTCTGTGCAAGACATACCTGCGGTGCCATCGATATCTGCGGTTACCTTTTTAGCCATTTCCTGAAGCTTGTCGATGGTCCATTTTCCTTCGTTAACGAGGGTATAAGGATCTTCGAGATTGTACTCGCTGATCATATCCTTGTTGAAAACAAGTGCGTGTGTGCAAGCCAAGGTGAGCAAGCTGATATCGCCGGTTGCAAAATAGTTCTTGTTGTTGATAGAAAGCGATTCAACCGCATTCTGGTCCCAACAGGGATTACTTAAATCAACGTAGGGATAATCGTTAAGGAGATAAAATGCATCTTCCAAAGCGAGCGTTGCTGCATCGGGAATGAAAGGCATAACAAGGTCGTAGTCGGGAAGGTTAGACTGAACAGCTGTACGGATAAGCTGTATCATGGTTTGAGTGCTGTCGGTACGAACTTCGTTGATAACAACGCCGAATCTGTCTTCGACCAATTCGTTACGCTTTTTAACTTCGTCGTTAAGAAGCTCGGGCGAAGTTTCCTGAGGCATAATTTCACAGGATTTGTAAGTGCTGAAAGTATCGCCGGGAACAAGGAAGGTGACGACTTTTCCGCCGTAATCCTTTTCGGGAAGACCTTCAAAAAGCTCTCTTTCGGTAGAAACCGCGTTTGAGCTGTCGCTGTTTTCGGTATTGCCGGAAACCGAAGACTCGGTAACCTCTGTACAAGCAACTGCCGAAACTAACGCAAAACATAGAATGAGCAACAATGCGGTGATGCGAATGATTTTTTTCATAGCTTCCTCCATAATAGATGTTTGCAGTTATTCTGATGAAGATTGTACCAAAATTTTTCATTTTCGTCAAGATTATTTTGCTATTTATTTTGACATTTGTATATATTTGTGTTATACTAACGATGAGTAATTGTGTAAACCGATTTCGGAGTGTAATAAATATGTTTGAAAAATCAATCCCTGATCTTTCGATCGACTTCGTTTTAAAGCTTTTCGGAACTTTGGACGGTAATATCGAAAATATCGAAAACGCTTTTTCTGTATCCGTCGTTTCACGCGAGGGCGTGATAAAAATTTCGGGTGAAAGCTCTAACGACGTTAATATGGCGGCATCTTGTATAGAACAGCTCGAGCGTGTAAGCCGCACGTCGGAAAGCATTGATGAAAATACGATAAATTACGTCATCACAATGGTGCGCGAGGAAAAAGAAGGCGAACTCGGCACTATTTATAACGATTGCATCTGTCTTACAAACAAAGGTAAGCCCATAAAGGCGAAAACCGTCGGACAGCAAAAGTACGTTGATGCTATTAATGCAAATACAATAGTGTTCGGCGTAGGTCCTGCGGGTACCGGTAAAACCTTTCTCGCCGTTGCAATGGCAGTCAACGCGTTGAAGAAAAAGCAGGTTTCAAAAATAGTTTTGACACGTCCTGCGGTTGAAGCGGGCGAAAAGCTCGGCTTCTTGCCGGGTGACCTTCAAAGTAAGATTGACCCTTATCTCCGTCCGCTTTACGATGCGCTGAATGAAATGCTCGGCAACGAAAGCTTCCATAATTGCGGTGAAAAGGGAATTATCGAAATCGTGCCGCTTGCTTATATGCGCGGCAGAACGCTTGACGATGCTTTTATCATTCTTGACGAAGCGCAAAACACAACGCCCGAGCAGATGAAAATGTTCCTTACCCGTCTTGGAAACAACAGTAAAGCGGTTGTTACTGGCGATATCACTCAGGTCGACCTTCCGTTCCTTCGCAAAAGCGGTCTTGTAGACGCCTTGGAAATACTTGAAGATATCAAGGGCATTTGCATTTTCAAATTCACTCATAAGGACGTTGTCCGCCATCCGTTGGTTCAAAAAATAATCCTTGCTTACGAAAAACGCAACCGTGAGCAAATGCAAAAAAAGGACGACCGTCCTAAACGCGAATCCTTCAGAAGGAGACCTAAGGAATGATAAAAATATATTTCGACGTGGTGACCGAGCCGATTCCAAAGCTCTATGAAACGCTTATGAAACGGGTTATTCGTACAGCAGTTTCCGAAGCGTATCCCGAACACCGCTTTGAGGTAAACGTCACTGTTTGCGATGATGAAGAAATACGCGAAATCAACAAAGAGCACCGCGGAATCGACCGCGCGACCGACGTTCTTTCGTTTCCGTTTCTCGATTTCGAAACACCCGAAACACTTACGCTTCTCGGCGATATAATCATTTCAAGGGATACCGCATACCGTCAAGCGGAAGAATACGGACATTCCCCCAAAAGAGAATTTTGCTTCCTTGCCGCCCATTCGGCATTACACCTTCTCGGTTACGACCACGAAACTGATGAGGAAAGGGAAGTTATGGAAGCAAAGCAACGTGAAATACTTGATAAACTCGGCATTAAGAGGTAATTATGACTAAAACAGCATTTATAATGATCGCAGGTAAACCCAACGTCGGCAAAAGCACCCTGCTTAACACCCTCCTTGGCGAAAAGATAGCAATCGTTTCGCGCAAGCCCCAAACCACGCGCAACCGTATCACGGGCGTACTTACAAAGGGTGAAAATCAATATGTTTTCACCGATACTCCCGGTCTTCATAAGCCCAAAACATTGCTTGGCGAATATATGATGAAATCGGTCGGTAACGTTGCCGATTCTTCGGATATTGTTCTTTTTGTGGTTGAAGCGGGCACAGAGCTTAATCCCAACGAGGTATCCGCTCTTGATAAATACAGTGCGTCGGGAATGGAGGTAATTCTTGTTATCAACAAAACCGACCGCGCAAACAAAATTAAATTGGCTGAACAGATAATGGAGCTTTCAAACCGTTATAACTTCCGTGCGGTCATTCCCGTTTCCGCACTTTCGGGCGACGGTGTTCAATATATTCTCGACGAGCTCGATCCGCTTCTTGTCGAAAGCGTGCATTTCTTCCCCGAGGATTATATTACCGACCAACCCGAAAGAAAGATATTTGCAGAGCTTATCCGCGAAAAGGTTTTGCGCCTTCTTGACGATGAAATACCCCACGGTGTCGCCGTTTCGGTTGAATCCTTTACCGAAAAGAAGGGGCTTCTTTCGGTACGCGCCGAAATCTATTGTGAGCGCGAATCGCATAAGCGCATCATCATCGGTAAGAACGGCTCGATGCTTAAAAAAATCGGTTCTTACGCACGCGAGGATGCCGAAGCACTTTTTGAAACCAAGGTCTTTCTCGATTTGTGGGTTAAGGTTAAAGAAAATTGGCGCGACCGTCCTTCCTTCCTTTCGGATTTCGGCTTTAAGGACGAGCTTGAATAATGCGTCATAAAATCAAAGGAATCGTTTTGCGCGAAGCGCCGAAGGGTGAAACGAGCAAGCTTTTAACGGTTCTTTCGTCAAACCTCGGCGTAATAACCGTAAATGCAAAGGGCGTCAGAAAACTGTCATCGCCTTATATCAAATCCGCACAGCAATTTGCTTTTTCGGATATGCTTCTTTATGAAAAAAACGGCTTTTATACGCTTACCGAAGCATCGTTGATTGCGGATTTTTATCCCATTCGCGAGGATATAAAGAGCTATTCGCTCGCTTGTTATTTTTGCGAAGCGGCTTCTGCCTTTGCTGTCCCCGGAGAGGAATCCGCGAATATTTTAAGACTTCTTTTAAATTCGCTTTATGCTCTCGAAAACAAAATTTCAAATAACCATCTATTAAAATCGGCATTTGAGCTTCGTTTATGCGCCGAGTGCGGCTTTATGCCCGAAACCGAAAATTGTGACGTTTGCGGCAATGCGCTTACGGCAGAAAATTCGATGTTTCATTTAACCGAAGGCGTTTCGCACTGTAAAAGCTGCGCGAGCGGCAGTCTCGGCTATGTGCAAATAACCCCTGCCGTTTCGAAAGCGATCACCCATATTACACAAAGCGAGCTTTCGCGATTTCTTTCGTTCCGCATAAGCGAATATGACGAAGCGATCCTTTCGGATACCGCAGAAAGGTTTTTACTTATGCGTGCCGAAAGAGGGTTCAAAACACTTTCCTTTTATAAACATTGCGAGGAACTTCCATGAAAGGCTTCACAAAAGCAAAAACAATACTTGAATACGATAAAATAATTAATTACGTGTCAACCTTTGCGACAACCACGCCTGCAAAGGAGTTGGTTTCCCAAACGGTTCCCGAAACCGACAAGGTGAAAATTTCGCGTTTGCTTGACGAAACCGAGCAGGCACTTGAATTACTTGTTGTTAAAGGTAAACCCACCTTTTCCGCACCCGAAGGCGTTGTCGATTCTGCCGACCGTGCCGAAAAGGGCGCAATGCTCACCTTGCTTGAATTACTTAATATCGCATCGATGCTCCGCGCCGTCGGATATGTAAAAAGGTATCCCGAGGGAAGAGAGATCCCTGCGCTTTATCCTTATTTTTCAACGCTTACCGAATCAAAAGCTTTGGCTGAAGAAATATCGATGAAGATAATCGGCGAGGATATGATTGCCGATGACGCATCGCCCGAGCTTTACCGTATCCGCCGTGAAATTCGCCGCGCCGAGGAAAACGTGCGCGAAATATTGTCGCGTCTGACCACGGGCGAAAATTCAAAATACCTACGCGATGCGGTCGTAACGATAAGATCGGGAAGGTATGTAATTCCCGTACGCGCCGAGCATAAGAATGAAATAAAAGGCCTTGTACACGATTCGTCTGCATCGGGACAAACCTTGTTTATCGAACCGATGGCGGTTTTGGAAGCAAACAACAAGCTTCGCGAATTAAAGGGCAGAGAATCCGAGGAAATCGAAAAGATTCTTTACGATCTTTCCTCGAAGGTTGCATCTATCGCAAACCTCATCCGTGTTGACTTCAAGGCGATGATCGACCTTGATGCAATATTTGCGCGCGCTTCTTATTCGTCGGAAATCTTCGGCATCCGTCCGAAAACCGACGCACCCGTTATCCGCCTTATCCGTGCGCGTCACCCGTTAATACCGCGCAGTAAGGTAGTCCCCATTTCCGTTGAATTCGGAGAAAAGGATAACGCTCTTATCATCACGGGTCCCAATACGGGCGGTAAAACCGTAACGCTTAAAACGCTCGGTCTCCTTTCGATGATGGCGCAAAGCGGCTTGTATATTCCTGCCGATGACGGAAGCGCTTTACCGATATTCAACGGAGTTCTTGCCGATATCGGTGACGAGCAAAGCATCGAGCAATCGCTTTCTACGTTTTCATCTCATATGGTGAACGTCGTTTCGATTTTAAAGGAATGCGGCAAGGGCTCGCTCGTGCTTTTTGACGAGCTCGGCGCAGGCACCGACCCGACCGAGGGCGCTTCGCTTGCAATCGCAATACTCGAAAGAGTTCGCGCATCGGGGGCAATAGTTGCCGCAACAACGCACTATTCCGAAATCAAGCTTTATGCACTTGATACCGAAGGCGTTCTAAACGCCTCTTGCGAATTTGACCTTGCAACGCTAAAGCCCACCTACCGACTTATAACCGGTATTCCGGGAAGAAGTAACGCTTTTGAAATTTCCTTGCGTTTGGGTATGGACGAATCGGTTATCGAGCGTGCAAAAGAGCTCTTGGCGGAAGACGATATTCGCTTTGAGGACGTAATCGTCCGTCTTGAAGAAACCGAGCAAAATCTTCGTAAAGAGCGCACCGAATCCGAGCGTGCGCGCGCAGATGCTTTGCGTGTCCGCGAGGAAGCGAGAAAATACGCGAGCGAAATACAAGAAAGAGCCGAAGCGGAGCTTGACCGCGCACGCGCTCAGGCGCAACGCATTCTTGATGCCGCAAAACAGTCGAGCAATCAGGTTTTTGAACAGCTTAACGAGCTGAAAAAGGCCGATGCAAAACGTCTTGAAATGGCAAGAATCGAGGAGGCTCGTAAGGCGATACGCCAGAATATTAAGGACACCTCTGCCGCTATTGCCGACGTTGAAGAATTCGAGGTCGATGAAGAAAATTACGTTCTGCCTCGTCCTTTACAGGTCGGCGATAAGGTTCTTCTTGCCGACATAGGCAAGGAAGCGATAGTTAAAAGCATTTCGGGCGACACCGTATTTTGCAATATGGGACGCTTCGAATCGAAAACCAACATTAAAAACATCCGTCTGCTTGCAAATTCTGCCGCAGTTGAAAAACAAAAAAACAAAGGTCAAGCGCAATATGCCCACAGAACCGCCGCAGTTCGTAATGAAATCGACGTGCGCGGCAATACGGGTGACGATGCTTGGTTTATAATCGACCGTTATCTTGAAGAAGCGATAATGGCAGGTCACGAAACTGTGTCGATAATCCACGGTAAGGGTACGGGCGCATTGCGTGCCGCATTGTGGCAATATTTCCGTCAAGACAAGGCAAGGATTAAAACCTTCCGTTCGGGACGCTACGGCGAGGGTGACCTCGGCGTAACGGTTCTTGAGCTTAAAATCAAGAAGTAAAACTGTGCAATATTAAAATTTTTGAAAGGAAAAAAACATGAGCTCTGCAGATAAAGCGTTTATAGCAACCTGTAAAGATATTATCGAAAACGGCACACCGGTTTACGATGAGCGCGTACGCCCCCGTTGGGATGACGGAACGCCTGCATATACAATTAAAAAATTCGGCGTTGTTAACCGTTATGACCTTGAAAAGGAATTTCCGCTTCTCACGATTCGTCCCATTTCTTTTGAAAAGGCGGTTGACGAGATTCTTTGGATATGGCAGAAAAAATCAAACAACGTCAATGACCTCAACAGCAAAATTTGGGACGCTTGGGCGGATGAAAACGGCTCTATCGGTAAGGCATACGGCTATCAAATGGGCGTAAAGCATAAATACCGCGAAGGCGAATTCGATATGGTCGACCGAGTTCTTTACGACCTCAAGAACAATCCTTGTTCAAGACGTATTATGACAAATATGTATAATTTCCAAGACCTTTCCGAAATGGCGCTTTATCCTTGCGCTTATTCGATGACCTTTAACGTTGTCGACGGAAAGCTTTGCGCGATTTTGAATCAGCGTTCGCAGGATATGCTCGCCGCAAACGCTTGGAACGTAGCGCAATATGCCGCGCTTGTTATGATGATTGCTCAGGTTTCGGGCTTAAAGGCAGGGGAATTGGTTCACGTTATCGCTGATGCGCATATCTATGACCGTCATATTCCCATTGTTAAGGAAATTATCGAACGCGAACAGTTTGATGCGCCCAAGGTAACCTTGGATCCGTCGATAACCGATTTTTACAGCTTTACACCCGAAAGCTTCAAGGTCGAAAATTATGTTCACGGCGAAAAGATCGGAAGATTCCCGATAGCGGTATAGGAGTAAAATTATGAAGCTTGTCGTTGCTGTCGATAAAAATTGGGGCATAGGAAACAAGGGCGGTCTTTTGGCGCACGTTCGCGCCGACCTTCGTTATTTCCAAAGCTTGACAAAAGGTAACGTTGTTATTTTGGGTTCGAAAACGCTTCAAACGTTTCCGAACGGTATGCCCTTGAAGAATAGGGAAAACATAATCCTTTCAAGAAGACCCGATTTTTGCCCCGAGGGCGCAACCGTTGTGCATTCGCTTGACGAATTACTTGAGTCGGTAAAAAAATACGATACCGAAACCGTGTTCGTAATCGGCGGTTCGACCGTCTATGATTTGTTGCTCGACTATTGCGATACTGCATACGTCACCAAATTCGATAAAGAATTAGAAAGCGATGCATTTTTCCGCAATCTCGATGCTTCACCCGAATGGGAGCTTGTTTCTGTCGGTGAAAAGCAGAAATCAAATCCAGAAACCGATACGGTTCCCGATATGGAATTTGAATTTTGTGTTTATAAACGAAAATAGTATGAAAAACAAGGTTATTATAAGGGAATCGAAGGAATCCGATTCCTTGGCGGTTTATAATTTACTGCGAATTATTGCCGAACTACATAAAAACGGCAGACCCGAAATGTTTCCGAATCTTGTCAGCAAATATAATGTGGAGGAAGTGAAGGAACGCCTTTCGAAAGAAGATAACGGCGTTTTCGTTGCGGAAATCGATGGAAATACGGTCGGTTACGTTTTCTGCGAGGTAATGCAGGAGGGCTCTGTCCAAACACTTTATATTGATGACCTTTGTGTTGATCCGTCTTACAGAAGAATGGGCGTCGCAAGGATGCTTATGGACAAGACAAAGGAATATGCAAAACAAAAGAATTGCGCGTTTTTAATGCTTAACGTTTGGGAATTTAACGAAAGCGCCGTCGATTTTTATGAAAATTACGGCTTTACCACAAGAACGCGCCATATGGAAATCAAACTTTAGAAAAAAGTTGGTGTTGAACTATGAATATAATGCGATTTTTGACTCCAAAGAGTAACGTCGCATATCTCGATTCGTTAGCAACCGTTCGTAACGGTTTCGAAAAAATGACCTTTCACAAATACCGTGCGATACCCGTTATTTCATCCGACGGTGTATATGTCGGTACGGTTACCGAGGGTGATTTGCTTCGCAGTATGCTTCAAAACGGCGGAAGCGATATGCGTGAGCACGAAAAGGTATGCATAAAAGACGTTATCCGCGAAGGTTGGAATCCTCCCGTTAACGTCACTTGTACCGTCGACCAATTATTTAACCGCGTTGCCGAGCAAAATTTTGTTCCCGTAGTTGATGACCGCGGTGTTTTTATCGGCATCGTAACGCGAAAAGCCGTTATTAAGTTTTTAACCGATTTCTATGAAAATACAAAAACTTCTTAAAAGGTGACGTTTTGAAAAAGCTGTTTTGTTTTTTGATGACCTTAAACATAATTTTTCTGCTTAACGCTTGCAGCTCCGAGGATATCGAAGCAACCTCTTCGAATAATGAGGAGGTATCCGAATTAAGTGATATCGTAAAGGAAGAATCAAAAGAAGAATCGATGGAAGCTTCAATCGACCCCACTATTAACGCTGCGAAAACAATATCATCGCTCGATTATAAAAACAACGGAAAAATGGGCGATACCGACGGCCCTGCGTTTGCAGTGTATTCCAATAAAGGATACAACGGCGCATCTGTCGTTGTTGATATTGCAAACAGCGAGATACAAACAAAGCTCCCCGACGGCAGATTTGTTAACGGCTATATGTTTCTCGGTGTCGACGTTTTCGAAGGGGCTTATTGGATAAATTGCTTCGATGCAGGTCTTTGTTGGTCGGGTGTTAACGGCGGTTGGCACGTGTTTTACAACGTTTATGAAACCGTAAACGAGAACACGCCGAGCTGGTATGAATCTACAAAAATTCTCCCCAAAAACGGCAAATACCGTTTGACCTTAAAGCTTATCGAGGATGAGCGGGCGATGCTCACCGTTGAAGGAATTGATAACAATTTTAAGGATTCCGTTAAAATCGAAATCAAGGGCGCTAAAAAGAACGGCTCGAACACAGGAATGCTTTTTAACGTTGCGCTCGATTATCCGCCCAACACAAAGGTCGATGAAAAGGGAAGTCCTTGCGACGATTGGACAACCATAACGCTTGCAAATTCCGATAAAGGCCTTTATTTCCGCAAGCTTTATGCGACCGAGCTCACGCTTTTCAAATCCGATGTTGCAGAGCCGTGGACCGATAACAAAAATTCCTCGATCGGCTTATGGCCCGATAAAAGCATAAGTGGGTTCGATTATTCGCCTACCGAGGTATATTTGTTCGACGGAACAGAATATTACGTTAACCTTGACATGAACAGATAAAAAAAGAAAGCCAACGGAATTGTTTCCGTTGGCTTTTATATTGCGTTTAATTAATCGTCGCGTTCTTTGGAGTAATTCAAGACGTTGCCGTTAACATCCTAAACGGGTTCTTTTTAAAAGTCAAGAATCGATCCGTCGGCAGCAAGAACCTCAATAACATATTCCAAACCGTCGTGAACAAATGATGGTTCTTGAATAAAAACATCAAAAAGGATGGATTTGCATCCACCCCTTTGAAAATATTATCAAATTCTGCCCGAAACGGTTACGGTTGCTTTTCCCGGATTAATATTAATCTCGCCCGTTTCTTCATCTCTTGTGCAGGCGGAAGCAGGTACGGTAATATCGCTTCCCGTAGCGCGCGAAATCGTCAAAACACCGCCAACGTATCTAAAACGGTTTTCGGCTAAAATTTCTCCGTTAACGGTAACCGCAATATCCTCAATAGCAGGATTGAAAACATCTGTGAGTACAATCTCGCTTGCATCGATATTTCCGTAATTTGAAATGTCGATAACGTAGTTCAGCCTTTCGCCGCAGGTAACGGGATTGGGACACACCGATTTGGTCACGCGCAAATCGGCGTATTCGTCAACGGGAATTGTGAAAGAATCGCAAACGGTTTCCTCGCAAGGGCAGTTGCAAACAAATTCCGCACACGCAGTATTTGTAATCGTCGCACCGACTGCGAAACACGCAAATTCATTAACACGCGCACGGTAAATAATCTGCGCCGTTCCGCCTGCGGGAATGCTTTCGATTTCAAAAATAACGCTGTCGCTTCCGACAAGCGCATCAAGATCGGAAACGAAAACGCCGTTAATAAAAAGCTGTGCCGTTCCGATATAGCTAAGCGGCGTAACGTCGTTTTGGTCTTCGGTAAAGGTGCCCAAGTCGTCAACAACACTAACGTTTTGCGCAATTTGGCTTCTGTTGTTCGATACGGTGATAATATAAGTCAGCTCCTGCCCGATGCGGTAGCTTTCGGAAAGGGAAGACTTGTTAATGCTCAAGCTTCCGTTCAGAACCGTGCTTGTCGTATTCGAGAATGCAACCGCCGTCGCGGTTCCCGAATTATAGTTGACGGTTGCGCGGTTTGTAATTATCGTTGCCATCGGTAATCATTACTCCTTAATCGTTAATAGGGTATAAAAGCCCTTAAAACAGTATATTTACCGAATGACGAAAAAGTTAAAAGCCACGATTTTTTATCGTGGCTTTTGCGGAAACGTTTTTAATTAAGCGTCTTTTCCTTCGAAGGTGCAAAGAATATCATCTTCGTCGGTATTGAAATCTTCGAAATCGCTGATGAATTCATCATATTCATCCAAATAAGCATCTTCTGCTGCCTTAAGCTTTTTGCGCTTCTTGAATTCGGAAACGAGCAATGCAACGCCTGCAATACCGCCAATAGCACCGAATATGCCGAACGCCTTTGCAAGATTCTTCTTCTTTTCGAGGTTAAGCAAGCAAAGTACAAAAAATGTTGCCGACTGAACGAGAAGAGAAATGCCGATAATGGGTCTGAGTTTTTTCATGGTAAATACCTCCGAAATTATTATATGATTGTTTTTATCTTTGAAATTATTTGTTGCAGTTAAGCTTAAGATATTCATTAATGAAATCGTCAAGCTCGCCGTCCATAACCGCTTGTATGTTACCCGTTTCACAGCCTGTGCGGTTATCCTTTACAAGGGTGTAGGGCATAAATACGTAGGAACGGATCTGGCTGCCCCATTCGATGTTCATCTTTGTGCCGGTTATATCCTCAACACGCTCCAAGTGCTCGCGTTCCTTAATTTCAAGAAGCTTACTCTTAAGCATCTTCATTGCGGTTTCGCGGTTTTGAACCTGACTGCGTTCGGTCTGACAACCGACAACGATACCGGTGGGAATATGTGTAATACGAATTGCCGAGTCGGTCTTGTTAACGTGCTGTCCGCCCGCGCCGCTTGCACGGTGAGCATCGATCTTCAAATCGGCTTCGTTTATTTCAATGGTGATTTCGTCATTGAATTCGGGAAGAACCTCGACAGAAGCGAATGAAGTATGTCTTCTTCCGCTCGAGTCAAACGGGGAAACGCGAACCAATCTGTGTACGCCCGATTCGCTCTTTAAATAGCCGTAAGCATTTTCGCCCTCGACCATAAAAGAAACGCTTTTAATACCCGCTTCGTCACCGTCAAGGTAATCAAGCACCTTTAGCTTAAAACCGCGCCTTGCGGCATATTGCGAATACATTCGGTAAAGCATTTGCGCCCAATCCTGCGCCTCGGTACCGCCCGCGCCGGGGTGAATCGAAATAATGGCATTACTGCCGTCATATTCACCCGAAAGAAGAATTTCAATCTTCTGTCTTTCGTATTCCTTGCGTACCGCTTCAAGATCGCTCAAAACGTCTTCGACAACGCTGTCGTCATCCTCTTCAATAGAAAGCTCGATAAGCGTTTCAATATCGTCAAAACTGCGTCTTAACGCAAGATAGCGCTCGAGCGTACCTTTTTTGAATTTTAATTGCTTTAAAACGACCTGAGATTCCTGCGGCTTGTCCCAAAAACCTGCTTCAGCGGTTTTGTTTTCAAGCTCTTCAACTTCTTTTTTCAACGATTCATAGCCAATAGAATCGCCAAGATCGTTAATACCTTCGCTAAGCTCGCCGAGCGAAAGCTTTGCCTGTTCCAATTGTAAAATCACGGAGCGTTCTCCTTAAATAGTTCTATTCACTTTTATTATATACACAAACTCGTATTATGTCAAGAAGTTTTAACGAAATAAAGCGAAAATGTGCAAGGCATTGTTGCATTTTCCGTACTTTTACTTTATTATTAATAAAAAAGAAAACTCAATATTAATTATTGCCAAATATTTTGAAAATTTTCGAAAAAATCGAAACCTTCAAGCGAATTTATCGAGTAATTACAGTAAGGGTACCCAATAAGTAAAAAAGGAGTGAATATGAGTGCAGGATAAGCAAATAGTCGAGCTTTATCTTAATCGAGATGAAACTGCCATTTCCGAAACGACCGAGAAATACGGCAAATATCTGATGAAGATTGCCTTTAACATTTTGGCAAACGAGGAAGACGCAAAAGAATCCGTAAACGATACGTATCTTGCCGTCTGGGGTTCAATTCCGCCGAACGAGCCTGAAATTTTGTCGACCTATCTTGTAAAGCTTATCAGACGAATTTCTATCGACAAGCTTCGTGCCAATCATCGTCAAAAGCGTATCCCGTCCGAATATTTGGTTTCTATCGACGAGTTAAACCAAATTATTACAGACAACTCAACTCCCGAATCGAATTACGAAGCAAAGCTACTCTCGGGCTCGATCAACGCATTTGTAAAATCTTTGTCGACCGCAAACCGAAATGTTTTTATTGCGAGGTATTATTTTTTCGATTCGATAAAAGATATTTCGCAATCATTCGGTATAAGCGAATCAAAAGTAAAAAATATGCTGTTCCGTTCTCGCAAGGCGTTAAAGGAGCACTTAAGAAAGGAAGGGTTTGACGTATGAAAAAGGAAGAACTCAGCAATGCATTTGAATTCATCGATGATTCGATTATTGACGAAGTTAATAAAGCACGTAACTCTAAATCGCAACCGAAGCGCCGTAAGCTGATGCGATATATTGCATTGGCCGCTTGCTTTTGTATAATCTTTACGTCGTTGTTTTTTACAGTGCCTCTCTTCAACACTGTACACGCGCAGGATCTTATGGAGGGGATCACGCCGAATCAAGTTGAACCTATCGTTATCGATGAATATAACGAAAGAGTGACCGATTTTGCGATACGCCTTTTTAAAGCAAGCCAAACCGACGGCAAAAGCTCTCTCGTTTCGCCCTTGTCCGTTATGTGCGCGCTTTCGATGACGCTTAACGGTGCCGACGGAGAAACGCGTGCCCAGATGGAATCGGTTTTAGGTATGACTGCCGATGAGCTGAACAATTATATTTACAGTTATATCAATTCGTTACCCGTAAAGAATAAATACAAATTAAAGGTCGCAAACTCGATTTGGTACAGGGATAGCGAGGTATTTGTCCCCAACCGGGATTTCCTTCAAATCAATGCAGATTATTACGGCGCACAGCTTTATCAATCGGAGTTCGATTCTGGCACGCTCAAAGAGATAAACCAATGGGTCGAGCGCGAAACCGACGGAATGATACCGCAAATTCTTGATCATCTTGATGACGATTCGTTAATGGTGCTTGTTAACACGCTTGCATTCCAAGCCGATTGGGAAAAAATATACGAGAACGACGAGGTTTTCGAAAACGTATTTACTCTCGAAAACGGCACTGAAAAAACCGTGGAATTTATGTATGACGAGCAAAATAAATATTTCGAGTCGGATAATTGCGTCGGCTTTATCAAGAATTACGTTGGCAAAAAATATGCTTTTGCAGCAATTCTTCCCGACGAGGGAATAAGTATGTCGGATTTTCTCGATACGCTTACCGGTGAAAAAATAAGCAATATGCTCTCAAACGAAAAAAAGGGAAAGGTTTTCACAAGAATACCCAAATTCAAATCAGAGTATAAAATGTATATGGCGGACACTCTGTCCGAAATGGGAATGCCCAATGCCTTCTCGCCCGAAAAGGCCGATTTCGGCTTGATGGGATCGTACGACGTCAATATCTATATCGATAACGTTATCCACAGAACCTTTATCGAGGTCAACGAAAGAGGTACGAAAGCGGGCGCTGCAACGGTGCTTCCTACAC
>JAZTXY010000114.1:0-4987 GCA_045636665.1 Eubacteriales bacterium
CGATCCGACTTGGCAATTCAGGAGCGAAACCGTAAACAAAAAAGGCGGTACAATTACCGTCCTTAATAAATAATTATAATAAAATTTTTTGAAAAAAGAGCGCGAGAGAAAGACTTTTTTAAAAGTTTTTCTCTCGCAATATAATCAAACTCTAATTATTTATTCTTCTTGCCGCCGATTTTGGTAAGAGCGTTCCAGATCATACCCGACATAAAGACGGAGGAGAAAAGACCTGCTACGATACCAACGATGAGGGGAAGCGCGAATTGGTTGATCGATTCGACACCGAGGATGTAAATCATACCGATGGTGAAAAGGGTTGTGAGGGTGGTGTTGATGCTTCTGCCGAAGGTTTCGTGGATACCGGTGTTAACGATATCGGAAAATTCGGTGCCTGCTTCAGCCTTCGCCTTGTTTTCACGGATACGGTCGAACACAACGATGGTTGCGTTGATCGAGTAACCGAGGATGGTAAGCAAAGCCGCGATAATCATCGAGTTAACGGGGATTTGAAGGAGCGAATATGCCGCAAACATAACGAAAAGGTCGTGTGCAAGACAGCAGATTGCCGCGATACCCGATTTTGCTTCGAAACGGATCCAAATGTAAACGAGCATAAGCACGATAGCTACCGCAACAGCGATGATAGCGGTTTTGGTAAGCTGGCTGCCGATGGTCGGTGCGATGGTGTTGATTTCGATATTGTTTGCATTTGCGTTGGGATATTTTGCAAGTACGGCATCTTCAAGCGCAACGGTTTGTTCGGTGGTGAGCGCCGCGGTACCGGTACGGATGATTGCCATATTGATGTTGTCGGTCGATTGGGTGGTGGAGGAAACGTAATCGTTACCCAATTTTTCGTGATTTCTGATAATATTGTTAATATCGTCACAAACCTCTTGGGTTACCTCGGTTCCGAGGTCGATTTTGATTTCGGTACCGCCCGAAAAGTCGATATCGATATTAAAGCCTCTTACGAAGAAGGAAACAAGACCGATAAGGATTACGAGTGCTACAACGCAAAGCGTTACTTTTTGGTTTTTAATAAAGTGAAACTTGCTCATTATTTAGCTCTCCTTCCCAACGATCTGTATTTTTTAGGTTCGGTGATGCCCATACCGATACCAAGATTAAGAAGTGCCTTGGTGATAATCAATGCGGTAAAGAGCGAGATAACGATACCGATAAAGAGGGTAGATGCGAAGCCCTTGATGGTACCCGAACCGAGGAAGTAAAGCACCGCACACGCGATGATTGTGGTAACGTTCGAGTCGAGAATTGCCGAGAAAGCTCTCTTGAAGCCTGCCTTAACAGCCGCCTTTGCGCTCTTGCCGAGGTCGATTTCTTCCTTAATACGTTCGAAGATGACAACGTTTGCGTCAACCGCCATACCGATCGAAAGGAAGATACCTGCGATACCTGCAAGGGTAAGGTTGGTGCCGAAGATAACGATAACAAGACCGTAAATACCGATGTAAGCGATAAGAGCGATCGATGCCATTACGCCGGGAACCTTATAATAGATGCAGAGGAAAACGAGAACCAAAAGAACGCCGATTGCACCTGCGATAAGCGAGGTGGAAAGCGAATCTTCACCAAGAGTTGCGCCAACGGTTCTTTGTTCAACGGTTTCAAGCTCGTAACGGAACGCACCTGCGTTAATGTTGTTCGCAAGGGCAGAAGCCGATTCATAAGTGAAGTTACCGGTGATGATTGCTTCGCCGGTGGTGATTGCTTCGTTAACGGTGGGTTCGCTGATCATAACGCCGTCGATATAAATACCGATGGTTTCTTTGTTAGCTGCTGCTTTTGTGGTAGCAGTTGCAAACTTCTGTGCGCCTTCATCGGTAAGAGTAAGCGAAACCGCATATTCATATTTACCTTCGGAAACCTGGAAGCTGCCGCCCAAAGCGGATTCAACGTGTTCACCTTCAAGAACAACTGCGCCGCTTTTATCCTTGAATTGGAGCTTAGCGGTTTGCATAAAGCTTGCGATAGCTTCGTTGGGGTCTTCAACGTCGGGAATTTCGATGGTGATCATATCGTCACCGGTGAGATAACAAAGCGCTTCGGTAAGGCCTTGTCCGTCAAGACGGTCTCTCATAACGGTGTAGACCGAGTTCATACCTGTTTCGAGGTCAGAGCCCGTATCATCGGTTTTAGCTTGGAAAGTAACAACGGAGCCGCCCGCAAGGTCAAGACCCAAACGGATAGTTCCTTCTTCAAATATTCCTTTTAACTGCGTATCATCGCTAAAGTAAACGCCGCCGACGGTTATCGAGCAAATAAGCACGATAGCGAGCAACAGCAACACAAAACGCGAGACACTTACAGCGCGTGAGTAATTCATCGCATATACCTCCGAGAAATTTTTCTAACATTTCAATTATACATACAAGCGCTCTATAAGTCAAGCATTATTTTCAAACAGAACGCAATTTAAAGCCATATTTTTACAAAAAATACACAAATCAATAAATAAACCGCAACGCCTTTTCCTTGATTTCGATAACGGTGCTCGACATTTCTCCGCCGTTTTCTCCGTCGAGCGACCATTCGTTTTTATCGGTGCTTAAAAAGGTCGCGTTTTTCGCCTTGCGCTTGATAAATAGGGGAGAATCGAGCTTGCCGTGCATTATCGAATTGATAAGCGAGGTTGCCTCCGAAAGGCTTTTCGGCGATTTGATAAGCGTAAGCTCGAAAAAGCCGTCGTCAAATATAACGTCCTCCTTCGGGAACTTAAAAACACCGCCGACGCTGTGGGTGCTCGAAACACCCGCAAGGATAAATTCGCCGTCGATAAGTTCGCCGTCACAGCTTACCTCGAAATGCATTTTGTGCATACGAGTCAGCGAGGATGCGCCCTTTAACAGATATGCGCTGTGGCCAAAGGTGTTTTTCATTCTTTGGCTGGTTTTAAAGGATGCGTCGGCAAAAACACCCGTGCAGGCGATATAAACGAAATATCTTTCACCGCAAAGTCCCAAATCGATATATTTAGGCTCCTTGACGGCAATCGCCTCGCAGGCAGATTCCAAATCCTTCGGGAGTCCCAAGGACTTGCCGAAATCGTTTGTCGAGCCGAGAGGGATATAACCAAGCGGAACGTCGCTTCCGCTTTGCATAATTCCGTTTATCACGTTGTTAAGCGTGCCGTCACCGCCGATTGCGACGACAGTGCCGTAATTTTTGCATTCCTCGGCAATCGTTTTTTCGGTCTTACCGCCCGAAACGGTTGGCAAAACGGTAACGCGAAAGCCGTGGGCGGTTAAAAGCTCGACGGTCTTTAACAGTATTTCCTTGCCCTTGCCTTTTCCCGCAACGGGGTTAAGCACGAGCAGAAGCGAGTTGTTCGATCGTTGACAGTTCATGACCTTTAAAAATTCCTTTTTCGGTGATAATTCCCGTAATAAGCTCGTTGGGGGTAACGTCAAACGCAGGGTTATAGACCGAAACGTTTTTATGCGTCATACGCTTTGCGTAATGCATTTCGGTCACCTCATTGGGATTTCTTTGCTCAATAACTATTTCCTCGCCGCTTTCACAAAACGGGTCGACCGTCGACAGCGGAGCGCAAACGTAAAAGGGAATGCCAAAGTGCTTTGCGATAATGGCAACGCCCAACGTGCCGATTTTGTTCGCCGCATCGCCGTTCATCGCAATTCTGTCTGCGCCGACAAGCACCATATCAATCATACCCTTTGACATAAGCGAAGCCGCCATATTGTCGCACTGAAGGGTAACGGGGATGCCGTTTTCGGCAAGCTCAAAAGCGGTTAAACGCGCACCCTGAAGAAGCGGACGCGTTTCATCGGCATAAACCGAAACTCTTTTGCCGTTTTCGTTTGCGGTGTAAATGGGGGCAAGCGCAGTGCCGTAACGCACCGCCGCCAACGCACCTGCGTTGCAGTGTGTCAAAATACGCGCGCCGTCCTTAATAAGCGTGTCGCCGTAAAATCCGATAAGCTTGCAGGTTTGAATATCCTCGTTATAAATGGCGAGCGCTTCTGCCTTAAGCGCCTTTTTAATACCGCCAACGCCCAAGCCCTTTGCGTCGTTGGCGCATTTTATCATCCGCTTTACCGCCCAAGAAAGGTTGACGGCGGTCGGACGTGAGGAGTTGACAATTTCGGCGCTTTTGCGGAAGGAATAAAGGAAACCGTCCTCGCTTTCGTCCTCAAAACGGTTTGCCGCGGCATAAAGACCAATCGCCGCACCGACGCCGATGGCGGGCGCACCGCGTACCGAAAGACGCTTTATAACGTCGTAAAGATCGAAAATATCGTTGCAAGTGCAAATTTTAAGCTCGTTCGGAAGAAGCGTTTGGTCGATATAACACAACAAATCGCGTTCCTCGTCAAGCCAAACCGTATCCTGCATAAATACCTCCAAAAAATTATTCAAAGAATTATAACATAAAATCAAAAATATTGCAATATAAATCGCTACGCTCTCGAAGAAAAATGGTGATGTTTTACGAGAGAGGAGCTTTTGGTGAATATAGTGCGAGAGCCCCTTTTTAAAAAAAGTGACTCTCGCGCTCTCTCCAAAAACTTTCAATATTAATAATTATTATTTGTGCACGGTCGTTGCGGTTTGATTTTTCGCTCGTTTTATTTAATTGCGGCAACGCCCCCAATAGCCTCCCTTGTGCATTTAACCCCATATCAAGGTATTTGTTACGGCAACGGTCTGAATAGCCTTCCCCCGAACGGGGTCCCCGAAAACGCTTGTCGTTTTTGGGGTGGGTGTGGGGGAAGGTGGCACCGAAGGTGACGGATGAGGGGTTCGTTACTATAATTTAATACATTTCCCCTCATCAGTCAGCTCCGCTGACAGCTTCCCCCCAAGGGGAAGCCTTTTCTTATCGTTCCGTCAATTTCCTACAATGCGTTATTTCACTAATCGTAACGGCGAGAATAGCCTTCCCCCTCGGGGGAAGGTGGCAAAATCTTTGATTTTGACGGATGAGGGGTAGATGCGAAGC
>JAZTXY010000115.1:0-30966 GCA_045636665.1 Eubacteriales bacterium
AGGAATTGCAAAGCATTTTGGCTGAATCGGCTGAGCTTAACAACGCTATCGTTGCGGCAACAAGCGCGCGTGAAAGCGCACGTCTTAACGCCGAAGCGCTTAAAAAGGCCGAAGAAACCGCATTTGCCGCGGTAAGTGAGGCGAGAATGTCGCTTTTCACCGCCAAAAACGAGGCTTCGGTTGCAAATGAGCGTCTTGCGCTTTCTACAAGACGCGAAACCGAGCTTAAGGCGAGAATTACGCTTGCGAGCACCGCAATCGAAAAATCCGAAGCGGTCATTAAGGAATGCGTTGCCGAAATCGAGCGACTTAATGCCGAATGCTTGGAATGCGACACAATAATCGTAAGCTGTGAAAAACGTCTTTCGGACCTTATTTCGGGCAGAGAAGAAAAGGAAAAGCAGTTAAACGAAATGCGCGCAAAGCAGAAAACCGTTTCTGCCGCAAAAGAGGAAGCCTTCCGCAACGTTACCGAAGCCGAAATGAAATGTAATTCGGTCAACACCGAATTTGATACCGTTACGGGCAAGCTTTGGGACGAATACGAGCTTACCTATTCGGATGCCGAAAAATTCCGTCTTCCCAAGGAAAGTATGGATAAGGGCGCGACCCGTCTTGCATCGCTCAAGGCGAAAATCCGTGCAATGGGCACTATTAACGTCAATGCGGTTGAGGAATACCGCGTAACCAAGGAGCGGTACGATTTCCTTACCACACAAACCGAAGACCTTAACAAAACTCGCGCATCGCTCGACCGCACTATTGCAAAGCTTGCGTCGGGCATGAAGGGAACCTTCCTTGAATGCTTCGAAAAGATAAATACCGAATTTAACGCGGTATTTACCGAGCTTTTCGGAGGCGGAAGCGCAAGGGCGGAATTGACCGACCCGATGCTTCCCTTGGAATGCGGTATCGATATCGTGCTTAAGGTTCCCGGAAAGAGCGTTCGTTCAATTTCGCTTCTTTCGGGCGGTGAGCAATCCTTTGCCGCAATCTCGCTTTATCTTGCGTTGCAAAGAGTTAACCCCTCGCCGTTCTGTGTGTTTGACGAAATCGAAAGTGCGCTTGACGACGTTAATATCGTTAAGCTTGCATCGTACGTTCGTCGCAACAGCGATAAAACGCAGTATATTCTTATTACCCACCGCCGCGGCACGATGGAAAGAGCCGATACTATTTACGGCATAACCATGCGCCAAAAGGGTATCTCCGACTTTATGAAGCTTAATATGGCAAAGCTCGACGATATTATCAAGGAGTATGCCGAATAATATTTTTCCGTTTTAAATTAAGGAGCAATTACAGCAATGGGATTTTTTGATAAACTTAAAAGCGGTTTGAAAAAAACAAAGGATGCGCTTTTAAAACCGGTAAACGATCTGTTTTCATCCTACGACAAGGTAGACGACGATTTTTACGACGAGCTTTTGGATTTGCTTATAATGGCAGACGTCGGGGTTGAAACCTCCGATTATCTCGTTGAAGAATTGCGCGAAAGATTAAAGGAAAAGAAAATCAAGGAAACCTCGCTTGCGCGTGAGGAGTTTCGCCAAATACTCACCGAATCGGTCGGTGAAAGCGGCGAATTGCAGTTCGGAAGCGGCTTGAACGTCATCCTTATCATCGGTGTAAACGGTGTAGGCAAAACGACGTCTATCGGCAAAATAACCCATTGTCTTAAGGAAAGTGGCAAAAAGGTTATGCTTGCCGCGGCAGATACCTTCCGCGCGGCTGCTGCCGAACAGCTTACCGTTTGGGCAGACCGCAACGGAGTGCCGATAATCCGTCAAAACGAGGGCGCAGACCCTGCTGCTGTCGTTTTCGATGCGGTTTCCGCCGCTAAAAAGGCAAACGTCGACGTGCTTATCGTCGATACTGCGGGCAGATTGCATAACAAAAAGAACCTTATCGACGAGCTTGCGAAGATTAATCGCGTTATCGACCGCGAAGCGCCCGAAAGCACCCGCGAAACTCTGCTTGTGCTCGATGCTTCAACGGGTCAAAACGCGCTTATCCAGGCAAAGGAATTCGGTAAGGCGGCAAATATTACGGGGCTTGTTCTTACAAAGCTTGACGGCACCGCAAAGGGCGGTATAATTCTCGCAATCAAGCGCGAGCTTGGCATTCCCGTTAAATTCATCGGTGTCGGCGAGGGTATCGACGACCTTCGTCCCTTTAACCCGAGTGAATTCATAAACGCATTTTTCGAGGACGAAAAAGAATGATAAAAATAGTTCTTGCAACCAACAATTCGCATAAGGTCGGTGAATTTCGCGCCGCATTTGAGCAAATGGGTGTCGAATTCGAGCTTTTAACGATAAAGGAAACCGATTTCAAGGGCGAAATAATCGAAGACGCCGATACCTTCGACGGTAACGCGCTTATAAAAGCGAAAGCGCTTTGCGACCATACCGGGCTTATTGCCATTGCCGACGACAGCGGACTTTCGGTCGATGCGCTCGACGGAGCCCCCGGTGTTTATTCCGCAAGATTCGCGGGAGTCGGCGCTACCGACGAACAAAACAACGAAAAGCTGTTGTCGCTTCTCCAATCGATGCCTAACGCAAGCCGCGATGCAAAATTCGTCTGCTCGATATGTGTCTGCCGTCCCGACGGCGAAATCCTTTATGCACACGGCGAAAGTAAAGGAATTATTATCGATGAATACCGCGGCGACGGACGTTTCGGCTACGACCCGATATTCTATTATCCCCCGATGAACAAAACCTTCGCCGAAATGACCAAGGATGAAAAGAACCAAATAAGTCACCGAGGCAAGGCGATAAAGGAATTGCTCAAAAGCAAAAGCTTTTTCCTAAAATAGATTCACACGCAAATAATCCGAACCGAAAGGGACACACGAAATGAACGCATTTCTCGACTATCTCGAATATGTCAAAAACCAGCTCGCAGATATAGGGGTTATCGATATTATCGATATCGCACTTGTCGCTTTGTTTATGTACTGGATCATAAAATTCGTACGCGGACGCCGCGCAGGCAAGCTCTTGCTCGGTGTGGGCGTTGTGTTGCTGTTGCTCTTGGTCAGCGACCTGCTCGATATGCGTGCGCTCAATTTTATCCTAAGCAGTGTCGTTTCGGTCGGTCTTATTGCAATCGTTATCGTTTTCCAGCCCGAGCTTCGCAGTGCGCTTGAAAAGGTTGGCGGAATCGGCGACAACTTCAAGGGAAAGGTTGTCGGTGACGAGGCATCTGCCATTCGCGAAGCGATCGGAGAAATCAGCGTTGCGGTTGAAGAGCTTTCAAAGAGCAAAACCGGCGCATTGATCGTTTTTGAGCGCAACACCCGTCTTGGCGACATTATCCGTACCGGCACGATAATCGATGCACATACTACGTCGTTCCTTTTGGGTAACATATTTTTCAATAAAGCACCGCTTCACGACGGCGCGGTGGTCATTCGCAACGGCAGAATTTATGCGGCGGGCTGCTTCCTTCCGCTTTCGGCTAACAACGATATCGTCAAAGAGCTCGGCACGCGCCACCGCGCGGCTATCGGTATGAGCGAAAACAGCGATGCTTTGGTGTTGGTCGTTTCCGAGGAAACCGGCTCGTTATCGGTTGCTATCGACGGAGAGCTTGACCGCAACATTTCACGCGTTAAGCTTGAATCATATCTTACAACCAACCTTCTTGGAGAAGAAAAAATGCATATTGCGCAGGTTGTAAAGGGTAAATTCTTTGGAAGAAAGGGAAATAAAGATGAAAAATAAAGCTCAATCCGAAGAATTAAACCGTCAGAAAAACGAAAAACTGCCACGCGTCAAAAAGGTAATCTTTTTGTTGGCGGCGCTTATCGGCGCGGTTTTCGTTTGGCTCTACGCTATCGGATACGACAGCACGCTTTTCGAACGCACCTTCGACGGCATACCCGTTGTTATCGAGGGTGAAAACGAGCTTCGTGATTTGAAGGGCTTTACACTTGCCGAGGGTCAGGAGTTTTCCTCTATAACCGTTGTGGCAAAAGGTAAAAGAAACGAGCTTAACGAATTGTCTGTTTCGGATTTCCGCGCTGTGGTCGATATTTCAAAGGTCGAAAACGCGGGCGATCAAACCATAAACATTACCGTCTATTCTCCCAACGGAATCGAGGTAGTTTCGCAATCCTCCACTACGGTAAACCTGTTTGTTGACGAATTTACGCAACGCAACGAGCTTCTTTCGGTTTCGGTCGATATAGGCAACAAATACGTTATGGCAGAGGGAATCACCTTTGTAAACGCAATTGCAAATCCGTTGTCGGTGCTTGTTTCGGGCCCCTCCTCGATACTCGACCAAATAGATTCCGCATACGTCGATTTTAATCTCGACGGACGTGAAATTAAGGAAGATATTTACGGCTACGGCGAAATAAAGCTTCGCGATGCTTACGGAAACAATATCGAAAACGAATATCTTACTCTTTCCGAAACGACCGCTTACGTTACGGTAAGCGTTACCAAGCAAAAGGTATTGCCCGTACGCGTTGTATTTACCGGCGGAATGTTCGACCCGAAGGACGTAACCGTTAACGCTTCTGCGTCGGATATAACCGTTTCGGGCTCTCCGACAGCACTTGCATCGCTTGATGAATTGGTGCTTGAAATCGATGAAACCACCATCGACGGAAGCAAAAAGTTTGATTTTTCGGTCGGCTCGTTGTTGCCCGACGGCGTTACTAATGAAAGCGGCGTTTCGAAAATCAACGTTTCGGTAACTCTTCCCAAGCTTGCGGTAAGAGCATACGCAATCGGAAAAGACAACATCACCGTTATAAATCTCCCCGAGGGCAGTGTTTACAAGGTGTCGGATAAGCTTGTTATTCAGCTTATCGGCGAGCGTGAGGCTTTTGAAGGAATCGACCGCAAATTGCTTAGCGCAACCGTTGATTTTAACCGTGTCACCGTCGAACCCGACGGAAGCTATTCGGCAAGGGCGGAAATTTCGCTCGGCGGAGAATACACGGGAATATATATCCACAACATAGACTATATCGTAAACTTTACGATCGAATAAATTCATTTTAAAATTTCCAGTAAAGAGGTGAGTATATGAACAACCGTGAATGGCTTGTTCGCCAAACGGATGAAGCTCTGAGTCGAAAAGTAGCATCGGAATGTCATCTTTTTCCGCTTACCGCAAAGATACTTGTTAATCGCGGCCTTACCGATAAAGAAGAAATAAAAAAATTCCTCGAGCGTGATACAATGCCGCTTTACGACCCCTTCCTTTTGCCCGATATGGACAAGGCGGCGGCAAGAATAAACGAGGCAATAGAAAAGAAACAGCGCGTTTGCATTTATGGCGACTATGACGTCGACGGCGTAACAAGCACGGTGTTGCTCTATCTTTACCTCTGCTCGCGCGGGTTGGAATGCGAATATTTCATTCCCGAGCGCATATCCGAGGGCTACGGACTGAGCTTGCCCGTTATTGAAAAGATGAAGGGCAGAGTAGACCTTATCATCACCGTCGATACGGGTGTTACCGCGGTTGCCGAAGCGCAATATGCAAAAAGCATCGGTATCGATATGGTCATCACCGACCACCACTCCTGCCGCGACATTTTGCCCGAAGCGATAGCTGTCGTAAACCCCCACCGCGAGGACAGTAAATACCCGTTCCTTAACCTTGCGGGTGTAGGCGTTGTATTTAAGCTCCTTTGCGCTCTTGAGGGCAACACCGAAAGAATACTCGAGCTTTATTCAGATATAATAGCAGTAGGCACGGTTGCCGACGTTATGCCGATAATCGACGAAAATCGCCGTATTACGGGGGTCGGACTCAACAAGCTTGCCGAAACCGATAATTTGGGACTTCTTGCGCTTATGCGCCGCGCGGGTATCGTTAAATACGGCAAACGCGTTAAGAAGATAACCTCTGCGACCGTGGGCTACGTTTTGGCGCCCCGAATCAATGCGGCAGGCAGAATCGCCTGCGCTTCGCGCGCTGTCGAGCTGCTTCTTACAAAAGACGAGCAAGAGGCGGATACGATTGCCGAGGAGCTTTGCGAAATCAACAAGCTTCGTCAAACGACCGAGCAAAAGATATATGAGCAAGCTGTCGAAATGATTGAAAATTCGGGCAAGGATGACAGATTTTTGGTGCTCGCCTATGACGGCTGGCATCAAGGTGTTATCGGTGTAGTAGCGTCTAAAATTGCCGAAAAATATTCCCGTCCCTGCATTTTGTTCTCGCTTGACGGCGATACTGCAAAGGGCTCGGGCAGAAGCATCAAGGGCTTTTCGCTTATGGATGCGCTTTCCTCGTGCGGCGATTGTCTGCTTGAATACGGCGGACACGAGCTTGCCGCAGGACTTTCTATTGAAAGATCGAAGATTGATGAATTCCGAAGAAGAATCAATGAATATGCAAACCCGATTTTCGGTGAGCACGAGCACGTTTCGCCGCTTGAAATCGAATGCGCCGTTAATTTCCGCGACCTTAGCGAAAACGCAATCGATGAAATTTTGCGTTTAGAGCCGTTTGGACTCTCAAACCCTCAACCCGTCTTGGTTATTCGCAACGTCAGTGTAAATGACATAATGCCTCTTTCGCAGGGTAAACACGTGCGCTTCCGCATAAGCGGTGTCGAAAACGGCAGAAGCTATTCGTTAAACGCGGTCAATTTCGGCGCGCCCTTTGAAAGCTTCCCTTATTATGACGGCGATGTTTGCGATATTGCTTTTACCGTCGAAATGAACGAATATATGGGCACTCGCACACCGCAGATCTTCGTTAAGGAAATGAAGCTCGCATCGGGCGATGAGGATGAAATCGGCGAAAGCGAACGCAATTTCAAAATTCTTGCGTCGGGCGGCAGCTATAAGGATGCCGAAAAGGATATTCCCGACCTTGCCGAATTCCGTAACGTTTTCCGTTATATCCGCCGCGAGGCAGGACACGAGGGCACGACTCTTTCGTTGACCTCTGCAAGAAGAACGCTCGAACACGAATTCGACATACCTGTAACTCTTACGAAATTCAGAATAATTCTTGAGGTTTTAAGCGAACAAAAGCTGATTTCGCTTGAATACCGCAACAGAAATGCAGTCGTTTTGACTATGACTCCGTCGGCAGGAAAGATAAATATCGATGAATCGCCCCTGCTTTGCGCAGTTCGTGCAGGAATAACACAAAAGGTAGATAAAGATGCTTAAACAAGCCGAATCACTTTTTGCCCGTATTAAAGAAGCGGGCATATACGATTACGAAAAAATATATAAAGCTTACGAATATGCGGAAAAGCTCCACGAAGGACAAAAACGCATATCGGGTGAGGAATATATCGTCCATCCGCTGTCGGTAGCCGAGGAGGTTTTGAATCTCCAATTAGATACCGATTCTATCTGCGCGGCATTTTTGCACGATACGGTAGAGGATTGCGGCGAAAAGGTCGACCTTTCGGTTATTAAAAAGGAATTCGGGTCCGACGTTGCCGAAATTGTCGACGGTGTCACCAAGCTTGTCCATATCCCCTTTGAAACAAAGCAGGATGAAAGCATTGAAAACCTGCGTAAGATGTTCCTTGCGATGAGCAAGGACCTGCGCGTTATTTTCGTCAAGCTTTGCGACCGCTTGCATAATATGCGTACGCTCGACGTGCGCTCTCCCGAAAAGCAAAGGTCGATAGCGCTTGAAACGATGCACGTTTATGCGCCGCTTGCCCACCGTTTGGGTATCCAAAAGATAAAGAACGAGCTTGAAACTCTTGCTCTTTACTATCTCGACCCGATAGGATATGCCGAGGTTTCGGACGATATCAACAAGCGCTATGGCGAAAGTAAGGACTTCCTTGACCGTGCAACCGAAAAGGTTGCCGAAAGTTTGCACTCTTATAACGTCAAGTTCACGCTTTCGGGCAGAGTTAAAACGATATACAGCATCTATAAAAAGATGTACAACCAAAGCAAGCAGTTCGATGAAATTTACGATTTTTACGCTTTGCGTATCATCGTCGACACCGAGCTTGATTGCTATACCGCGCTCGGCATAATTCACGAGCAATTCAATTCCATCCCCGGCAGATTCAAGGACTATATTTCCACTCCGAAGCCCAATATGTACCGTTCTTTGCACACCACCGTTATCGGTAAGGAGGGTATTCCCTTTGAGGTTCAGATAAGAACGTGGGAAATGCATCAGGTTGCGGAATTCGGTATTGCGGCGCATTGGAAATATAAAACCGGCGAGCAGGTCAAGGCGGATATCGATGCGAAGCTTCAATGGATTCGTACCCTTGTCGAAACCGAAAAGGACGTTGACGACCCCGACGAATTTTTCCGCCCTCTTAAGATCGACCTTTTCGAGGATGAAATTTTCGTTTTCACCCCCAAGGGCGACGTTGTCAACCTTCCCAACAACAGTACGCCTATCGATTTTGCCTATGCCATCCACTCCGCGGTCGGCAACAAGATGGTCGGCGCAAAGGTAAACGGCAATATCGTGCCGATCGATTCGATTCTTGAAACGGGACAGATCGTTGAGGTATTAACGAGTGCTTCGTCAAAAGGTCCCTCGCGCGATTGGCTCAAAATCGTACGGTCGGGCGAAGCGCGAAACAAAATAAGACAGTATTTCAAAAAGGAAATGCGCCCCGAAAATATCAACGTGGGCAGAACCGAGCTTGAACGCGAAATAAAGCGCTACGGCAGACAGTATACAGAAGCGCAAAAGAACGAGATTATGAAAAATCTCGCAAACCGCTTGTCGCTTCCCGACGTTGAAGACCTTTACAACAACATCGGCTACGGCGGACTTTCGGTGTCGAAAATTGCCGTAAAGCTCCGCGAGGAGTTTATGCGTGTTGTTTGTCCCCAAACCGAGGTTGCGCCCGTTATTCCGTTGGAAACGGTGCAATCCTCGCGTTACGATAAAACCTCGCGCAGTAATGCCGACAGTGTTATTGTTGACAGTGTCGAGGGCTGCACGGTTAAGTTTGCAAAATGCTGTAATCCGCTTCCGGGCGACAGCATTATCGGCTATATCACGCGCGGCTACGGCGTTTCTATTCATAAATACGATTGTCCCAACGCGCAAAGCGGACTTTCCAACCCCAACGATAAGGACCGTTGGGTGGTCGCTTCGTGGTCGGAAAAGCTCAACCGTCAAACCGTCGGCAGCTTCGAAGCGGTTTTGAGCATTATAGCGGAATATACACCCCACCTTATTGCCGACATCACTCTTGCGCTTACCGATATGAAGGTGGCTATCACGTCGCTCGCAACCCGTGAAAACGCAGGCGAAATGATAACGCTTGTCGGTATCAAGTGCAGCGGTGTCGACCATTTAAAGAACATTATTTCCAGCCTCCACCGCATAAAAGGCGTGCGTGAGGTTTCCAGAGGAAGCTTATGAGAGCAGTTGTACAACGTGTCCACAGCGCGCAATGCGTTGTGGACGGTGAAGTAGTTTCAAAAATCGAAAAGGGCTTGGTCGCTTATATCGGCGTTTTTGACGACGATACCGAGGAAGACCTTTTGAAAATGGCAAATAAAATTTCGGGCTTGCGTGTTTTTATCGACGAGCAGGGAAAATTATCGCTTAACGCATCTGCTGTCGGCGGAAGCGTTATGCTTATTTCCAATTTTGTGCTTGCAGGCAGAGTAACGCGCGGATTCCGTCCCGATTGCACACACGCCGCAAAATATGATGATGGCAAAAAAATGTTCGATGCGCTCACTTCGGAAATCGGCAAGGTTTTGCCGACGGTTACGGGCGTTTTTGGCGCGCATATGGATATTTTGGTGCATAACGACGGTCCTATTAATGTAATAATAGATACACGGGAGCTTCGTAAATGAAACTTATCATCGATAACCGCACCCCGTATCTTAACGACTATTATTTCCAAACGCTTTGTCTTCTTTATTTCCCCGGCGAAAAGTTTAAGGATGGCTTTGAAAGCGAAAATTACGCGCGTTTTTACCTTGAAGAAACCGAAAAGAATTGCTTTACCGCCCGTGTAACGCTGGGTAGCGGCAATCTTTCCGCCGAAGGAAGCTTTTCGGGCGCATACACTCCGTCGATTCCTATGAATGACGATTTTTATGCGATGAACGCGCTCGGAAAGGCGTTCCTTGAAGCAGGCGAAAAGCTTTTCGGCTTCGGCTTGCCTTGGGGCTATATTACGGGCTTGCGCCCCGTAAAGCGCGCAAAATATTATCTCGACCGCGGCTATACCGCCGAGCAGGTAATAACCCTTTTCAACCGCGATTACGAGGTGTCGACCGAAAAATCGACTCTTTCGGTCGAAACGGCGCTTCTTCAGCAAAAAATGCTTGCGGATATCAAGCCCAACGACTGCGGACTTTACGTTTCTATCCCGTTTTGTCCCACAAGGTGCGATTATTGCTCGTTTGTGTCCTACAGCAACGCGCGTCTTTTCTCGTTGATACCCGACTATCTCGAAAAGCTGATGCGCGATATACGCGAAACGGGCGAGATGATAAAAAAATTGGGTATGCGTGTGCGCTCGGTATATATCGGCGGCGGTACACCCTCGATTCTTGATGAATTTCAAATCAACCGTCTTTTATCCACCATCAACCAAAGTGTGGATATTAATGCAAATACCGAATATACTTTTGAAGCAGGCAGACCCGATACTGTAACCTATGAAAAGCTTAAAGCCGTAAAGGATAACGGCGTTAAAAGAATAAGCATAAATCCCCAAACGACAAGCGATTTCGTTTTGGAGCAGATAGGAAGAAAGCATTCGTCGAAGCAATTCTTCACTGCGGCAGAAATAGCAATGAATATCGGCTTTGACACGGTAAATGCCGACCTTATCGCAGGCTTGCCGGGCGATACCGAGGAAAGCTTTAAAAAGAGTGTTGACGACGTTATTGATCTCGGGTTCCAAAATATTACGGTACATACTCTTTCCATCAAAAACGCGGCGACGATTCGTTTCGTCGGCGACGGATTTTACGATCCGCAGGGCGATTTTGCGAGAAGCTCGGTTGAATATGCGCGTGCGCGCTTGAAATCGTTCGGTTATGCGCCTTATTATCTTTACCGTCAAAAAAACACCGTCGGCAACGCCGAAAACACGGGATATACCTTGCCCGGTAAGGAAAACCTTTATAACGTGCTGATGATGGAGGAGCATTCGACGGTATTTGCTTGCGGCGCAGGCTCGATAACCAAGCTTGTAAGCGAAGACCGCAACGATATTTTAAGACACGCCTTCCCGAAATATCCTTATGAATACTTAAGCATGGAAAAAAGCTTGGGATACGAGGAGGCAGAGGCATTCTTTGCTCAACACCGAAAGGATGAAATTTAATTGAATCAAGAACTTATTAAGAAAATCCGCGAAGACGAGCATAATTACGAAACAACGCTTATCAACACGGCAAAGCGTATCGTTGACGACGAACGCATAAAGCTCGTGCTTATAACGGGCGGCTCTTGCGCAGGCAAGACAACTACAACGCGCAAGCTGTCGGAGCTTATCAACGCATCGGACAGAAGGGCGCATACCGTTTCGCTCGACGATTATTACCGCAACCTTGACGAAAGCGTTTATCTTCCCGACGGCACGCGTGATATCGAATCAATAAACAGCTTGCGCGCCGATTTGATACGTCAAACCTTCAAGGATTTGCTTGAAGGCAACGAAGCGGCGATTCCGTTTTTTGACTTCAAAACCAAAAAGAGAATAGACGATTACCGCCGTATCAAGCTCATCAAGGGCGATTTGGTGATAATCGAGGGCTTGCACGCTTTGAATTTGGAGCTTTTTGAAAAGGCTCCCGAAAGTAACGAAATTTTCCGCATTTATCTTTATGCGGATGCAAACGACGGAAGCGATTGCCGTTTCGTTCGCCGAATGGTGCGTGATTCGCGCCACCGTGACGCAAGCGCCGAGCACACCTATACGCTTTGGGATAACGTGAAATTGAACGAGGTCGAGGCAATCGAGCCCTTCCGCAAATATGCCGACGTCGCAATAAACACCTTTTTCCCGTATGAAAGAAGCATCCTTAACGATGATGCGATTGCGCTTTTAAGCACTGTTAAGAGCGACAGTGCCCATTACGAAAACGCGCAGGGACTTATTAAGGTGCTTGAACCGTTCCAACAGATTTCGGACGAATATATCCCCGAAAATTCGCTTTTAAGAGAGTTTATTTAA
Organism: Eubacteriales bacterium; assembly: GCA_045636665.1. Lineage (GTDB taxonomy): Bacteria > Bacillota > Clostridia > Oscillospirales > CAG-382 > Coliplasma. The sequence goes on from JAZTXY010000115.1 coordinate 12,143, forward strand.
AACAATGAACGAAGAAGTTAAAAACACTTCCGCCCAAAAGGGCAGAAGCTTTCTTCGCGAGGCGGTAATTCTGACTATTGCCAGCTTTGCGGTAAAAATAATCGGAGTGGTTTATAAAATACCGCTCACCAACATAATGGGCGAAAGCATCGGCGTTTTCAATGCCGCCTATTCGATTTATGCAATGCTGTTTATGCTGTCTACCAGCGGACTTCCCGTTGCGGTAAGCAAATTGGTTGCCGCAAGTAACGAAAAGGGCAGAGGTCTTGAAGCGAAGCGTATTGCAAAGCTTGCCATAATCGTCTTTGGCGTTATCGGCTTCGTTTTCGCGGCGGCGCTGATTATTTTCGCGCCGAATATAGCAAAATGGACCGGACATTCAGACAGCGTTTTCGCAATGCAAATGATTGCGCCCGCGTTGTTTTTCATCTGCGTGTGCGCGGCGGTACGCGGTTATTTTCAGGGGCTGCGAAATATGTACCCGACCGCGATATCGCAGTTTATCGAGGCATTTTTCAAGCTGACCGCAGGTCTTGGCGCGGTTATTTATGCAAACCATTGCGGCGCAAGCATACCCGTTCAGGCGGCGTGTGCAATATGCGGCGTAACAGTCGGCACGTTCTTCGCAATGGTGTTTATACTCGTTTACCGCAGGTTTACCAAAAAATGCAAGCCCAACACAAGCGATTCAACGGTTGACAGCGATAAAAAGCTGATGAAGCTTATCGTGCTTGTTGCGCTTCCCGTAACGCTTACCGCGGCGGCGCTTTACTTTTCGCAGTTTTTGGATACCATTATCATCGTTAATTGCCTTGTCGATTCGGGCGAAAGCGAAGCGGTTGCAAAAACGCTTTATTCGGCATATACAGGTCTTTCGGTCCCGATTTACGACCTTCTCCCCGCAACACTTGTTTTCCCGATAGCCACAAGCATCCTACCTGCAATTTCGGGTGCGCTCGCGGTTAAAAAGACTGCTGCTGCCGCAAATCTTACAAAGCAGGCTATACGCGTTTCGGGCATAATCGCCGTACCCTGCGGTGTTTTTCTGCTCGTTACGGGCAGACATTGCATTTCGCTTCTTTACGGCGCGAATAAGTGGTCTGCGCCCTTGGCGATGTCAAACGGAAGCGTTATAACGGCACTCGACGCGGCTTCGATGTCGCTTTGCGTGCTTGCGTTTGCGGTGTTCTTTATTTCAATCGTTTCAACAACAAATTCACTTCTCAATGCCTACGGCAAGCCCCATCTTCCTTTCTTCGCAGTGCTTATCGGTATCGGTGTGCTTACGGGTGTTGAATTCTTACTGCTTTACAGTCCGCTCGGCATCTATGCCGCGCCCGTATCCTCGCTCGTATGCTATTGCATCGTAATGCTTATCGATATCTTCTTCCTGCGTAAAAAGTGCGGTGTCGAGCTTAAAACGGCTTCGATGTTTGCGCGTCCTTTGCTTTGCGGTGCCATTTCCGCCGCATTTACATACGGCGCGTATATCGGCGCGAAGGCGCTTTGGAGCGTAATCGACGGCGGAAGCAACGAAACGAGAATGGCGTCGCTCGTAATACTTCTTATTTCGGGCATCGCGCTTGTTGTTTCTTATCTTGGTTCGGTGCTTGTATTGCGCGCCATAAACGAGGATGAGGTAAGATTATTGCCGTTTGGCAACAGAATCGCAAACAAGCTTATCGCATTGGGCTGGTTAAAGAAATCGGCAGTTACAGAGGGATAAAAAATGTCAAAAGAAACCTTGCTTCAAAAACAAAACTATAATTTCGATGACCTTGTCGAAATAATGCAAATCTTACGCGCGCCCGGCGGCTGTCCTTGGGATGCCGAGCAAACTCATTCGACCATCCGCCGCGACCTTTTGGAGGAAACCTACGAGCTTATCGAGGGTATCGATAAAAACGACCCCGAAATAATGCGCGAGGAGCTTGGCGACGTTTTGCTTCAAGTCGTTTTCCATTCGGATATCGCAAAATCGAACGGCAATTTTTCGATTGACGACGTTTGCACCGATATCTGCAAAAAGCTTATAGTCCGCCACCCCCACGTTTTCGGTGACGTCGTTGTAAGCGGAAGCGAAAACGTACTCGCAAATTGGGATAAAATCAAACGCGAAACAAAGGAGCAAAAAAGCGATACCGAGGTTTTGCGCTCGATAACACCTTCGTTGCCCGCGCTTATGCGCGCCGAAAAATTGGGCAAAAAAGCGCGTAAAATGGGATTTGATTTCGACGATGCAAGCGAAGCTCTTGAAAAGGTTTACGAGGAAGTCGACGAGGTAAAGGAAGCCCTTTCGGGAAAAGACCAAGCGCAAATCGAGGAGGAGTTCGGCGATCTTTTGCTTTCGATCGTCAATGCCGCAAGATTGGCAGGTGTCGATTCCGAGCAAGCGCTTTACAACGCAAACGAAAAGTTCTTAAAACGTTTTGAAAAGGTCGAGTCGCTTTGTCTTGCTTCGGGAAAGACCGTTACCGAAGCCTCACGCGAGGAAAAGGAACGGTTTTGGCAGGAAGCAAAGAAAAATTGACAAAAAATCGTCACATAAGAGCGTAATTTGGCGAAAAAAGTGCAAAAAACCCTTGCGAATAGGGAAAAATGATGATATAATAGGCGCATATAATATATATTTGAAAGGAAATTATTAATTATGAACAAGTCCACACTCGTAGAATTTGTAGCAACTAACGCTAACCTTAAAAAGAAGGATGCTGAAGCAGCAGTAAACGCAGTATTCAAGGCAATCGAATCCGAACTCGCAACCGGCGGCAAGGTTCAAATCGCAGGCTTCGGTTCTTTCAAGGTTAAGGAAAGAGCTGCAAGAGTTGGCCGTAACCCCCACACTCAAGATGAAATCAGCATCCCCGCTTCCAAGGCACCCGTATTCGTTGCTGGTAAAGATCTTAAGAGCGTAGTTAATAAATAAATTGTATAAAGACAACAAGGCAGGGATATTCCCTGCCTTATTGGTCTTTTGGTTTGTTATATGAGATTAGATAAATATCTTAAAGTATCGCGCATAATCAAGCGCCGCACCGTTGCAAACGAGGCGTGCGGCGAAAACCTCGTTTCGGTAAACGGAAAGGCAGTAAAGCCGTCCTATGACGTTAAGATAGGCGATATTATCGAGGTCAGATACGGCAGCCGCGCAACAAAGTTCCGCGTTGTTGCCATTTCCGAAACAACAAAAAAAGCAGAAGCCTCGGAAATGTACGAGGTTTTGGAATAATTCATCGTTGACCGTCATACTCTTTAAACGGAGGGACGGAAAATGAACCAAAAAAAGCACACCCTTACACTCGATTCAAGAAACATTTTAAACGTTACGGCAGTTGATGATGTGATAAGCTTTGATGAAACGCTTGTCAGTCTGTCGGTCGGTGAAAATTTGCTTAACATAAGCGGCGAAGACCTGACAATCAAAAACCTTTCGCTCGAAAACGGCGATATTTCGGTTAACGGAAATATTCAGGCAATCGTTTATTTCGACGATGCGCCCAAGAAAAAACGCTTTTCGTTCGGGAAAAACAGGTGAACAACGAACAACTTCTTCATATGGCGCTTGCCGTGTGGGCGTTTGCGCTCGGTGCGTTTCTTTGCGCCGTGTACGACGTTTTCCGTCTGTTTCGTCTGAAGCGAAAACAAAACGCGATTATACTTTTCTTTTTTGATTTTGTCTTTTGCGTTTTTTCGACGGTCTGCTTGCTTATACTTTTTTTCAATCTGTCTTACGGCAGAGTGCGGTTTTACGCGCTTGCTCTTGCCGTCATCGGTTTTTTGGTATGGCGATTTACGGTAAGCCGTTTGGTGATGACGCTGATTTTGAAATTAATCGGACGGATAGAAAAATTATTAACCTCGATAAAAATTCGCGTAAGTGTTAGATTAAAATACCTTGCGCGACGGATATATACAAAAAGGTACTGCAAAAACGCGGTACGTCATCCGAAAGGACTGTTAAAATGACAAATAAGAAGCCGGTACGTGCTAATTTAATCATCCGCGCCGCGTTCGTATTTATATTCATATTCCTTTTTGTTTCGGTCATCAATCTTCAAGTCACGATGAACGACCTTCGTGCCGAACGAGATGCTTTGGTCGAAAAGATGGAGCAAAAGCAGGACGAAATTGATGAGCTTGAGCTTCGTATCAACACTCCTGTTGACGAAGAATTCATCGAACGTATTGCAAGAGAACGCGGTTTCAGAAAACCCAACGAAATAATCTTCAAATACGATATCGGTGAATAGGAGTTTTTTATATGGAATACAAAGTCGGTCAATCTGTTTCGGGAACCGTTAGCGGCATTACCGACTACGGCGCATTTGTTCAATTGGAGGACGGAAGCGTCGGTATGATTCATATTTCAAAGCTTTCAAACTCATTCGTAAGCGATATTCGCGCGTTTATCAAAAAAGGTGAAGCGGTTAACGCGACTGTCATTTCAAACGAAAACGGCAAAATCGCGCTTTCGCTTATCGAAAACCTGCGTGAAAAGAAAAAGCCCGATTTTGAATCGATGCTTTCATCCTTTAAATCGGTAAGCGATGAAAAGCTTTCAACGCTTAACCGCGACAAAAAACGAAGAAAATAAGCATTTAAAGAAGACCGCGAAAAGCGTCTTCTTTTTCTTTTTTGTGCAATCTGTTATAAAATTGTAAACATTCAACAAAATTAATCTGCTATGATAAAAATTACTTGACAGTTACGCGTATGTATGTTAAAATTTAGACAGACAGATAAACTGTCTTATATATATTGAATAGGAGATGGCGTTATGAAGACCAGAATCATCACAAAGAAGTTCACCCTTACCGATGACGTACGCGATTGGATTGAGAAGAAGCTTTCTAAGCTTGATAAATTCTTCTCGCCCGAAACCGAGGCAACTGTCGCCTTAAGCAGTACGAAGATCGGCGAAAGGATCGAGCTTACCATCTACCGTAACGGCTCGATATTCCGTTCCGAAATTTCGGACAAGGACTATAAATGCGCCCTTGATACCGCAATGGAAAATATCGAGCGTCAGATAAGAAAAAACCGCACCCGTTTGGAAAAGAAAGTTCACGTCAAGAAGGAATATTTTGCCGAAGCAGACCTTGTTGAAGCCGAAGAGGAAATTGCGGTTGCCAAGGTAAAACGCTTTGAAATGCACGCTATGACGGTTGAAGAAGCGATTTTGCAAATGAACCTTTTGCAGCATAACTTTTATATGTTCCTTAATTCCGATACAGGACGGTACAACGTCGTTTACAAACGTGACGATAACCAATACGGCGTTATCGAACCGATTGAATAATTCAAATAAAAATACCGCAGACTCTTATGAGTCTGCGGTATTTTATATATTACTCGTTAGGGCCGCTTACCTCGTAAATATAGTCCTTATAGGAATCGGGGAAATCCGCCTTTTCCATTTCCTCGGGAAGGTGAAGCGTAAGCTCGATATCCGATTTGCCGACATCGTTAACAACGTTGCAAATCATTTCTTCATCGTCATAAATTACGTCGATGCCGTTGATATAGTTTTCAACAAGTAAAACGGGGATAAGATAATCGCCGTTTTCATAAAGCACGGGCGCCGAAATACGCACGGGGTTATCATTGATAACGACAAGCGACGAGTTTTTCGTGCATTGGATTCGGTTGTCACTGCCGATTATAAACATAGTAACATCATCGCCATCGCCCGCAAGTCCGATGTTTGCGATGCTCGAAAGCGATTCAAAGGGGATGTAAAGACCGTATTCGTTATTGACGGCGCTTGCGCTCGCCTTGAAAACGACGGTTTCGTCATAAATCACGTTAAGAGAATAAATTTCGGTGTTTTTTGCGGTGGAATTGAAGGAATAATAAATCGAACCGGCAATAAAAAGACTAATCGCCAAATAAAACGCCAAGAATACAATAAAGACAGCCAAAAACGCGGTGAAAGAAAAAGTGCTTCTTCTGCGCTTTTTTGCAGCTTTTTTCACGATTTTTTTGTTGCCGCTTTGCGGTTTTGCAGGTCGTTGCTCGGGTTGATTTTCGTATCCGTAATCGCCGTTCATGCCGTTTACCCCCTTTCCGATTACAGTATAGCACAAGCAAACCGAAAATGGAAGAGGGAAGCATAACCTTTTTATGTTTTTTTACATATTATAAGATAACGATATTTTGGAGGATATATTTTCAGTGGGTGAACTTACAAAACGTTTTTCGGAGGAAGCCAAGCGCATTATAACCGCCGCCTTGCTTGTCGCAAAAGAGCTTGGCCATTCCTACGTCGGAAGCGAGCATCTGCTTTTGGGAATACTCAAGGATACCGAAAGCACGCCCTGCCGAATGTTGGTTGAGCGCGGTGTTGAATACGGAGAAACGCAAAAACGGATTATCGGCATTGTCGGCATGGGATGTAAAACCGCCCTTTCGGGTGACGATATGACACCTATTTGCCGCAGAATAATTCTGCGTGCTTCTCTTTCGGCAGGCGCGTGCGGTGCGCAGAGCGTCGGCGTTGAGCATCTTTTTATTTCGATGCTTCGCGAGGAATGCGTTGCCACTCGTCTGCTTCGGGAAAGCAGGGTGGACGTAAATGAATTGCTCGAAATACTCGAAGAATATTACGACGATGCTTGCACACCCGACGAAGAAGACGTTTCGGTCGCGCAAGCCTTTTGCGTGAAAAAGCCGAAGCCCACGCCTCTGCTTGATGCACACTCGACAAACCTTACCGAAAAGGCAAGGAAAAACGGCGTTGACCCCGTTATTGGCAGAAAAAACGAGGAAGAACGGCTTATTTCGATATTGTTAAGACGCTCGAAAAACAATCCCTGCTTGGTTGGAGAGGCAGGGGTCGGCAAAACCGCGATCGTCGAATCGGTCGCATTGCGTATCGCGAGCGGCGACGTGCCCGACGGCTTAAGGGACAAGAGGATAATGAGCGTCGAGCTTTCGTCGATAGTAGCAGGAACAAAATACCGCGGCGAGTTTGAGGAAAAAATTAAAAACATCCTCGACGAGGTCAAAAAAGCAGGCGACGTTATTTTGTTCATCGATGAGCTTCACACCATTGTCGGCGCAGGCGGTGCCGAGGGCGCGATAGACGCATCGAACATCCTTAAGCCTGCACTCGCAAGGGGCGAAATACGCATTATCGGCGCGACGACCTTTAAGGAATACCGCGAAACGATCGAGCGCGACCGTGCGCTTGAGCGCAGATTCCAAGCGATTCAGGTCGACGAGCCTACCAACGCAGATTGTGAAAAGATGCTTTTGGGACTTAAAGAGCGTTACGAGAAATTCCATAACGTGACGATAAGCGATGAAGCCGTAAAAAGCTCGATTGCTCTTTCGTCGCGTTATATAACCGACAGAATGCTGCCCGACAAGGCAATCGACCTTATCGACGAAGCGGCGGCAAACAAAAAAATGCAAAGCAAGACCGAGAAAAAGCAAAGGGTCACGGCGAAGGATATTGAATCGGTTATTGAAAAAAAGACCGGCATACCGATAACAAACCCCGATATGTCCGAGAAAAATCGGCTCATTCATCTTGAATCCTATCTGAAAAAACGCATTGTCGGTCAGGATTCGGCGATAAGCTCGCTGTGTAATGCCGTGCGTCGCGCAAGGATGGGCGTGCGAGGCGGAGGCAGACCCAACGCATCGTTTCTTTTTGTCGGAAGCGCGGGCGTAGGCAAGACGGAGTGTGCGAAAGCACTTGCCGAATCGGTCTTTTGCGGTAAAAATTCCTTTATTCGCTTTGATATGTCGGAATTTTCCGAGCCGCACAGTATTTCGAAGCTTATCGGCTCGCCTCCCGGATATATCGGATACGACACGGGCGGCTCCTTGACCGAAAGAGTTAAGCGCAACCCCTATTCGCTTTTGCTTTTTGACGAGATCGAAAAGGCGGATATAACCGTTCGGGCGTTGCTGCTTCAGCTTCTTGACGACGGAATTCTGACCGATTCGATGGGGCAAACGGTTCGGTTCGACAACACGATAGTCATTATGACGGCAAACGTAAAGGGCTCGCTTGGCGGTATCGGCTTTGGCGGTTTTACTGCTTCATCTGACGCTTTGAAGGACTTTTCGCCCGAATTTGCCGACAGGGTGGATGAGATTATAGCCTTTTCGCCGCTTGGCAAAAACGAGCTTTTGGAGGTCGCAAGACGAAAGCTTGACGAGTTTGCGTTGAAGCTTGGCGATATAGGGGTAACGTGCGAGTTTGCCGAGGATTTCGCCGAGCTTGCGCTCGGCTTGGCAAAAACAAAAAGCGCTCGCTCGGTAGCGCGAACCACGCTTCGTCTTGCCGAGGAAGCCGTTGCGATGCTTATGCTTGGCGAAAACCCGAAAAAATGCCAAAATGTAACATTTTGCATAGAAAATAACCGCCCGACGGCGAAAATAAAGCAAAATATGTATTGACAAAGAGGCGTTTCGCGTGTATAATAAGGTCTGTAAAGAAAATTGCTTTACAGACCTTTGATCTTTTTGGGGGTGTTTTTACCGTGAATCAAGACCGTGCATACATCTGCCGTCTTATCGATATCTACGGTAAGGTGCTTTCCGAAAGGCAAAGGGATGTGGTCGATCTTTATTATAACGAGGATCTTTCGCTTGCCGAAATAAGCGAAAATTGCGGTATAACGCGCCAAGGTGTGCGCGATGCGATAAAGCATGCGATCGAAACACTTAAATCGCTTGAAGCCTCGCTTGGCTTTTGCGCTAAATCGGAAAGCATTTCGCAACTCGCAACCGAAATAAGCGCAAGCAACGACGTAAACGAAATTCACCGTCTTGCCGAATCGATTATAGGAGAGTTGTAATGTTTCAAAGTCTTGTAGATAAGATGCAAAACGCCTTTTCGAAGTTCCGCAACAAAGGCAAACTTACCGAAGCCGACGTTAAGGCTGGTATGCGCGAAATCAAGCTTGCCTTGCTCGAAGCGGACGTTAACTTCAAGGTCGTTAAAGAATTCGTTGCTCGCGTTTCGGAACGCGCTGTCGGCAACGACGTGCTGGAAAGTCTTCTTCCCGCACAGCAAATCGTTAAAATAGTTAACGAAGAATTGGTCGCTTTAATGGGCGGCACGAATCAAAAAATAAACGTTTCACCCAAACCCCCGACAGTCATTCTTATGTGCGGTCTTCAGGGCTCGGGTAAAACAACCCATTGCGGTAAATTGGCAAGAATGTTCAAAAAGCAGGGCAAGAACCCCTTGCTCGTCGCTTGTGATATCTACCGTCCCGCCGCAATAACTCAGCTTCAGGTCGTCGGTGAGCAGGTTGGCGCTACCGTTTTCGAACGCGGCACTAACGATCCTGCCGAAACGACCAAGGAAGCAATCAAGCACGCGATTAAATACGGCTTCGATACGGTTATCATCGATACCGCGGGCCGTCTTCACGTTGATGAAGAGCTTATGCAGGAGCTCAAGCGTGTTAAAGAGGTTGCTCAACCGACCGAAATTTTGCTCGTTGTCGATGCGATGACCGGTCAGGATGCGGTCAACGTCGCAAAGAGCTTCAACGATCTTTTGGATATTACCGGCGTCATCCTCACAAAGATGGACGGCGATACGCGCGGCGGTGCGGCGCTTTCGGTTAAATATATCACCGGCAAGCCGATAAAGCTTATCGGTACGGGTGAAAAGCTCGATTGTATCGAACCCTTCCACCCCGACAGAATGGCATCGCGTATACTCGGTATGGGTGACGTGCTTACCCTTATCGAAAAAGCGGAACAGCAAATCGATGAAAAGAAGGCGGCTGAAATGGAACGCAAGTTCCGTGAGCAAAGCTTTACGCTTACCGATTTTCTCGATCAGCTTGCAAGTCTTAAAAATATGGGATCGATGGATTCCTTGCTCGGTATGATGCCCGGCGTTAAGCCCTCGGCATTGAACAACGCAAAGATTGATGAAAAGGCGTTGGCGCATACCGAAGCGATAATCCTTTCGATGACCCCCTACGAGCGCAATCACCCCGACGTTTTAAATTCCTCGCGCAAGCGCAGAATTGCGGCAGGTAGCGGTCGCTCGGTCGAAGAGGTAAACCGTTTGTTAAAGCAGTACGAGCAAACAAAGCAGCTTATGAAGCAATTCATGGGTAAAAAAGGTAAAAAGGGAAGATTTAAATTCCCATTTTAATAAATAAGTATTAAATTTTTTGGAGGAAACTCAAAATGGCAGTTAAGATGAGACTCAGAAGAATGGGCGCAAAGAAAGCTCCCCACTACAGAATCGTTGTTGCGGATTCCCGTTATCCCCGCGATGGCAGATTCATCGAAGAAGTAGGCTACTACAATCCTATGACCAATCCTGCAGAAGTTAAAATCGACGCAGAAAAGGCAAAGAAGTGGATCAGCAACGGCGCACAACCCACCGACACCGTAAGAGATCTTCTTAAGAAGAGCGGAGTATTAGATTAATGAAACAGATTCTTCTCGATATCACAAAAGCTATCGTCGAGGATCCTGATTCGGTTTTGGTAACCGAAAAGGTTAGCGGTGACACCGTAGTTCTCGAACTTTCGGTGGCGAAGCACGATATGGGCAGAGTCATCGGAAAAGAAGGCAAGATCGCAAAGAGCATTCGTACAGTAATGCGTGCGGCGGCCGCAAAAGAGAACAAACGCGTTATCGTTGATATTGTCTGATGAAGCGTTTTCTTGAAGCAGGAAGGCTGAATTCTCCGCGCGGACTCAAGGGCGAGCTTCGGTTTGAATGTTGGTGCGACAGCATCGAATTCTTGTCGGGCGTTAAGCACTTGTACCTCGATTCAGAGGGAAAACGTCCGTTGGAGGTAAAGGCCTTCCGCGAAACGGTTTCTACCGTAATTTTTGTCGGATACGAGGATCGGAACTCCGCAGCCGCCCTCACCGGCAGAACGGTATACTTTGACCGTGAGGATATCACGCTTCCCGAAGGCGTTTTTTATAACGACGACCTTATCGGTGTTGACGTCATTGACGAAAGCACGGGTAAGGTTATCGGAAAGCTAAAGCGCATCGAAGAGGGAATGGCGTCTGATATCTATTTCGTCGAAGGTGAAAAAAATTATATAATCCCCGCGGTTTCGGAATTTATTGTAAGTGCCGATCCGCAGTCGGGTATTGTTATCCATTTAATTGATGGATTTGAAGCGTAGGAGGCTAAGATGAATTTCGAAGTACTTACGCTTTTTCCCCATTCTCTTGAACCGATATTCGGAGCAAGTATTTTAGGCAGAGCATCCGCAAAGGGTGTTATTTCTGTGAATTGTACCGACATCCGCGATTATACCAAGGACAAGCATCGCAAAGTTGACGATGCACCCTACGGCGGCGGATACGGTATGGTTATGATGTGTCAGCCGGTAGTCGATTGCATCCGCGCGGTCAAAAGCCGCCTTGAAGGCACGACAAGAGTTATCTATATGTCGCCGCAGGGCTCGCTTTTCAATCAGAAAAAGGCAGAGGAGCTTACAAAATATGATAACCTCATTCTGCTTTGCGGACATTACGAGGGCATCGACGAGCGTATTATCGAGCTTGAGGTCGACGAGGAGCTTTCGGTCGGGGACTATGTGCTCACAGGCGGTGAATTGCCTGCGGCAATAGTTGTCGATTGCGTTTCGCGCCTTATCGACGGCGTTCTTCCTGCCTCGGAATGCTATTCCGAGGAAAGTTTGCAAAACGGACTTTTGGAGCACGCGCAGTATACACGTCCTCGCGTTTTCGAGGGCTTGGAGGTACCCGAGGTGCTTATAAACGGCGACCACGCAAAGCAACGCCGTTGGAAGGAAGAACAAAGCCGCGCACGTACCGAATCGAAACGCCCCGACTTGATTGCCAAGTTAGAGGGCGAAAATAACGGAGAATAAAGATGAGTAAAGCGAGGAAAAAGACCTATAAACAGGGCACCGCAAAACGGCTCGTACAAGAGAGCTGTATTTTGTCGTGCACCCGTTTTCTTTCCTCGCGCTTTGTTCGCTTTTTCGAAAGCGGATTCGCGTCGCCGTTAATCAATTCTGCAGAAACGGTCGACGATTTCGCACGGGAAAAGGTAACCGGCCCGTTATATAAAAAGGTAGGCATGAAAAAGAATTTTTCGATGCCTGCGCGTAATACCATTGCGCTGTTTATCAACAACAATCGCGTTTCAAAGCTCGTTTCTGCTTTCAGAAATGCATTTTTAAACACGACGTTTTGTACGATCGGCATCTTTTTGCTAACCTTTGGCATCTATGCCGCATCGGTATTTTTGCTTAAAAGCTACGTTTCCTTAAATCTTGGCACAACCGCAAGCGTTACCGACGTCTGTGTTGCGGCGATCGCGGCGATTGCGGGCTTGTTTTTCATCCTTTTCGGCGATAAGGGTGTGCTTTCCGTTGTCGGAAAAAGCCGTATCGTGGGCAGATTGCTTTCGCGCAATTTGGGCGTTAACGATTCTTCAATCAACCGCTATGCGTCGAGCGAGCCAAAAACCTATGCAGGGTTTGGCTTCCTGCTCGGGTCGCTGTTTGGTATAGTTACCTTGTTTTATCACCCTGCAATGGTGTTGCTTTTCATTTTTGCAATTACTGTTGCTGTAATTATCGTTCATATCCCCGAATTTGGGCTTTTGCTTGCCGTTTCTTTGTTTTCATTCGTTCCCGTGTGGCTTTCGGCGGCAATTGTTTGTGTGACCGTTTTATCTTATTTGTTTAAATGTTTGCGGCTAAAGCGCAATTTCCGTTTCGGCTCTGCCGATGCGGTTATGCTCCTTACTCTTGCCGTGATGTATTTCACAAGCTTTGTTTTTGAAGGAATCACCTCGGGCGAATACTATATTTTGATATTTGCTGCGGTATATTTCCTTGCAAAAAACCTTTTATGCTCGAAAACTCTCGTCGTACAGGCGTTTAATGCACTTTGCGCAGGCATAACGTTCGGCATAGTGCTTTATATCGTGGGCGATTTTGCATCGCTTATTTCTCATAACCATCTTCGCGACGCGGCTTTGACGTTGACCGAAAACGTGCTTAAACCCGACGTTTTGGCAATGCTCGCCGTTTGTATTTTACCGATTGCCTTGTCTTCGTCGTCGGTAACCTTCGGAACGGCAGTGCGTAACCGTTTCGTATTTTGTGCGGCAGTCGGTGCTTTTGTTATCGACAGCAAGCTTTTCTATGTTTTGCTCGCCGTATCTATGCTTGTTTATATCACATTCGTGCACAAGGCACCCGTCGGCGCTTTGCTTTGCTCGGCAATAATAATTCCGCCTATCCTCGTATTTACCTCCGACTATTCACTGTCAACGGCTGTGTCTGTCGGCAGAATGGTTTATGACGGCTCGCTCGCCTTGGAAACGACCGATGCGTTTTCGAACTTCTGGTCGGGTATGTACGATATAAGCAACGGCGCAACCGTGTCCTTGTTCGTTTTGGCTTTGCTTCTGATATTGCAACGCGCGTTTCGCGCTTCATCGTTAAATGACCTGAAAAGCAATTCAAGCATCGGCGGCGCAGTAGCCGCTTCGGTGGTTATGACGCTTGTTTGCTCGTTGCTTTTCAACCCCTTTTCAGACCTTCGCTCGCTTGTTATGATTTGGTTCGCTTTAGGTCTCGGAGGCGCGGTTTACGGTGTTTGTTTGAAAGAATCCAATGAATATACGGGGGTGTAAACAATGGAAAGAAGAAAATTTAAAATAAATATTCTCGACGTTGTCATTTTCGTTGTAATACTCTGCTCCGTAGCGGTTTTGGTATTCCGCGATACCGTAAACGAGCTTTTCACCAAGCCCGAGGTGACCACGCTTGAGGTTGTTGTTTTTGTTAACGGCGCCGATTATTGCGCAGCTGTCGGCTCATCGCTGAATCAGGACGTTGTTTTTAACCCCGACGTTAAGAGCGATTTGCAAATGAACGCAAGAATAACCGATTTCAAAGCGGTCTCGGACCTTCTTGCAGAAGCGCAAAGAGGCGAGGCAAAAATTAAGATTTCGGGCTATAAACGGCTCGGCAGATTCTATACCGAAGACGGAACAAGGATACATACCGATTCGGAATGTGCGATTTTGATTGGCGAAAACCGTGTGGTCGCAAAACTGCTTTCGGTTAATATAAGCGGTTGATTTTCGTCACAATAGATATTATCGACAAAAAAGTCAAATGATGAAAATGGTATTTCGTTGAATCATCCATTATTTTCCTATTGATTTGGAGCATACCGTTTGGTATAATATCGGTATATGGGGGTATTTTTGTATGACTACTAAAAATATAGAAATCCAAAACGCTGTCGGTCTTCATGCAAGACCTGCGACATATTTTATTCAAAAGGCCAACTCCTTCCGCAGTTCAATCTGGGTTGAAAACAGCGACCGCAGAGCAAACGCAAAAAGCTTGTTGGGCGTTCTTTCGCTTGGAATCTCCAAAGGCGACATTATCACAATTCTCGCTGACGGTTCGGATGAAGAAGCGGCTGTCGACGCTCTTGTTGCGCTTATTCTCGGCGGCTTTAACGAATAATAAACAAAACCACGCCTTGAGCTATTGCTTCAGGGCATTTTTTGTAGGTATATGTTATGACACGCGAAGAACTTTTTGAAAAAGCGCGGCTTCTTCCTGCCACCCCCGGGGTTTATATAATGAAAAACAAATCCGGCAGGATAATTTACGTCGGCAAGTCAAAAGCGCTTAAAAACCGTGTTTCAAGCTATTTTTCACCGTATTCCGACCATCGCGGAAAAACAAAGCGAATGGTTGAATCGGTCAACGATTTCGAGGTATATTACACTTTAACCGAGCTTGAAGCATTATTGCAGGAAAATCAATTTATAAAGCAATTCCAGCCTCGGTATAACATTAAATTAAAGGACGGCGGCGGTTATCCGTATATCAAGCTTACAAATGCGGCATATCCGACCTTTTCGATAGTTTACAAGCGTACCGCAGGTAACGATAAATATTTCGGTCCCTATTCCTCCCATCACGTCGCGCGGGACATTTTGCAAACCGTTAAAAAGGCATTTTCGCTTCCCGATTGCAACAAGGAATTTCCGAAGGATATCGGCAAGGGCAGACCTTGCCTTAATTATCATATCGGACGTTGCTGCGCCCCCTGCGTTAAGGGAAATTTAACGTCTGAGGACTATCGTGAGCTTGTAAACCGCGCGTCTGCCTTGCTTAAGGGCGACGGCAAAAAGCTTATTGCCCAGCTTGAGGAGGGAATGGAGATTGCCTCGGAGGGCCTTAATTTTGAGCTTGCGGCGAAGCTTCGCGATTGCATTTACGCCGTTAAGAAGCTAAACGACCGTCAACAAATCGTTTGCTCACCGAATATCGAAGCAGACGTTATCGGCATCTATGCCGACGATTTGGGAAGCGCGCTTTCGCTTTTGTTTGTCCGCGGCGGCGCGATAGTCGACCGTGAAAATTTCTTTTTCTCGGCTGACGAAATTATCAACAGCGCGGCGCTTGTTTCGTTTTTCCAAAGATATTACGAATTAAGAGGTTATATCCCGAAAAAGATATATATCGATTACGAGCTTGAGGAAGCCGATTCGGAGCTTTTGTGCGATTGGCTGTGCGAAAAGGCAGGCTTTAAGGTTTCGCTCATTTATCCCGAAAGGGGAGATATGCGCGCCATTACGACACGGGCTTCCGAAAATGCAAAGCAGCTTATGCTTCACAAGCGCAAAAGCGAGGACAAGAAGAAGGATTTTCTTGCTTCTATCGCAAAGCTTCTCGGGTTGGAAATTTTGCCCGACCGAATCGAATCCTATGACGTTTCGCATTCAAGCGGCGAATATACAAGCTGCGGTATGATCGTGCTTGAGCACGGCGTTTTCGCAAAACGCAAATACCGCGGGTTCAATATCCGCACCGTCGACGACGGCAACGACCTTGCCGCGCTTGAGGAATGCATCCGCCGAAGATTTTCGCACGATTCGGACGAAGCGGGTTGGGAATACCCCGATTTAATGCTTATCGACGGCGGCGAAAATCAAGTGCGCCGCGTTAAAAGCGTAATGAACGAAATGGGGATATATATTCCTGTTTTCGGAATGATAAAGGATGAACACCACAAAACACGAACACTCACCGACGGTGAAAACGAAATATCACTTATAACGCGTCAGGATGCGTTTGTGTTTATTTATAAAATACAAGAGGAAGTACACCGCTACTCGCTTTCGCTTATGGATGCAAAGCGCCGTAATGCCGTCAAAAAGAGCTCGCTGACCGAAATCAAGGGTGTCGGCGAGAAAAAGGCAAACGACCTTATGCTTCATTTCGGCACTCTTTCAAGGCTGAAAGCCGCCACAAAGGACGAGCTGACCGAGGTTAAGGGCGTTACCGAACCGATTGCGGAAGCGATTATCGAATACTTCAGAGAGGAACAAAATGAGAATAATAACAGGAACAGCGAGAGGAACCAAGCTTAAAACCCTTGAGGGATTAAATACACGCCCGACCACCGAAATGTGCAAGGAAGGCGTTTTTTCGGCAATTCAGTTTGAACTGCACGACAGAAACGTACTTGACCTGTTCGGCGGATGCGGTCAAATGGCGCTCGAAGCACTTTCCCGCGGGGCTGAACGCGCCGTTATAGTCGATTCATCGCGTGCCGCTTGCGAGGTAATAAAGGAAAACGCGCAAAAGACCAAATTGATGAAGCAATGCCGTGTTGTTACCTCCGATTGGAAGGAATATTTAAGAGGCGCATCGGGCAGAGAAAAATTTGACCTCATTTTCCTCGATCCGCCCTATCAAGAAGGCGTTCTTGACGACGTACTTCACCGCTTGCAGTATTCCGAGGTTGTCGCAAAGGGCGCGATAATCATTTGCGAATCGGATAAGGACGGCATTCCCAACCCTGTCGAGGGCTGGCAGAGCAAGCTTTATCGCTATGGCAAGACCTATGTAACTATCGTTCGCGTACCCGAAGACGAGGAAACAACCGTATCCGAGGAGGCGTAAGATTATGAGAACCGCGATAATTTCGGGCTCTTTCGACCCGATAACCGTCGGCCATATGGATATTATCGTTCGCGCAAGCAGACTTTTCGACAAGGTTGTTATTGCCATTTCGCCCAACAGCGAAAAGAAGGGCTTCCTTCCGTTTGACGTGCAGCTTGAAGCCGTAAGGGCGAGTATTAAGGATATAGAAAACGTGTCGGCAGTGCAAATTGAAGGACTTCTTGCCGAATTTTGCAAAAGCTTTGAAAACCCGGTTATCGTGCGCGGCGCACGTACGGGAAGCGATTTTGATTACGAACGCAGTCTTTTCGTGATAAACAAGGGGCTTAGCGATATCGAAACTGTCATTCTCCCTGCCGAAAGCGGAATGGACCATATCAGCTCGACCTATGTGCGCGAGCTTATCAAATACCAAAAACCGATTGATGAAGTTGTTCCGAGCGGAGCAAAAAAAGTAATCGAGGAATATTTAAACAAATGAAAAGTATAAGAATAAAAAAAGCCGACCTTCGCTTTGTGCGTGAGCCGTTGCTTGCGCCGTTTGGCTTCAAGGGTAAATATTTAACAGAGCTTTGGCAGACGGTTGTTTATATCGAAAGCGATAATTTTTCAGCCGCTTGTCCGGGCACGATTTCGGTGCTTTGGTCGGATGCAAACGTTTTTGGCGACCATTCGCCCGAAAAGTCAAGCGCGCTTATGCGTGACGTAACCGCGCACGCGCTTGAAATGATTAACGGCGAAAGCTTTGTATCGCCTATCGAGCTTATTAATTCCATTCTCCCCGAGCTTAAAAATTATGCCGACAAAATTTGCAACCGCAACGTTGCCGAAACCTTTGTCCTTAATTCGCTCGTCGGCTTGGATTATGCGCTTTGGTCGGTTTACGCGCTTGAAAACGGGATAACCGATTTCGACAATATCATTCCCGACCACGCAAAAAACGCTCTTTCCTACCGCCACGAAAGATTGGCGCATATTCCCTTGGTAAGCTATGCCGTTGATGAAAATGGATTGAAAAATCTGCTCGATTCGGGCACAGGCCTTTTGAAGATCAAAATAGGCAAGGCTTGTCAAGAGGGCTTGACTCATTCCGAGGATATGAAAACGATGCTCGAATGGGACAAGGAGCGCCTTACACAAATACATAATATCGCAAAGAACTATCAAACACCTCTTTCCAAGGATAGAAACATCCGTTACTATCTCGATGCAAACGGCAGATACGATAATCTTGACCGTCTTGAAGCGTTGCTTTGCCACGCGGATAAGATAGGCGCGATTGACCGTATCGAGCTTATCGAAGAACCCTTCGCACCCGAAAACGAAGTTTTTGTCGGCAACCTTCCCGTAACCATAAATGCCGATGAATCGGCGCATTCGCTTGCCGACGTCGAAAAACGTCTTGCGCTTGGATATAAAGCCGTTGCGCTTAAGCCGATTGCAAAAACAATGTCGGTTTCCTTCGATATGGCGGCGGCGATTCACAAAGCAGGCGGACAATGCCTTTGTGCAGACCTTACCGTCGTTCCCTTGCTTGCCGAATGGAACAAGCAATTCGCATCGCGTATCGGCGCATTGAACGGAATGGCTTGCGGATGTATCGAAATCAACGGTAACCAAAACTACGTTAATTGGCAAGCGCTTTGCGGAATGCTTCCCAACGGTTTGGAATATAAGCCCGAAAAAGACGGTTGCTTTACTTTGGATAATCAAAGCTATCAAGACGGCGCAAAGCTGTTTAATGAAAATGGATACAGTAATCTTTTTAAATAAAGAAAGGTAAAAGTTTATGAAAATCGCTCTTCTTCTCGACCCCGGCACAAGAAATATGGTATTTAACCAAAAATGTCTTAAAAGACTTGAAAACAGCGGCGAGGTTGCAATAAACGAAGGC
>JAZTXY010000116.1:0-3468 GCA_045636665.1 Eubacteriales bacterium
AAGGAAGCCGGAAACCTCAACGAAATCGCCTGCCTGAAGTTCGCCTACGGTCTTGTAAACCTCGGATTCGGTGCCGGTGAGGTAAACCTCAACACAGAAGCTGAAATCCTGTTCGCCGTTGGTGAGGGTTACATAAATATCGTCGCCGGGTTCGCCGTTCTTGTATTCAAGAGACTTGAACATAATGCCCTTGAAGGTAACGTACTGGTTCATATAGTTGATAAGATCATCGGTGCCGAGCTTGTCGGTAAGGTCCTTTGCTTCAGCAACGTAGGTATCGCCGCCTTCAACGAATTCAAAGGTAGCATCCATGATTTCAACTTCGCCGTCATATTCAGCCTTGGAGCCGGTAACGCGAATTTTGGTACCCTTGGTGAGCTTTGCAGCGTTTTCTTCGGAGCAAGCGAGGTTGTATACGAAGAGACCGCCGTCATCGCTCTGGCAGTAAAGCACGATGGAATCATTCCACCAAGACTGATTTGCCTGAACGTAGGTTTCAACGGTAACGGTTGCACCGACTTCTGCTGCAAGGTATTCAGCATAGGTCATAACCTTAACGGTAGAAGCTTCAACGGAAGTGTCAGCCACGGAAGATGTTTCTTCGCTTCCTGCGCAAGCCGCAAATGCAGCAAACATCGAAAGAACGAGTAACATAGCAATGATCTTTTTCATTTCATAAACTCCTTTTTTATGCATAAATGCATTGTATTGTAATTATTATATGCTAACCAACTAAAAAATCAATGTTATCAAAATAGATTTTATATCACTTTTTGCTTTTGATTTTGTTGATTCCGACATAAATCAGCATCAAAACCCAACAAACTGCCAACAGACATATCAAAGCGACCGATCCCGTCGGCAGCTCGCCGAAGGTCATTTTATCCGAAGACTTGCTTATCTGATCAAGCCGATAAAGCGATTTCGTATCCTCAAAAACCTTGTCGATATATTCGCCGTCAACGGTGATATTGTTCTTGACCGCCTTGTTGACCGTTTCGATCAAATGACCCGAAGCATCGCGAAGCGAAACCGAGCCGTTGAAAACGGGTGTAACGAAGGTCTTGCCGACGTTGTCAAGCAAAAGCTTCGTCGCATCGAGCTTTATATCGTAATAAAAATCGTCGTCCTCACCGCTTCTGCTAAGGTAATCGCGGTATTCATCCGAATTCTGAGCCTTCAAGGTAACGGGCACGTAGCCCTCGGTCTGCGCATAAGCGATTTGCACCTTGTTGGTTATCATAAACTGCATAAACAGCCACGACGCCAAAACCTCTTGAGAATCCTCCTTGTTGAAAATACACATCGAAGGGCCTTGCGAGATCATGCTGATATTTTCGGGGTCATACTGAGGAATAGGGTAAACGACCGTTTCAAACTGAACCAAGGTCTCCTCGGGAATGTCAAGCAAGGGTGCGTCACTGCCCATCCATGTCGCGCCCGCCGTTGAATCGACAGCGAAAATGCACTGTCCCGCATTAAGATAGTTTGCAGGATAACCGTTCATCTTATAGGTGTTGAACGAGCGTGATGCCGAATGCACCGATATCTGTTTAAGAATATCCTTGGTAGTATCGTTGAATATCTTTATCTCGCCGAATTCGTTCGAATAATCGCCGCCCTTTTGCCTAAGCATCTGGATCATCATGTTGTCGGTCGATTTATACATAAAGGGAATAAGCACCTTTTGACCGTTGATTTTAAAGTTGCCGTTTTCATCCTTTGCCATCGCCGCCTCGGAAACCTCAAAAACGAAGTCCCAAGTAAGGATTTCGGGAAGCGTAAAGCCAAGCTGTTCAACGTAGGTCTTGTTGACGTAGCACGCCTCTGTCGAGCGCATATAAGGCAAGGCGTAATAATATCCGTTAAATTCGCATTCATTAAGGAACTGCGGAATAATTTCGTCCTTGCTTGCCGAGTCAAACAAAATCTCGTTACCGCCAAGACCGTATTTTTCGTCGTCCATCAAATCGTCAAGCGGAACAACGGTGTCCTTGCCGGTAAGATAGGTCGCAATATGGTCGGGGTAGGTAATACACACGTTGGGTGTGGTGTCGGTCGAAATGTTCGTAAGAACGTCCTGATAAATTCTGCCGTAATCGGTGTAAAGCTTTAATTTTACTGTAATGTTGGGATAAAGCTCTTGGAAATCGGCAATCGCCTGCTTGTAAATGCCAACCTGAGTAAGGTTTGTATCGTTTTTCGCCCAAAACGAAATTTCGTAATTGCGCGAGGTATCAAAGCCCTCGGGAATCTCAAAAATCTTAGCCTCGCGGTTGCCGTGACAAGCGGTCAACGAAAATGTAATTAAAACAAGAAGAAAAACGCAAAGAAATCTTTTCATCCCTTAAGTCCTCCTCTCGAAACGCCTGTCATTATCTTGTTGCGGAAGATAAGGAACAAAACGATAAGCGGAATCGAAATAACGCAAACCGCCGCCATCATCGCAGGAATGTTTTCACGTCCGAAGCCGTTTTCGCGTATTTCCTGAATACCGTTTGAAACAAGATAATAAGCGCGGTCGTCGGTCACCAAGCGCGGCCAAACGAAGGAGTTCCAGCATTCGATAACCTTAAGTATCGTAACCGTAACGATAGTCGGCTTGCAAATGGGTATCATTACCTTCCAAAGGTATTTAAAATCGCCCGTGCCGTCTGCCTTCGCGGCATAATAAAGCTCGTCGGGCACCTGCGAAAAGTTTTCCTTAAGCAGATAAATATAAAATACCGATGTAACCGAGGGAAGAATAAGTCCCGTAAAGGTGTTGCGAAGGTCCATTTCGGTAACCGTTACGAAGTTGGTGATAACGACCAGCTCGCTCGGAATCATCATAAGCGCAAGGAATATTGTAAAAACAAGGTTTTTACCCTTGAATTCAAGCCTTGAAAAGCCAAAAGCCGCAAGCACCGTTACGATAAGCATAATTGCGGTGGTAACGATAGTGAAAAGAATCGTATTGCCGAAATATCCGCCAAGCGGTACAGCCGAAAAGGCAGTGCCGTAGTTTTCAAAGGTCGGGTCGGCGGCATAAAACTTCGGTATCCATTCCGAAGAATATTCGCCGTAGCTTTTGAACGATGAAAGTATCATCCAATAAAAGGGGAAAAGCACTATCAGTGCCCAAACGGCAAGCAGGAAATAAATCACCGTTTTGGAAATATAAGAATTATCGCCTTTAGCGGCTTTTTTTATTTTCAAATTATCCATAAAAGCCACCTCATCAATAATGCACGTGCTTTTTGCTCACAAGCAAATTAATGCAGGTGATGGTAAGCACGATAACGAACAAAATGACAGCCGCCGCCGAAGCAAACGAGGGGTATCCGCCCGAATCGCCGTAAAGCATATCGTAAATATATCCGACAATGGTGTTCATTCCGTTTGCGTTAAGGTCTGTGCCGAACAAAGCGACCGCATCGGAATAAGCCTTGAATGCGCCGATAAAGCCGGTAATTATAAGGTAAAAAG
>JAZTXY010000117.1:0-25423 GCA_045636665.1 Eubacteriales bacterium
CCTTGGCTCACAGAACGCCATGGCTACGATCCGACTTCGTGCTATCTATATCCCATTCGCGCAGGCTGTACCGAAGATCGCAACGATTGATGCAAACTACTGCACCATGCTCAAAAGCGGAAAATGCGGCGTATGCGCCAAGGTCTGCACCGCCGGAGCGATCGACTATAACGCCAAGGACGAGTATATCGTGGAGAAATACGGCGCGATCGTTGTGGCAACCGGCTTCAACCCCATCAGCATGGACAAGTTTGACGAGTTTGCCTACAACCAGTCCAAAGACGTGATCACGTCGCTGGAATTTGAGCGTCTTACCAACGCCGCAGGTCCGACTGCCGGTCATCTGGAGCGCCCGTCCGACGGCAAATCTCCCAAGACCATCGTTTTTGTGCAGTGCGTCGGCTCCCGCTGTGACGCCTGTGCGGAAAAGGGCAAGGAATACTGCTCGAAGATCTGCTGTATGTACACCGCAAAGCACGCTATGCTTACCAGAGATAAATATCCCGACACCGACGTTACCGTTTTCTATATCGACGTAAGAACTCCCGGTAAGAACTTCGATGAATTCTATCGCAGAGCGGTTGAAGAATACGGCGTACATTATATTAAAGGTATGGTTGGTAAGGTTATTCCCGACGGTGACAAGCTTATCGTTCAGGCGTCCGACCTTATTGCAGGCAAGCAATTGAAGCTCGATGCAGACCTCGTTGTTCTTGCCGCTGCAATCGAACCCGACAAGTCGGCTCGTCCTTTGGCTACTATGCTTACCGCAAGTATGGACACCAACGACTTCTTTACCGAAGCACACCCCAAGCTTCGTCCCGTTGAAAGCCCGACCGCAGGCGTATTCCTTTCGGGCGCTTGCCAAGGACCTAAGGATATTCCCGAAACGGTTGCACAAGCAGGTGCGGCAGCTTCGAAGGTTATCGGCTTGCTCGCTAAAGACAAGCTCACCGGTAACCCCTGCGTTGCACATTCGAACGAAATGATGTGTAACGGATGCTCTACCTGTGAAAGAGTATGTCCTTACGGTGCGATCACCTATGAAGACAAAGAATTCCGTATGCCCGACAGAAGCACTCTTATTCGTAGAGTTGCGGCGGTTAACCCCGCAGTATGTCAAGGTTGCGGATGCTGTACAGTTGCTTGTCCTTCGGGCGCTATGGACCTTAAGGGATTCGCAAGCGAACAGATCATCGCGGAGGTTGATGCAATATGCAAGTAAAAGAATATAAGCCCTTGATCGTGGCATTTTGCTGTAACTGGTGCTCTTATGCCGGTGCAGACCTTGCCGGAAACAACAGATTGAATTATCCTGCCGACGTTAAAATTATTCGTGTTCCCTGCTCTTGCAGAGTTAACCCCACCTTTGTGCTTCGCGCATTCCAACGCGGCGCAGACGGCGTTATCCTTTGCGGATGTCACCCCGGTGACTGCCACTATACCTCGGGTAACTATTACACCCGCCGTAGAATGGCATTGCTCTTCTCGATGCTCGATTACCTCGGTATCGAACGCGAAAGAACGAGAGTTGAATGGGTTTCGGCGGCAGAAGGCGCGAAATTTGCCGCTACTATGAACGATTTTGCCGAAAAGGTTGCAGCCCTCGGCGAAAACAAGAGATTGGAGGACCTCCGATGCAAAAAATAAATCGTAACGTTTTGGTCGAAAAGGCGGTATCTCTTCTCGAAAACGGCACAGTTTGCTGTGTTTTGGGTTGGAAAAAAGGCGAATTTGACTATGATATCACCCCTGCGGTTTTCACAACCAAGGAAGATATTGAAGCAAACTTTGTTTTTGACGACTTTTGCGGCGCAAACTTCTCTAAATACTTAGTACAAAAAACCCGCAAGGCAGAAGGCAAAATTCTTGTTTTCCTCAAGTCCTGCGATACTTACAGCTTCAACCAATTGCTTACCGAACACCGTTTCGACCGCGAAAAGGTTTATGCGGTTGGCATCCCTTGCGAGGGTATGGTTGACATTAACAAGATTAAGGCAATCAGCGGCGAAGGTATTTCCTCGGTTGATTGCGGCGAAAAGATCACCGTTAATACCATTTACGACGAAAAGTTCGAAATCAATGCAAGTGACGTTCTTTTGGAGCGTTGCATAAGCTGCAAGAGCAAATTGCACGTTGCATACGACGAGCTTATCGGCGAAGAAGGCGAAGTTGTTGAAAGCAACAGATTCGATGAGGTTGCAAATCTTGAAGCGATGACTCCCGACGAAAGATTTGCATTCTGGCAAAGCGAGCTTTCGAAGTGTATCCGTTGCAACGCTTGCCGCGACGTTTGCCCTGCATGTACTTGTGAAAAGTGCGTTTTCGATAACCCCAAATCGGGCGTTGAAAACAAAGCACCTGCAAACGAATTTGAAGAAAAAATGTTCCACATCATCCGCGCGTTCCACGTTGCGGGCAGATGTACCGACTGTGGCGAATGCTCGCGCGTTTGTCCTCAGCATATTCCGCTTCACCTTCTCAACCGTAAATTCATTAAGGATATCAATGAATTCTACGGCGATTATCAAGCAGGCGCAGAGGTTGGCTCGCGCGCACCGCTTGCAAACTACACTACCGGAGATATCGAACCCTCGGAAGTGTTTGATGGGAGGGGCGAATAATGTTTAAGTGTTCTGTTAACGAAATTTATAACGTTTTTGCTAAGATCGCAAACCGTCAAAAGCTTTACGTCCCTGCCGACAACAAAGACGGCAACGCGGTTTACACCGAATGGGCTGACGGTATCGAATTGAGCAACGCGCTTAACACCGCAAAGAGCCCTAAGGATTTCTTCTTCCCTCAGTTTGAAAACCTTATGGAATTCAAGGTTGAAGGCAAGAGCATCGAGGTTAACGACATTCGTGAGGCTTCCGAGGACTTCGTTGTTTTCGGCGTTCGCGCTTGCGACGTTAAGAGCTTTGAAATTCTCGACAGAGTATTTCTTGTAGAGCCGTTCGACAGCTATTACGCTTCTCGCAGAGAGCACGGCGTAATTATCTCGATGGCTTGTACAAGACCTACCGAAACCTGCTTCTGCGCAACCTTCGGTATCGATTGCACAAATCCCGGCGGCGATATTGCCGTTTGGAAGACCGAAGACGCTTATTATTGGCAAGCAAACACCGAAAAGGGCGAAAAGCTCTTGAATTTGCTCGGCCTTGAAGAATGCAACGAAGATGCGGTCAACGCTCAAAAGGAAAATACCGCAAAGATTATGAGCAAGCTTCCCCTTGCAAAGCTCACAACCGATAGCTTTGGCGGCGGTAAGACTATGGAAATCTTCAACCGTCCCGAATGGAAGACTCTTTCGGAATCCTGCCTCGGTTGCGGCACCTGCACCTTTGTTTGCCCGACCTGTCAATGCTATGACGTTAAGGATTACAACACCGGAAACGGTATTTTGAGATTCCGTTGCTGGGACTCCTGTATGTATTCCGACTTCACCAAAATGGCGCACGGCAACAACCGTTTGAGCCAGGTTGAAAGATTCAGACAGAGATTTATGCACAAGCTCGTTTATTTCCCCGAAAATAACGAAGGTATATTCGGATGCGTTGGCTGTGGCAGATGTCTTGCTAAATGCCCCATTTCGATGAATATTGTTAAAGTTATGAAGACTATCGGAGGTAACGACTGATGAACATGATTAAAGAACCCTTGATTCCCACTGTCGGCGTTATTACCGACGTTCGTCTTGACACTCCCGATATTAAGACCTTCAGAGTTGTTACTCCCGACGGAAAGAAGGCGTTTGACCACAGACCCGGTCAATGCGCTATGCTTTCTATCCCCGGTGTCGGCGAAGCGATGTTTTCCATCACTTCCTCGCCCACAAACACCGAATATATGGAATTTTCCATTAAAAAGTGCGGATGTGTTACCGATTGGTTGCACCAAGCAGAGGTTGGTCAGAACATCACTATTCGCGGTCCGTACGGCAAGCCCTTCCCTGTAGATACCGAATTTGCAGGTAAGAATTTGTTGTTCATCGCAGGCGGTGTTGCGCTTGCTCCTCTTCGCTCGGTTATTAACTACGTTCGTCACTATAAGGACAGATACGGCAAGATCGATATCGTTTACGGCGCAAGAAGTAAGGAAGACCTTCTTCAGTACCGCGAAATTATCGACGAATGGTGCAAGGATGAAGGCGTAAACGTTTACCTCACCATCGACCGTGAACAGCCCGAATGGGACGGTCACGTTGGATTTGTTCCCAATTACGTTAAGGAACTCGGATTTGATACCGATAAGACCGTTATTCTTTGCGGTCCTCCCATTATGATCAAGTTTACTCTTGCAGGACTTACCGAGCTCGGATTCAGCAAGGAACAGGTTTATACCACGCTCGAGCTTAAGATGAAGTGCGCTATCGGTAAATGCGGCAGATGTAACGTTGGCTCTAAATACGTTTGTAAGGACGGCCCCGTTTTCCGTCTTGACGAGCTTGACGAGCTTCCCAACGAATATTAATTAAGGAGATATAGAACAATGGCAAATATGGTAAATATTTTTCTGTTCGGTAAAAAGTACGAGGTTCCGGACAATTTGACTATAATGAACGCAATGGAATACGCAGGCTATCAGCTCGTTCGCGGATGCGGATGCCGTAACGGCTTTTGCGGTGCTTGCGCTACCATTTATCGCATCAAGGGCGACAAGGAATTGAAGGCTTGTCTTGCTTGCCAGACCAAGGTTGAAGACAATATGTACATCGCAACCCTTCCCTTCTTCCCCCTTGTAAAGCAGGTTTACGATATAAACAACGTACCTGTTACCGAAACCGTAATGATGCAGCTTTATCCCGAAATTTACGCTTGTATCGGCTGTAACGCTTGTACCAAGGCATGTACTCAGGAGCTTAACGTTATGCAGTACATCGCTTATGCACAGCGCGGCGATTTTGAAAAGTGCGCAGAAGAATCCTTTGACTGCGTAATGTGCGGCGTTTGTTCGTCGCGTTGCCCTGCAGGTATCTCGCATCCTCAGGTTGCTATGCTTGCACGCCGTATCAACGGTAAATACCTTGCTCCCGATTGCGGACATCTTAACGACCGTGTAAGAGAGATCAAGGACGGCACATTTAACGAGCTTATCGAAGCTTTGATGCAAAAGCCCATCGAAGAAATGAAAGAGCTCTATAACACCCGTGAGATCGAGAAGTAAGGAGGATTTTAAACATGTATTCCGAAAAATTCCAAAAATCGATCGCTTTGGTTGAAGCGGCAAGAGAAAAGAATATTGCTCTTGAACCTGCGCGTATGACCGCACAACAGAAGACCGATCTTCTTGCAGAATACCATCCCGACTATAAGCAGGACGAATTTGAACTCCTTGCTATCGGCCCCAACAAGGGTGACAAGGTTCCCAAGGAGCTTGCCGCTACCCTTCAGGCGCACAGCAGAATCTGCCCCAATTGCGTAGACCTTGAAAACCCCGATTACGACGTTGACGTTCTTGTTATCGGCGGCGGCGGCGCAGGCTCTTCTGCGGCTATCGAAGCACACGAAGCAGGCGCAAACGTTATGATCGTTACCAAGCTTCGTATCGGTGACGCTAACACCATGATGGCAGAAGGCGGTATCCAAGCGGCTGATAAGCCCAACGACTCGCCCGCTATTCACTTTGTTGACGCATTCGGCGGCGGTCACTTTGCAGCTAAGCGCGAGCTTCTTCAAAAATTGGTTTGCGACGCTCCCGAAGCTATTAAATGGCTCAGCGAGCTCGGTGTTGAATTCGATAAGACCGAAGACGGCACAATGGTTACCACCCACGGCGGCGGTACCTCGAGAAAGCGTATGCACGCGGCTAAGGACTACTCCGGCGCAGAAATTATGAGAACTCTCCGTGACGAGGTTCTTAACAGAAACATTCCCGTTGTTGACTTTACCTCGGCTATCGAGCTTATCCTTGATGAAAACGGCAATGCGGCAGGCGCGGTTCTTCTTAACATGGAAACCAAAGAGCTTCTTGTTGCAAAGGCAAAGACCGTTATCATCGCTACCGGCGGCGCAGGCAGAATGCACTATCAAGGCTTCCCCACCTCCAACCACTACGGTGCTACCGCAGACGGCTTGGTTCTCGGTTACAGAGCAGGTGCAAAGCTTCTTTATGCTGAAACCCTTCAGTATCACCCCACCGGTGCGGCTTATCCCGAACAGATCTTCGGCGCACTCGTTACCGAAAAGGTTCGTTCCTTGGGCGCAAAGCTTGTAAACGTAAACGGCGAAGTATTTATGCATCCGCTTGAAACCAGAGACGTTTCTGCGGCATCCATCATCCGCGAATGCTCGACTCGCGGCAACGGTGTTGAAACCGACCAAGGTCTTGCAGTATGGCTCGATACTCCTATGATCGAAGCTATCGGCGGCGAAGGTACTATTGAAAAGAGAATCCCCGCAATGATGAGAATGTTCGGCAAATACGGCATAGATATCCGTAAGGAACCGATTCTTGTTTACCCCACACTTCACTATCAAAACGGCGGTCTTGATATCACTCCCGACGGTATGACCACCAACGTTAAGAATCTTTTCGTTGCAGGCGAAGCTGTTGGCGGTATCCACGGTAAGAACCGTCTTATGGGCAACTCGCTTCTTGACATCATCGTATTCGGTAGAATCGCAGGCAAGAGCGCAGGCGCAGTTTGCAAGAACGTTACCGTTGGCAAGCTCAGTCTTGACCACGTTGCTAAATTCGAGAAGGAAATCGCTGATGCGGGTATCGTAACCGATACCGTATCGCCCAAGCTCCTCCCCGATTACACCAGAAAGGTTAACGGTTAATTCGGAGGCAGTTTATGAGTTTATTTGGCGGTGTTATTTCGATAAGTAACATTTCAACCCTTTTGTTTGTAGTTTTTGCGGTTTTGATGCTTGGTTACGTGCTTGGCAGAATCACTGTCAAGGGTATTTCACTCGGTGATGCAGGCGTATTTATCATTGCTCTTATCGCAGGCGCATTGTTCTTTACAGTATCCGAAGACGGTCAGCTTTTGTTCAGCGCATCTTCCAAGCCTTACGATTTCAACAGCGGACTTTCGCTTATCGAAAGTCTTGGTCTTGTGCTTTTCGTAACCTCGGTTGGCTTTATTGCAGGTCCTAAGTTCTTCGGCAACTTCAAAAGAAACTTTAAATCCTACGTGCTTCTCGGCTTCATCATTATTCTTGCAGGCGGTCTTGCTGCGGCAGCATGTATTGCGATGGGCGAAGCTGTAGGTTACGGCGGAAGCATCGAAGAACAAGACGGCTTTGTTGCAATGATTGTCGGTCTTCTTTCGGGCTCGCTTACCTCTACCCCTGCATTTTCCGCTGCAAAGGCAACTGTTGCGGCTGAATATCAAGGCTTGGTATCCGTTGGTCACGGTATCGCTTATATCTTCGGCGTTATCGGTGTTGTTCTCTTCGTTCAACTTATTCCCAAGCTTACCAAGGCGAATATGGAACAAGAACGCGCAAAGCTTGTTATTAAGGAAGACCAAAACAAAAAGACCTTTGCCGGCAAGCTCTTTGAATTCGACCATATGGGTATCGCACCTTTTGCGCTCGCCGCAATTTTGGGTACCGTTATCGGTCAAATCAAAATTCCCCTTTCGGGCGACGGCTTAAGCGGCACCTGCTTCTCGCTCACCACAACGGGCGGTTGCTTGTTGGTAAGCCTTGTTATGGGTCACTTTTCGCGCATCGGCTGTGTGAACATTATGCCCTCTACGAGCACCCTTAAGCTCTTCCGCGAGCTTGGTCTTGTTCTCTTCCTTGTCGGCGCAGGTATCCCCGGCGGTGCTGAATTCGTTGAAAACTTCGATGCAATGTATTTCGTTTACGGAATTATTATGACCGTCGTTCCGATGATCATCGGTTTCCTCTTTGCGAAATACGTTCTCAAGCTCAGCTTGCTTAACAACCTCGGTTCGCTTACAGGCGGTATGACCAGCACACCCGCGCTCGGTACCCTTATCGGTACTGCAGGCACCGAAGACGTTGCGGCGGCTTATGCGGCGACCTACCCGATCGCACTTATCGCAGTCGTACTCGTTTCGCAGTTCCTGATTATTTTGTTATAAAATCAAAAAGCCCGTTTTAAAAAACGGGCTTTTCTCTTGCAAAATCTCTTTTTATAATGTATAATGAAATAAAATATAAGGAATACGGAGTATTTTATGAAACGATTAATTTCTCTTTTACTCATCGCAGTTATGGCATTCACCTTCTTTACCGCTTGCGGCAGTGAAGAAGATGAAAAATTTGTTTACGATGCAAACAAAACCTATTATGCTACAATCGCAATTAAGGAATACGGCGAAATTGTTGTAAAGCTCGATTCGATCCAAGCACCCAAAACCGTTGAAAATTTCGTTAACCTTTCTGTAAGCGGCTTTTATGACGGACTTACCTTCCACCGCATTATGGAAGGATTTATGATGCAGGGCGGCGACCCCAACGGTAACGGCACCGGCGGTTCCGAACAGAATATTGTCGGCGAGTTTTCTGCTAACGGATATCTTAACACCCTTTCGCACAAGCGCGGTGTTATTTCGATGGCACGTCAGGGCGAAAACCCCTACACCGGTGAAAAAAATTACGACAGCGCAAGCAGTCAGTTCTTTATCTGTCATCAGGACAGCATTTTCCTTGACGGTCAATATGCCGCTTTCGGCGTTGTTACCGAAGGTATGGACGTTGTTGATAAGGTTTGCAACGAAGCAATGCCTATTGATAACAACGGCACCATCCCCGCAAGAAATCAGCCGGTTATCGAAAAGATCACCATTACCTGGGACGAATAAGAAAATAACAAATTGGAAAAAAAATATCACCCGTGCAAATTTGCACGGGTGAATTTTTTTTAGATTATATTATACATTGTGATGAAGTTTCCGTCTTTTTCATAATATGTGATCCACAAACAGTTATCGGAATAGGTTTCGGGCGGATCATACATAGGAAGAAATTGACCGATAGCAAACTCAATTCTTTCGTCATCATCTTCGTAAAGTACAAAGCAAGTGCCGTTCATATTAATATAGTCTTCATCGGGCGGAGTTATACCAAGCTTTCTCAATACGTCTTGATGCTTATCCTTTGCGGTAATGCCCAAGACACGTTCTCGGTCGGGGTCGTTGCCAACCTGTCCGGATTTCATAGAAGCAACGTACTGTCTTATTTCTTCGAGAACAGATTCATCGATACTTACGTTATACGTCTTACCCAATTCGGTTCCTTGATTGAGTATAAAACGATTTTCTGCCATCAATGCATAAAAATCAACGTCTTTAGCGTTATCCTTAACGTCGTCCGACTTGTAAAGCGAAAGCGTTAGGGTGTTTTCGGTTTCGTTGTAATTCATATTGAAAATCGCTTTTTCATCTGCAAAAAGCTGTTTGCACAAATCATCGTCGATGATTATACGGCAGCTTTCGCAAGTCGCAATATTAATGCAGGTAACGAAGTTGTCACCGTTTTTATAAACGAATGCAAACGATTTATCCGAGTTAAGAATGTAGCTGTCGCAATCGGCCAGCTTGTTCACTTCTCCACTGAATATATTCTTTTTATACAATGCGTTATCGGAATAATAAACGTCAAAATATTCATAAGGTGCCAAATTCATTTTACCTTCAAGTATTTGATCGGTATCGTCGCCTCCGTTTGCAATAAGGTGAGCATAATACTTACCGCCGCGTTCCATAATTGCGACTGTTTCATTTCTCGCCAGTTTAACAAATCTTCCCTTGATCTTCACTTTGTCTGCTCTACCGTTTTTGACGGTGCAGAACACCCAAGTATCATCATCGGAATCAAAGAGCGTAAGGCGGTTATACCATACGTCTGCGTCACACTTAAAGTAATTGCCTTTTCCTTTATCGGTTAAAACCTTATAATATATCACTTTGCCGTTATCGGAAATATAAGCCTTACTGCATCCGAGCATATCGTTTTCGGTATCTCTGTCTGTTATATCGACAAACTCATTGGTATTGATATAAAACGCCACATAGTATTCGCCGGAATAATCAACCGTTTCTCTTTTATCATTTTTGTCAAGACGACATTCCATTCCGCCATAAATCGGCCAAGCACCGTTGATAGTTCCGGTAGGAGACGAAACCGTGAAAAAGCTTCCGTCCTTTGAAAAAACAATTTCACAACCGTCTGTAAAGCATCTGCTATCATCGATATTTATATCGATGATTTCATCGGTTGTTAAATTATAAATTACGTGTTTCGTTAAATATTGAGGAATATCTGCGATTTTAACAATACAGCGTCCGCGTTCTGCATCGATCCAAATCGGAACGGCTGAATAGAAAATATTTTTATATTCATCTCTCGGTAACTCGCAATATATTTTGAAGATAAAATCATAAAACATACGGCGAAACTCCGGATCTTCGGGATATATTTCATATTTTTCATGTTCAATATAATATCCGTCGAGATTTTTCAAAAAATCCATATCGGGAGCAAACGAAGCGCTTTCATATTCAAATAGTTTGCCATACAGCCAAGTAACTATCATATCACGGATATATTTGCGGTTCTTTTCGGCAGACGTAATGCCGGGATAGTATTCTTCGGCTTTTTTGAAAATATCATTTAAATAACGTTGTTCAACTTCAATACTTTCGCCGTTCAGCTTTTCGGCAAGATTGAACTCTTTGTCCTCTTTGGTATCGTAAATGATAGGATACAAAGAGTCGGAATAATAAATGATATATCTGTCGGCAAGGATGCTTTCAACCTTTATTGTCGAATCGACGTTAATTTTTATCGGTTCGGATTTGACAGCAGTATCGGACAAATAATTGCTTTGACCTGCAATGCTGTTAACAGGGCGAAGGTTCGCACCACTGCCATAGACTATCGAAAATGCCGAAAAGTCGGACTTATCCCAAAGATTCACAACGTTTTGAATAACGTCGCCGACTTCATCGGGCGGTACGTTTTCGCTGTTTTCATTATTTGAGGTTTCGTTTTCCGAAGGTTGATCGGAATTTTCGACGGATGAATCGTCGGAGCTTTCATCGGACGGTCTGAATTGACTGTTTTCGTCTTGCGACATATTTTCAACGTAGGAACTGTTATCCGTAAAAGCTTCACTGCTTTGCTGTAAATAGCTGTCGGAAGTGCTGTTATAGTTTGGGCCGTCCGCACCTATATCGTCGCTAAACAGCGGTATTAAGGAGGTGAAAATGATAGCGACGCAAGCTGCAGAAGCAAAAGCAATATACAAAGGTCGTCTTTTTTTAATCGGTTTAACTGCATCTGTTATAAGGTCGTCGTCGATTGAACCTATGGCGTTTTGAAGAAATTCGTTATTTTTCATTTGACCAATCCCCTTTCTGTAAGATGTGTGCGAAGTTTGTTTCGTGTTCGCATAAGCTTCATTTTTACCTTGCTTTCGCCGAAACAAAACCGTTTTGAAATTTCCTCGATCGAATCGCAATAAAAATATCTGCAGATGAAAATTCTTCGCTCGGTTTCGGGAAGCGCACGCAAAAAATCGCTTATTACCTTTGCAAGCTCGTTTTCCTCGACGGTGGACAGAATGTTTTGACCGTCGGGAATACATTCGGAAAGCTCGTCATAGGACAAGGTTGCTTCTCCGTTTCCACGCTTTTGAGCGGTTTTAAAGCGAAGTTTTTTAAGCGAGAGGTTTCGTGTGATTTTTATAAGGAAAGCCGAAAAAACGTTTGGACGTTGCGGAGGAATTGAATTCCATGCGCCCAGATACGTATCGTTGACAGCCTCCTCGGCATCCTCTGCTACGTTTAGAATATTCATCGCAACCTTAAAGCACAGATTACCGTATTTGATCTGAGTTTCACGAATGGCCTGTTCGTCACGGTTGAAATAAAGTTCTATTATTTTTTCGTCGGTCATAAAAATCTCACCGCCCTTCACCAATAAAGTACCGTTTTGCGCGGGTTGGTCACAAATTATATGAAAACACCCGTGTAAAAAACACGGGTGAACTTTTTTATCGGTCGTTAATGCGAAGTCCTGCATCGTAGATATGCTTTATTTCAGCAAGACGACAAAGCTGAGGACGGGTATATCCACTTTCTTCGTTGCGGAAACGGAATTTTGTTACACTGCTTGTACCCAAGCTTATTGTCGGGAATACAAGACCGGGAGCCATACCGAGAAGGTGGGCAATCCAAGCGCCGCCAAAGCCGCCGTGACAGAATACGGCGATGCTTAAATCATTGGGTTCTGTAATTTTATACATAAAACCTTCACGGCAATAGCCGAGAGAGGCAAGAAATTCATCGGAATTTTTTTGCATTTCGACAACCGTCTTCATACGGTCGTTATCAAGGAAATCCTTGAAATCGTAAACGCCCTTTTGTACCGAAAAACTATACGTTGCTTCGCTATCGGGCTTAAGCTGATTCGACAGCATATAATCCATATGCTCTGCAGTCCAAGGAAGAATTTCGGAGGTCATACCCTTTGCTTTGCAGGTCGGCGCCGCGGTATCGATAGCTCTGCCGAGAGGAGAAGTATAAATCTTATCGATATGAACATCCTTTAACCAATCCGCAAGAGCGTGCGCTTCCTGCCAACCGAATTCAGTTATAGTATTATTTGCATAATCGGGGTCTGCGTGGCGAATAATGTATAATTTCATTTTTAACTCCTTCAAATACATTTACACCAATATAATGCCACATATTTTATGAAATGTCAAATAAAACTTGCCATATTTTGGAATCCGTGATATAATTTTAAAAACGGAGGTGTTTTTTGATGGACAAAGTAATTTTGAAAGAATTTGTTATCCCTTTTAAGGGGATTTCCAAGAAGACTATATATCATTTCAGCGATTCGCATTTGACCGAATACGATGCCGAATCCGACATTAACGAAATCGAGCATTCCAAGAAGCAAACCGAAGCTTGGGAGGGTGTTCGAAAGGGCTTTTGCGAAGCATACGGCTGCCCTTACGGAGAGCTTGAAATGCAAAGTGCGCAAGAGCATTTGGAAAATCTTTTGAATTGCGCCGCAGACGGCGATGCTTTGGTTATTGCAGGCGATACTATGGATTATATCAACGGCGCAAATCTTCGTATTTCCGAAAAGCTTTTCGGAAAGTTTGAAAAGCCGTTCGTTCAGGTTTGCGGCAATCACGAGCCGCATAATGATATTCCCGAAGGTTACGTCGTTTCGAAAATCAAAAACGAGATTCAAACCGTTGACCTTGGCGATATGATTATTATCGGACTTGATAATTCGCAAAGAAAAATCACAGCTTCGCAATTAGACGCGCTTAAGGCATTCGCGCAGGAAGGTAAGCCGATGCTTTTGGTTATGCACGTTCCGATTATGAACGATGAAAACCGCGAGCTTCTTTTAAAGAGCGGCGTTTATTTTCAGTTGAATTACGACGGATGTCCCAAGGAAAATCTTGAATTTATTGAATTTATCAAGGAAAACGGTGATAAGATTATCGCTGTGCTCGCAGGACATTTGCACTATTCAAACGTAAGCAAGATAAGCGATGACGTTACGCAATACGTTACCTCGCAAGGCGTTACCGGAAACATACACAGATACGTGATTGGAGAATAAAGATGACTTATAACTCTCTTATTGAAAAATTCAACTTTCAAATGCCCGATTATGCGCAAAATTATTTTGACGATTTCGTTAAAGAATACGACCGCAAAAAGCCGTTGCTTTCGGAAGAGGATGCGGCAATGGTTTGCGATGTAACCGGTTTGCCCGAAGAAGCAAAGGAAACTCTTATTAAATGCGCAAAAGCGATAAACGAAAACGATGACGCGCATTTGTGCGGCTCGTTTCTTGCGGATTTGACGGTTTACAAGCGCAAGCCGTGGGTTAATTATATTTATCAGACCGATCTTTTTACTGTTGACGGACTTTATCCCGAGCAGGTTGGTTGGGTTATCGTTGCGGTGATGCTTGCAAACACGCTTAATAACAAAAAGCCGCCCGAAGACCTCAACCTTGAAAACCTTAACGCCTTCAAGGCATACAGCAACAGCTGCTTTAACAGCAAGGGTTATTGGGGTATTGTTGAATGGCATTGGAATATGCTTTGCGCAAGCGGCAGTATGTTCCTTTTCGGTATTCTTAAATTTGTTCCGAGCGAATTTACAAGCAGCTTCCCGATTATTACAAACGGAAAAGAATACGTTTCACTTGCAGGCGGTGAATATTTTATCGGCAAAGAAGGCGAGCTTGTCGATTGCGAAGAAAAATCAGTTGGCAAGACCTCGTACCTTGAGGACGATTCAAGCTATGTCGGTCACGTCGTTTCACAAAACGGCAGTGTTGCTTTGACCGCTACCAAATTCGATAAATCGGTATGGCACGATTTCCTTCGCGGCGGCGACCATACCATCGACATTCATATACCTGCCAAGGTCGAATACACACCCGAAAAGTTCAAGGAAGCGTTTAAAATGGCGCTCGATTTCTACAACAATTATTATCCCGACCACAAAACGAAGGCTTTCGCTTGTTATTCGTGGATACTTTCCGCACAGCTTGACAAGGTTTTGCCCGAAAACAGCAACATTTTAAAGGTTAACAGCCGTTTGCATTTGCTTCCCCAAATCGGCACCTTTGACGAAAATATTATGTTTATCCGCAAGGGCTCTTCGCTTCAGCAGAAAATTGCGGACGAGCGCGCAAAGGGTACAGAATTCCACTTTGGCGTTATGTATTCTCCGCTTGACGAGCTTGAAAATTTAGATGCTTAACAAAAGAACAGACCTCGTTACGAGGTCTGTTTATTTTTCGCCGATTTTTTATGTATGTAAAAATAAACGAATATCGCCACAAGCGGAAAGAGTGCGCCGACAAGCATACCGAGCTTCATCCCGAATTGATCGGGACTTAACGATAACGATTGAGCGATAACATTCATTGAAGGCGACCGAGAAACCGTGTCGGTGATTATCCCGACGAGCTGAGGGCCGACCGAAGCGCCGAAATCACCGCCTGCCGCCATCATTGCGAAGATAAATACTCCTGCCTTTGGGAAATATTCCTGAACGACGATAAGACAGCCCGGCCACATCATCGAGGTGAAAAAGCCGGTAAGAGCACACGCAATCAAGCCGATTACCGCAACGTTCGATACGGCGGCGGTAACGTAACAAGCAAACGCGCCGATTGCGCCGCCGATTAAAATTATCGATATTCTTTTGCCGTATTTCGCGTAAAGCGTTCTGCCCAATCCCAAGGTCGCGCCAAACATCGCAACACCGAATATATCGCCCCATACCTTGTCTATTCCGAGTGCGCGTTCAATATAACCCGAGCTCCATTGCGCCATTGTACATTCGGACGCGCCGCCTAAAAAGATTGCCGCTACGCAAAGCCACAGTCTTTTGCTTTTTAACTGCTTGAGTGCGCCCGAAACACGCTTCGGTGTTTCCATTTCGGGAATATCGGATTTTAAAAACAATGAAAACGCCACTATCGGAATAGCCGCAAAGATAAGCGCAAGGTATTGCCAATTTTCTCCGCCTGCAAGCATTATGTAAACCGAGCTGACAATTACAACACCGACAACGCCCCAAGCATAAACAGAATGGAGCTTCGACATTTCCCTATCGGGGTCTTTCGACGGAAGCGCCGCTATAACCGGACTTATCAACACCTCGCCAAGACCTGCCGCAGACGCGAATATTAGCGTACCGAGGAGAAGACCAAGATATATGTTATTCGGGAAAACGTATGGCCAAACGGCATAAAACACCAAGCCGATTGCGGCGATAAGCGGTGTTGCTTTTACCGTTTTTTTGATATTGAATTTGTGCGAGAAAAACGAGAATATCAAATCAACCAACAATTGAGTGGAAAATCCGACAAGCACCAAGGTACCCAAAAGCGAATATGAAATTCCGTAAAGCGTGCGGAACGTGATAAACAGCACGGGTGAAAGGTTTGCCACCACCGACATTGTAATGCTCGTTGTATAGCACGCAAATTTCAAACGTTTATATTTGTTTTGCATTTTATTTCCTCGAAGTGATTGATGTCATCATCTTACCACAGCAGTCAATTTATTTCAATCGTTTTCTTATTATTTATCTTTCAAAACTTAACCTTTGCGAAACATTTGAAGTTTACTATTAATTTGTATAGGTCTACCGACAGTAGAGTCTTGATTTTTCCACTCTACTTCCCACTTACAAAGAGTATAGTTTAATATTTGTTTAAATCGCTTGAAACCTTTTGAAAATTTTTGTATAATGCTTAAAGTTTAAAAACGTATTTTAGTGAGGTGCGGTTTGGATAAGCGTAAAGTAATTTATTATACCGACGAATTAAACGACGAATTTTCGACCGCGCAGATAAAAGCAAAGACTATCGACGGAAATTACGTTTATTGCCACAACTCGTTATTTAAAAGGTTTACCCGTTTTTTCTGGTATAGAATAATTGCAACGCCGATTACGTTTTTTTATGTAAAGCTGTTTATGCGAAGAAAGGTTTTTGGGAAGGAAAGGCTTAAGCCGTTTTTAAAAAAGGGGTATTTCCTTTACGGGAATCATACCCACGATATAGGCGACGCAATGACTCCCACAACGCTTAATTTCCCACAGCAGAATTATTGCATCGTACACGCCAACAACGTTTCGATGCCTATTCTGGGGCATCTGACGCCATCGTTTGGCGCGATTCCCCTTCCCGACGATAAAGAGGCTTATAAGCATTTTATCGACTGTATTAATCGCCGTATCGGCGAAGGGCATACCGTTGTAATTTATCCCGAAGCTCATATTTGGCCGTACTATACAAAGATAAGACCGTTTACCGACGTTTCGTTTCAATATCCCGTTAAGCTCGACGTCCCTGTTTTTTGCTTTACAAATACCTATCAAAAGCGCAAGCATTCAAAAAAGCCGAAAACGGTTACCTATATCGACGGGCCGTTTTTTGCCGATAAAGCTTTAAGCACAAGGCTACAGCGCAAGGATTTGCGCGATAAGGTTTATGACTGCATGTGCGAGCGCGCAAAAAATTCCAACGCAGAATTGATCAAATACATTAAAAGAGAAGATTAAAATGGTTAACGTTTTATTTTGTGGAAACGATAAGGTCTTTGACGGTATGCTCACCGCCGCCTTATCCATACTTAAGCGTACGGATTCAAACGAACCGTTTTGCTTTTATGTTTTCACAATGGATGTTTCGCATATAAAGGATAATTATTTGCCGGTTACAAACAGGCAGATGGATTATTTCGAAAAGGTTATAAAACGCTATAACAATGATAACCGCGCAGTGCTTATTGACGTAACGGATATTTATATGCGTGAATTCAGCGGTTGTCCGAACGAGGGCGCTTATTGCTCGCCTTACACGTTGATTCGTCTTTTTGCGGATATGATCGATTGTATTCCCGACAAGATTCTTTATCTTGATGCGGATATTATGTTTAACCGCGATATTCATTTGCTTTACGACGTTGATATTAGCAATTACGAATATGCGGCGGCAAGAGATCATTACGGAAAATATCTTGTTAACCCGAATTACATAAACGCAGGCGTTTTGCTTTTTAATATGGCCGAAATTAAAAATACCGGTCTGCTTTGCAAGGCGAGAACGCTTATCAAGACAAAAAAGCTGACCTTTGCCGACCAAAGCGCAATAATACGCTCTACAACGAAAAAGAAAATGCTTCCCCAACGGTTTAACGACCAAAAGTTTTTGCACAAGCACACGGTTGTA
This sequence comes from Eubacteriales bacterium, assembly GCA_045636665.1. Lineage (GTDB taxonomy): Bacteria > Bacillota > Clostridia > Oscillospirales > CAG-382 > Coliplasma. The sequence continues at coordinate 17,718 of JAZTXY010000117.1, forward strand.
AGACATTTTTCAAAGCGTTTGTTTTGGCTTCCCTATCCGCATACAGAGAATATCAAGCAATGGCAGGTCGAAAAAATACACAGTGTTTTCGGATATCGCCAATTCGACGATATTCTGAACGAATACCTTGAACTGAAAAAAGAATTTGAAAGGAGCGAATGACAGTGGAAAAGAAAATAGTGCCTATTTTTTATGCGTGTGATGATGCATTTGTTAAATACACCGTTGTTTCGCTTTATTCAATGATAAAAAACGCTTCGAAGGACCGTTTTTATAAAGTACATATTTTACACACCGATATTTCGGACGAAATGAAATCCAAGCTTGCGGCTCTCGGCAACGACAATTTTGAAATTTTGTTTGAAAACGTTTCGGAATATCTTGATGCAATTTCTCACAAGCTTCCGATACGCGATTACTACTCCAAAACGACCTATTACCGCCTTTTTATTGCAGAAATGTTCTCGCAATACGATAAGGCGATATATATTGACAGCGACACAGTCGTTTGCGGTGATATAAGCGAGCTTTTTGATACCGATATCGGCGATTGCTATGTCGGCGCATGTCACGAGCAGGCGATGGTGCAAACCAACGAATACGGCACTTATGCCGAAAAAGTTGTCGGCGTTTCGCGTCACAATTTCTTTAATGCGGGTATGCTTCTTATAAATTGTCTGCAATTCAGAAACAAAAAGGTTTTGGATCAATTTATTAAATATCTGCAGATTTACGATTTCGTCGTTACGCAGGACGAGGATTATCTTAACCTCATTTGCAAAGACCACGTTCATTGGCTTGACCAACGCTGGAACACCGAGGTTTTTTGCGAAATTCCTTATCCGATTGAAGAAGCAAATATTTTGCACTATATTATGACGAGCAAGCCGTGGCATTACCCCGATTGCAAGCACGCAGACGTTTTTTGGAGATATGCCAAGGAAACCTCGGTTTATGACGCCATTGTCGAGGTTTTGAATAACTATACCGACGAAAAACGCGCCAAAGACTCTGAAATCTTAAAAAATCTGTTACAGCTTGCTGTAAACGAAACAAACCGCGAGGATAATTATCTTAACCGAATAAACCTTACCCGCACAGAGGACAGAGTTAATATACTTAAAAAAATCGATGAATTTGAGCGGTCGGGACGTTTTGACGAAGACGTTGAGGACGATCCGCCAAGCCGCGAATTGATGCCCGATGAGATTGAATATATCCGTAACGGGCTTATCGACCGTATCAAGTCAAAATATGCTTACAAAATCGCACGGAAATTTGTTTACGGTCTTATTAAGGAAAGCAAATTTATTGTAAAAGATATTAAAGGGGTTGAAAACTTCGCCAATCTTCAAAGCGGCGCGATAATCACCTGCAATCACTTTAATGCTTTTGACAGCTTTGCAATACAGCTTGCGTATGAAGCCGCCAAGCAAAAGAAGCGCAAGTTTTACAGAGTTATCCGCGAGGGTAATTACACGTCATTCCCCGGCTTTTACGGGTTCTTGATGCGCAATTGTCACACGCTTCCGCTTTCTTCCAACCGAAAAACAATGACAAAGTTCGTGAAAGCTACGAATCAATTGCTTAAGGACGGTCATTTCGTGCTTGTTTATCCCGAACAAAGCATGTGGTGGAATTACAGAAAGCCCAAGCCGCTTAAGAACGGAGCGTATATTTTTGCGGTGCGAAACAACGTTCCCGTGCTTCCCTGCTTTATCACCATGAAGGATTCCGACATTCTTGGCGAGGACGGATTTTTCGTTCAGGAATACACAATTCATATCGGCAAACCGATTTATCCCGACAACGATTTGAAATACAACGAAAGACTCGAACAAATGATGAACGAGAATTTCGAGGTATGGAAAACCGTTTACGAGCAGGAATATCAAATGCCGCTTGAATATTCAACCGAATAAAGAAAAGCCGAAAAGCTAAAACTTTTCGGCTTCTTTTTTTATATTTTGGATTCTGTAACGGAATACGGTGTTTTCAAGGCGTTAAGCGTTGATTCGACAGCGACCGCTTTTTCGTATTCATCCACACCCTCGGGCGCCCACGCGATATCCGAGATATCGCAACCGGTTACCGATGCGAAGAAGGTGAGCGCGGCGATATATCTGCCCGTACCGAGAGATAGATGATAACCGTCGCGGTTGAGCGATTCTATTCGCGAGGTGCGAGCGTTCTGAATTGCGGTACCCACAGGGGTTGCAAAATCGAGATATTTTGTGTTAACGATATGGTTTTTCGTAATATCGCTTACGATTTCATACATTCTTGCGGTATCGCCGTTGAACGAAACGATTTCGGGATGAGTATGCCACGACTCGCCTACCCAATGGCGGTTGAACACGATTTTTGCCTTTTCGGGCGCTATTTTTCTGATTTCCTCAACAAGCGGTGCCAATTTATCATAATATTCAAGGTCGGTATTTTTGCTTCCGTCGATAGTGCCGTGCTGAAGAGCGATGATGTCCCAATCATCGCTCTTTATTGCGTCGACGTTGCTTACCTCATAGGTGCAATTCCATTCGCCGTCCTTACCGAAGCTTTCGTAATATTCATATCCCTTCACGTTGCCGATAAGGTTTGAATAGTGACGTCTTGTCGAGCATCCGCCGATGTAAAGAACGGCGAAATGAAGATTTTTAACGCCCATCGAAAGTGCAACCTCGGGAAGATGCTGTGCTGTGTCGACAGAAAAGCTGTTGCCGACGAAAAGGATTTTAAGTGTTTCGGGAACGGAATTGTTCATTATATTTTCTCCTGATAATTATTTTATAAGCATTAACCACAGCGGAATTGTGGCAACCGAAAACAAATGCGAAAGCATTGCGAGCTTTGCACCCGTTAAGCAATCCTCGTTTATTAGCTTCGGAAATACAATCGTATTGAGTCCGCACGGCATACACGCCATCATTACCGCAGGCATCAAGACAAAATCAAGCGCAAACAGCTTTAAAAGCCCGTAAACAACCGCAGGAACGACAATCAGCCGCACTGCAACAAGTATGTATACTTTTAAATCGCGCACAAGAGAGCCGATTTTAAACGCCGAGAGCGTTATGCCTACAAGAAGCATACTTAAAGGCGCAACACAAGCAGAGGATGAGCTTAAAACCGATGTGAAAATTTCGGGGATTTCTAATCCTGTAAGCCCGAAAACGATACCGAGTACAATCGCAACTGTCATTGGGTTAAAGAGCTTTTTTACCGTTTTTCCGTTGCCCGTGAGCATCGCATAACCAAAGGTATAGGTATAGATTGCAAAAGGAATGCAAAACAGAATCAAATCGGTCAAGCCCGATTCGCCGAAAATACTTTCGCACAATGCATAACCCATATATGCGTAATTCGAAAGGGTCAACGAATAGCGATAAACCTTTTGCTCGTATTTATCTTTTGTGAGCAGCTTTGCAACCGCAAGCGAAAACACAACAAGCAAGAGCAAAAGCGAAACCGACACGATAATCGTTTTGCCGTTTTCGGTAATATATGTCTTTGTGAAATTCTTTGAAAACGTGTTGAACACCTTTGCGGGCAAAAAGAGGTTTACAAGCAGAAAGGATATTATCCCCGTATGTGCTTGTTGCTCTTTTTTCCATTTTCCGAAGAAAAATCCAAGCAAAAGAAATATGTACAACACCAAAAGCTGTTTAACAATTATTAGCATAAAGCACCATTTTGAAACTTGATGCATTATTGTAACACATTTTTTTGATTAAAACAAGCACGTTACTATTGAAAGATGATATATTTAGTGATAAAATAACAAAAAACGCTGTTAAGGGATTATTTGCTATGAAATTCAAATTTGATGAAGAATTTTTCAAAAATTGCTTTGAAGAAATAATCAACGTACCGAGCCCTGTGGGTTATTACGTTAAGTTAAACCCGATAATCGAAAAATATGCCGCTATATTTGACGAAATGGTTACCTTTGACAACAAAAGCACCGCTTATATCACGCTCGACGGCGAGGATAATTCGAAAACCGTTCTTATCGGAGCACACGCCGACACGATTGGGTTGGTCGTTCGCACGATCGATTCCGACGGTAAGATTCGCGTACGTCAGCTCGGCGGTGTGAATTATTGCAGTCTTGAGGGCGAAACCGCAACAGTGCACACGCGCGACGGTCGTGAATATACGGGTCTTCTTGCGTGTCAATCGCATTCGGTCCACGTTTTCGATGACGCGCGTACGCTTGAACGAAACGAAAACACGATGATCCTTATACTCGACGAAAAGGTAAAAAGCAAGGACGACGTTCGTGCGCTCGGCATTCGTAACGGCGATTTTATTTCGATCGATGCGCGTTGCCAATTTACCGACAACGGTTATATCAAGTCGCGCTTTATCGATGACAAGGCGGCGGTGGCTTGCTGCTTTACGATGCTTAAATACCTTAAAGAAAATAATTTGAAGCCGAAATACAAAACCATACTTGCCTTCCCCTATGGCGAGGAAATCGGTTTGGGCGGCACCTATGTGCCCGAGGGTGTTTCGGAATACGTTGCGCTCGATATCGGTCTTATCGGACCGGGCTATGACGGTAATGAATTTGCGGTAAGTATTTGTGCAAAGGATGCGACCGCGCCTTACGATTACGAGCTTACGACAAAGCTTATCAATCTTGCCGAAAAGGCGGAATGCGATTATAACGTCGACATTTTCTATCGCTACGGTACCGACGGAAACGCGGCGATGCGTGCAGGCAACAACCTTCGTGCGGCGGCTTTCGGCATGGCGGTTTATTGCAGTCACGGTATGGAGCGTACCCATATTGACGGCATTAACAATACACTTAATCTTCTTACTTCTTACGTTTTGGATATATAATTTAGGGGTGTCGCAAAAGCGGCACCTTTTTCTTTTTCCGCTTGACAAACGCGGTCTTTGAAGGTATAATATTTTAGGTAGTTTTGGAGGTAATCGTGAATGAAAACAGCTTGTAAAATTGCGTTTTTTGTTTCTCTTGCCCTTGTTTTGCTTTTGGTTGCCGTTTTGACCGTTTTTGCGGTTTCCGCAAAAAACGATAACACAAGCAGTGTCGGTATTATCGGCGGCGCCGACGGTCCTACCGCTATCTACGTAACAAGCTCTTTGATTTTCGGCAACCCGCTTGTTTGGGCTTTGTGCCTTTGTGGCGTTCTTCTTATTGCTTCCGCAATCGGTTGGATAATTACAAGAAAATCATAATATTTCGAGGTGTGGCGCAATCGGGGAGTTTTTCCGAGCACTGTCGGGGACAGATACAGCGAGGAAAAACGAGTGGCAGCAACTTGGCGATTGGCGAGCGATTTATAATCGCGAAGATAGAGCCTTAGTTGCAACAGGAAGCGCGGGTGGTTTGCTTCGATTTGTAATAATTAAATATCATTATCGGGGTGTGGCTCAGTTGGTAGAGCGGGTGGTTTGGGACCATCAGGCCGCAGGTTCAAGTCCTGTCACTCCGACCAAAAATCGCGGTTTTGACCGCAAAATCAAAGCCGTAAGGAGTATCCTTGCGGCTTCTTGAAACTTTACTAACATTTTGTATTTGTTATACTAAGTCATAATTCTTATGTAACTTGTCATTGACAATAGATAATCTACAATACATAATACTATATAACAAATAATTCTAGGAAAGGAAATCGCTATGGCAAAAGCAAAATATTATGCTGTAAAAAAGGGACACAAAATCGGTGTGTTTGAATCATGGGATGAGTGTCGAGAAGCCACAAGTGGCTTCTCTGGTCCGGATTATAGGGGCTTTTCAACTTTGGAAGAAGCGACTGCATATCTTAATGATGAAAACATATATACGACTCAAATCGAAACCGATTTAAGTGAGGGATATGTAGTAGCATATACAGACGGTAGTTTTGACTCAAAAACAAATGATTTTTCATATGGAATTTGCATAATCGACTTCGATAAAACAGAAACACTTCTCTGCAGTAAAATTTCTTATACCCAATTCGCTGAAAGCCGCAATATTGCGGGTGAAATCTTTGGAGTATTAACTGCTCTTGATTGGGCTGTTTCAAATGGCTATGAGAAAATTAAGATTTACCACGACTTAGAAAGCATATCTAAATGGGCAACTGGAGAGTATAATGCTAATAGCCCAATTTCTAAATACTTTGTAGAGACGCTTGAGCGTCGCTTCAACAATTATATTGAGTATGTATTCGTTAAAGTAAAAGGCCATAGTAACAATCCATATAACGAAAAGGCAGATCAATTAGCGGCTAGTGCTTTTAGAGGCGAGAAAAAAGTGATTTCTGGTGCTAATTCATTTGCTGTAGACAATTTTGAGAAGTCAGATATTTATACAATCGTCGAGTTGATTAAAGAAGAATATCCTCAAATTAGCGATGAACGAAAAGCAATTTTAGGTGGAGAACAGATTAAACTTTATTCAAGCAAAAAAGTTTCCACTATGATCAAAATATATGATAACAAAAAGCTTCTTGTCCAAGGAAAACCCAATTCCATATATGAAATTGTATTGACTTATGTTTCTGAGATGCTAGGCGAAAAGAAGATTATTCCGTTAGTAAAACAAGCATACCGTATGAAAATTGACAAAGAAGCATTGGAATCTAACTATGCTAATCTCTGTGCTAATGTCCCCGAAACATACAGTGAGAGCATAAAAACGTTAATTAGACAGGCGTTAATTAATCTAAACGGGTATTTTGAAGCCGAAGAGTATGGACAATATGCCTACCCTGCATTAAGAGCATTAGAGGGACACATTAAGTACTTGTTATTCAAGCATGGTATCACTATCGATAAAAGTTTTAATGTTTTTGACGGTAATCCAGCCGATGGGTATACCTTAACTACTCGAGCCATATGTGATCCTGACAAAACAAACATTGAACAGTGTTACAATTATTATGTAAAAACAAGGCATAAAATCTTCCATTTTGGAGATATACTTGGTGCAACAGATAACACCTATTTAATTTCCTCAAAAAATGAAGCTGATGAAATAATCAAAGAATCAATAAGGTTAATAAATAATTCTGTATATTAAATATCGAAAGGGGTGAAACGGAATGTCTAATGAGATAAATAAATTCGAGTTAATTTGCTATTCAACAGGACAATATCAAGGCCAAGTTATTTGTTTGTCTTACGAAAGCATTCACTCCTATATTCATATTGTTGAAAATGAATTATTAAAAAATAACATACACCGAGCGAACATACTTATTGATCAATTGCTTATAACAGGTAATAATAAAAATCGCTTCTTATCAATCGAGTTTGACAACGGAAACTTCCTTTTCTCAACAGCAATAAATATCAATGCTGATGATATATATAGACAATTTACAATTAGTCATTTAAAGAAAAGGAAAGATATACTAACCAATTCTATCTTAACACCACAACAAATATCGTTGATTGAAAGAGGATGTATCTTTTGAATTTCCCTCTGCTTAAAAGCGCACTGCACGTAATCCGTGCCAGTGCCCTTTTTCTGTTTTTTTATTCGGTTTTAACACACTCTTATATCTTTACCTATTTCTAAACTTCACAAGTTTTAGAATATATGATAACTTTCATACATTTGCCATCTAAAGACATATAGTTAGTACAAGTTGTTATAATTTGTATCTTTTCTTTGTTTACTCCCCACCAACCATTGAGGGCGCCGTTACTCGGCGCCCTCTTTTAGTTTTGCTTTCTCTTCTGCG
>JAZTXY010000118.1:0-3617 GCA_045636665.1 Eubacteriales bacterium
TATGGTCGATGTTGGGCATCTCTTCGCGCAGTTTGCGCTCTTATGACGAAAAGGGGCTTGTTGAAAGCACAAAAGAATTTCCGAGCCGACGTAAATATTCAGACAGTCAGCTTGAACTAATTAAAAAGATATTGGTCTTGCGCTCACTTGGCTTGTCGGTTGCCAAAATACAGTCGATACAAAAGGGCGACAGCGACCTGAAAAATGCAATTGTCGAGCGGAAAGCGGAGATAATAGCGCGAATGGTAGCTAAGTCAAAAGAAATAAGATTGCTTGATGACGCGTTAAACGTTTTGGCTGACGGCGGAGATATTTTTGGGGATAGAACCGACAGCAAGCATACCCTACGGACATATCACAAAATCGTAGATGCCGCCGTTAACGAATTTATTAAAGGTGATTACGAAAAGCTATTTGCTATGTTTTCTGAAATGATGCAGAATTATACTCCGTTATCTGCATTAAAGCGAATCGTTTCCGATACGCTTGCGCCTTTGGGGAAATTTATATCCCTTGATAAAATAGTTGCTGACAGCGAGATAAGAAACGTCTTTTACTGCTGTTTGCGGTATGAAAAATTAGGTCTGCGAATTAAATTCGTGCTTCACGGCGAAAAAATACACGGTTTTTGGCTGAATTATTATGAGGTATAATATGAAAAAGGCTCTTCTTATCATTTATGGTATTTTGTCATTATCTGCGCTTTCGGGGTGTGAGGTGCATTTCGGAGAAGCACGCTATGACGTGCCTTGGTGGTTGGCGTTTATTCTGTTTGCCCTTCCGTTTTTAATATTGGGCGTCGTTTTGATAATAAGCGATATGCCGAGGAACTTTTGGGCGTATTGCACCAAATGCAAAAACCGTTTTTACGTAAAAAAACGGGTGCCTTTCCGTTTTGCATCGCATTCGCGCGACAGCTTTGAATTTATAACAAAATGTCCTTGCTGTAAGGAAAGAACTATGTGCCGAAAGTCATACGATCAGGATTAAACCATTAATATCTGTGATTATATAACAGTTTTGAAGGTTTATTAACAAAATCACCGCCGAGAGCAGTTAAAAACTTTCGGCGGTGAGTTCTTTTATTGAAGCTGTACTGCGTGCATAACGCTGCCGTAGGAGCAGGCGACGAGCAGATAATCAAGTGTAATTTGCTTGATGCTGTGCGCGGGGATGGTTAGGGTGTAGGTATAGTTCGAAAATACGTTTCCGTTTTCGCCCAGTCCTGCGGTGTATGATGCTTCCAAAACCTCGCCCGATTTGCTGTCGCGCACGAGTATTGCAAGCGTGCCGTGGTCGCGCAGATGCAAGGTGACGGTGCGTTCCTTGTCGCCTTGGTTCACAAAGGTGAAGTGGTCTTGGTATTCAATCATCCAGTTGGCTGTGTTGGCAGGAGTGCCTGCACCGTCGGCGTGGTGGTTATCGATAACTATTTCCTTGCCGTTTTGGTCGTGCCAAATAAATTCGACCATATCCATTCCGACCGCTCTGTGGTCGTTTTGGGGATTAAGGTGAGTCATCCAGGTGTTCGATTTGCTTACCGTGTGGTCGGTGCTGTTATATGCCGAATAGGGAGAAACGTAGGAGGGAACCGAATCGGCATATTTGCTTGTGTAGGTAACGGGGAGATAGCCCGATTTATCGTTGTCGCCAAAGGTCCATTCCATATAATTATCGATAACGCCGTGGTGGTAGGCGATGCCCGAATACTGTTGAGCATAACCTGCCGCAACGTATCCGATAGGTTCGGGATCGTCGGCAATTTGCGACGGGTTTGAATAGCAATACATCGTGCCAGTGACCTCGCCGCCCGTAACGGTGAATTTCACGTTGCCGTTGGCACAGCGAATGGGGTTCACGAAATTGTTTGCCGAGCCGTCAATATTTATGTTGCGGTAGGAATCGGAGGTCGTTCCGCCGATTACCCAAAACTTTTCGCCTGCAGGCAGACGGTAGGTGGTAGGCTGATAAACTCTCGGTGTGTTTTTGACGTACGCGTAATCAAGTCCCGAATATTTCGATGATATCGAGCCGTTTGCATTGAAATAATCGCTCGGAAGTGTAAATGAGGTGTTATAGAATTTATACCAAGCAAGCTGTCCGAACCAAGTGCCTATCCATTGGTATCCGACGTTGGTTATCGTAATATAAACGTCGTGGTCGGTATCGTTTTTGAGCTGATAGCCCAAATAAACGTTGCTTCCCGAATAGTTTGCGTGCTCAAAGGTAACGTAAACCTCGCCCGAAAGACCTTCGTTACGCATAAACGCCTTGCCAACGTGCTGTGAGCCGAATTGCTCGGGGTTGTTTGAATAAACGTAGGTTCCGCCCTCGCGTTTTACGTAATCAACCTTGGAGGGTACGAGCAATGCGCTGCCGTTGACGTCGAATTTCGACGTGTCTGCGGGAGCCGCCACGTCATAGGGAAGCGTCACCATGTGGTTTTCGGCAGTGGTGGTTATTGTGAAATCGGCGTTTGCCTTTTTGGTGGTAACCGTAATGGTATAAACCTCGTTCGCCTTAAGAGAAGCGGTTATTTCGGAAGAGCCCTTTCTGAGTCTTTCACCATTGTGGAAAATGGCGATTTCCTTTACGTTTTTGGCTTGCAGCTTATATTTGTCGGTGTAGGGAGCATAAACGGTATAGGTTCGGGTTCCGTTTTCGTCGGTGAAATCGTCGATGCTCGAAAGACGGAATGCATCACCGATTACAACGTCGGGCTCGCTCGTTTCGGGCTCGGAGGTATCGTTCGATTCCTCACTTTCGCTCGATTCGCTCGATTCATCCGATTCATCGGATTCACTCGATTCGACAAGCGTTGATTCGTCGCTCGATTCGGCGTTGGGTGTGCTTTGTTCGCCTTCGGAGGGCGTCGATGAGTTGTCGTGTTGCGAGGCTTCGCTTTCGGTCGTATTCGATTCGTTAATCGACAAATCGTTTGCGGTTTCTTCGCCGCACGCGACAAACGAAGAAAGAAGCAACAGCGCGGAAATAAGTATTGCAAAACAGCGTTTCATAAAAAATCGCTCCTTATTTTGTAATATTCCCTATTATAATATCAAATTGTAATCGATTTGTAAAGTTTTATATTTTAACGAGAAATCGTTATTGACAAAGCAACGGTGTTTGGTATAATAAAGTTAAGATTGAAAAAGGAGCGTTTTTTATGAACACTTTGATGAAAAAAGGCGTTTTGCTTTATACAAGCTACAACAGCTACAGTAACACGAAATATTACAATCCGACCGATGACGAGCTTTCACGCCTTCTTGCGGTTACCGATGAAATACTCCTTATACCGATCATTGTGTTTAACCGCTTTACCGACCGAAACGGCAACGATGTTGAAATTGTAACCCGTGAAATTATCGATGCAATGACTCCCGATATGGTCGGCGACCCCAACCGCCTGGAAACCATTAAAAAGGAATACCACGCGACCGCCGACAAAATTCTTAAGGGCAATTACCACGTTAAGGATTACGTTGCCGATGCGAACGCTTATGCCGAAAGATTGGTTGCTATCAAAAAGGACGTGAAAATTTGGTTTTCGGTGCCCATGTGCGAATGCTGGCACGCGCTTACACATCTTTTCGCTTCCGCTTGGGCAGATACAG
>JAZTXY010000119.1:0-19123 GCA_045636665.1 Eubacteriales bacterium
CCTTGGCAAGGTGGCGCTCTACCAAATGAGCTAAATCCGCTGGAGCTGATGATGAGACTCGAACTCATGACCTCATCCTTACCAAGGATGTGCGCTACCACCTGTGCCACATCAGCATACCAAAAAGGAATATATTATTAGATTGTAAACGTATTGGAGGCGCCACCCAGAATTGAACTGGGGATAAAGGTGTTGCAGACCTCTGCCTTACCGCTTGGCTATGGCGCCGTGAACCGCTTCACAGCGGTAAGTGGTTGGAGCGGATTACGGGGTTCGAACCCGCTACCTCCACCTTGGCAAGGTGGCGCTCTACCAAATGAGCTAAATCCGCATATCATGCGCTTGTGTAAGAACGGAAAGCTCTGTTTACAGAGGAGGAAGAATTGGCGATTCGGATGGGACTCGAACCCACGACCTCCGCCGTGACAGGGCGGCATTCTAACCAACTGAACTACCGAACCGTATTGGCTTGCGTCAGCGCGCTTGATTATAATATCACAACTTTTTCCAAAATGCAATACTTTTTTGAAAAAAAGTTTGAATTTTTTTATTTTTTTTGAAAACCGTTGAAATCGCTTGTTTTTTAAGGGTTAATTTATCTTAATTTCCCTGTTTTTCCTCAATAATGCGGTCAAGAATATCACAAGCGTCGCCAACAAATCTTGCACAAGGGCGCACCGCATAATATTCGGGCGTGCGAACGGCGGGGTCTTTGCCCTTTGCGTTTTCAATGCCTTTTAAAAGCTCCTCGCAATTAAAGGTTTCGTGAAGCTTTATGAACTCCTCGGCAATTCTGCGTACAAGCGCATAATGCTCCGACTTCTTTTCGTTATCGTTAACGTCGTAACCGCCGAAAAGGATTCCCGCAACCATCAAAGCACCCGTAAAAGCGCCGCACGCCTGACGCAATTTACCCATACCGCCGCCAAAGGATGCGGAAAGATTTCTTGCCGTTGCGTAATCGATGCCCAAATCGTCTGCATAAGCGCAAATGACCGCCTGAGCGCAGTTATATCCCGAATTAAACAATTCAATTGCTTTTTCTCTGTGTGTCATAAAATTCACTTCCCTTTTCAGTAAAAGCATTTTATAACAAAGCAAATAAAAAGTCAATGAAAAAGCGAATAAATAATCTCTTTTCCGAAACAATAAACTTGGTGATATTATGACTGTTATTGCATTGCGCGCATTGTTTTTTTATATAATCCTTATGTCGTTGATGCGTTTTATGGGCAAACGCCAAATCGGTGAAATGCAGCTTTCGGAATTTGTAACGACAATACTTTTGTCCGAGCTTGCGGTGTACCCCGTAACCGATACGAGCACACCGTTGCTTCACGGATTAATGCCCCTGCTCCTCATTTCGTCAATCGAGGTGCTTATTGCCATACTATGCCAAAAAAGCAAAAGATTCCGCATCTTCCTCAACGGCAACCCGATAACCCTTTACGAGAAATCGGAATTTATCCGCAAAAACCTTATAAAAACACGGCTGACGCAAGAGGACGTCGAAGCGCAGGTACGCATAAACGGATACAACGATATGGAGGACGTATCGAAGGTCATCCTTGAACGCACGGGCAAGATGAGCATACTGCCGAAGGAATCGAACACCCCCAACCAATCGGGTTAAAAAATTGTAACAATAAATACACCTTTTTGTCATTGACATAAAAACAAAAAAGGTATATTATATTCTTAATATATATGTGAAGACGGTGTGCAGGGTTAAACTTTTATATCCTTGATTTTTTAAACCCCTTCCCTGCATTGACCGCCGAGCTTTCTCTATCATAATATGTCAAAAATTGCAAAAAGGAATCACCGTTATGAAAAAAATAAAGCTTTCGCCCTCGGCACTCTCCTGCAACTTCGCAAACGCCGGAGTTCAAATTCAAGCATCTCGTGACGGCGGTGCGGAATATCTGCATCTCGACGTTATGGACGGCATCTTCGTGCCCAACATCTCGTTCGGTCAACCCGTCGTCAAATCGCTCGCAAAATGCACCGATATGGTCATCGACGTGCATTTGATGATAACCGAGCCGATACGCTACATAGAGGATTTTGCAAAAGCAGGCTCCGACATTATCACCGTTCACGTTGAAGCGTGCGAGGACGTAAAAGCCACCCTTAACAAAATCAAGGAATGCGGCAAAAAGGTCGGTCTTTCCATCAAGCCGAAAACACCCGTAAGCGCTATTTACGAATATCTTCCCCTCGTAGACCTCGTTCTCGTTATGACCGTTGAACCGGGCTTCGGCGGACAGAAGTTTATGGCGGATATGCTCCCCAAGTGCGAGGAATTGCGCGACTACGCCGAAAAGAGCGGGCTCGACTTCGAAATCTCGGTCGACGGCGGTGTTTCTGCCGAAAACGCTCTCACGTGCGTAAAATCGGGCGCAAACGTGCTTGTCGCAGGAAGCAGTGTTTTGGGTAAGGAAGATATTAAAAAAGCGGCAGAGGAGCTTCTCGCCGCCGCAAGAACGGGTGAATAATTATGGCACAGGCAAACCGCAGAAAAAAACGCAAAAATGCCAACAGCTATCTTTACATAGGAATTACACTTTTAATCGTCGTCGCCGCGCTTTTCGTTGCAATTTTATGCATCGCATTCGGCAGCTGCGGTGAGGACGTATCAACCGATGAAAGCGTGGAATCGATAATCGAATCAAACGTCGAGGAAAGCTCGGAAATCATTGTTGAAAGCTCTACCGTCGAGGAAAGCTCGGAAGCCGTTTCCGAAGTACCCACCCTTTCGCCGACCGAAGCATACGAAAAATATATCGGCGTTGAATACGTTTGCGATATGGAGGAATACGAGCAATATATCTGCCCCGAAAACGAAGAGGATTTCGTTTATCTCGTAAACCCCTCCCACACCCTTCCTGCCGATTACGTGCCCGAAAACCTTGTTAAATGCACCAACATCCGCAAGGGCAGACCCGAATATTATTCCTATATCGACGCAACCGCAAACAAAGCGCTCGAAGCGTTTTTGTTCGAGGCAAAGCATTACGGCTTTGACGATATTACCGTAACCAACGCCTACCGCTCGTACAGCACCCAAGCGGACATCTTCAGCAGCTACGTCGCAAACGATTTAAAAAGCGACTTTAAATGCGACACCTGCAATTATTACATCGACGTTTCTTACTACAAAAACAAGGTCGTAACGGTTGTCGGATGCTCTGCCTGCGGCGGTGAAATTACCGAGGTCGACGGCGAAAATTACTGCGTTTCTTGTATGTCGGTTGCCGAAAAGGCAGAAAAGAAATGCTGCGCCGATTGCGGCAGTGCTTTAAGAAAGCCCACCAAGGAAGAAACCACCGCGCACGTTCTTACCTATTCCACCCGCCCCGGCACGAGCGAGCATCAATCGGGACTTTGCTGTGATATGCATAACCTCCCCGAAACGACAAGCAAATTCGATAACACACCCGAAGCAAAATGGCTTGCCGAAAACGCGCACCGCTTCGGCTTTATCCTTCGCTATCCCCCCAACACCCAGCACATAACCGGCATCAAGCACGAATCCTGGCACTTCCGATACGTCGGACGCACCGCCGCAACCGAAATTTATGAACGCGGCATCACGCTTGATGAATATTGTGCAGAATAATTAAGCAACCCGATTCCAAAAAGCAATTACAACAAAAAAAATCAGGGACGTTTTAGCGTTGTGTCCTCAAAGGCACAGCTCCAAATCGTCCCTGTTTTATTATTTTTTGTTAAATTTCAAACAACTCAATCGCAATCGCTTTACACTGATCGTTTTCGGAGGTGAAGACAAATTCGTTATTACCCTCGGAAAGACCGATTTCGCGGTAGTCGGCAAAAATTTCACCGTTTGTACCGCCTACGATAAAGCCGCCTGCGTTTTTGGTCGAAAGGTTAAGCATTACGTTGGTTTGGGTAAGCTCATCGGTGGTCGAAACAAACTCGGCACGCAATATCACACGCTTCGAGCATCCCGAAACGTAAAGAGCTTTGCCGTTTTCAACCTCAACTCTTGCAAAGGGCTCCTTGCCCTCGGTTTCGCTCTTAAGATCGCGGTTGCCGTAACCGTTTCTTTGCGCTTCATAGGAAAGACTGTCAAGAGCATACTTAACAAGGTTAACGCAGCATCTTTGAAGGTCAGCGCGTTTTAACGTTCCGTTTTCAAGCGAAGCGGGAAGGTCGTCTTCCCTGCCGACAGCATCGGGCGAAACCATATAAACGTCGTTTTGCGCGTGTACCATACCGCTTAACGCAGTTTTCGATTCCTCGCCGTTGGGACCGCTTACGTTTGCCCACCAGTCGGTCATAACAAAGCCGTCAAAGCCGAAATCGTTACGGAGCAAGCGAGTTGTAAGGTCGTAATTCGAAGCCGCCCAGCGGCCGTTTACGAGGTTGTAGGAGGTCATAACCGAACGCACGTTGCTTTCGTTAACGCAAATTTCAAACGGCTTTGCGTAAATTTCACGGATAGCGCGTTCACTGAGAATCGAATCACTTGCGTGGCGGTTGTTTTCTTGGCTGTTTGCCATAAAGTGCTTAACCGCACCGCTTACGCCTGCATTGTCAAGACCGACACAAACCGCCGCCGCCATCTTACCCGAAAGAAGCGGATCCTCGGAATAATATTCAAAGTTTCTGCCGCAAAGCGGATCGCGGTGAATGTTAGTGCCCGGACCGAGAAGTATATCGACACCGATGCTTGCAAGCTCGTTACCGCATTGCTCGTACATTTCGGTAACAAGCAAGGTGTTAAAGGTTGCCGCAAGACAGGTCGCCGCAGGATATGCAACGAATTTTCCGCCGCCCGTGATACGGATACCCGAGGGTCCGTCGGTACAGCAAAGCGCAGGAAGACCTAACGCCTTAAGCGAGGGAGTGATTCCGACAAACGCCGCCGCAGTACCGGGAGTAACCTTGGGCGACGCCATACCCTCTGCGCGAACGCAATGGATAAGATCGGCATCCGAAAAACGCGCAACCAAATCCTCGGCGGTAATCTTACCGTTAAATACGTCGTCAAGCGTCATACCGTCCTTTGCGACCTGCTTAATCTCATCGGGGATGGGCTCGTCAATAGGCATTTTAAGGGGTGTGGGCTCATAGGTCATAATGCCGCACTTGTTTACCATTCTGTCAAAGGGCGTAAGCGGCGCAAGAGCGCTTGTAACCGATTTTGTAACAATATCCTCGTTAACGGTAAAGCTTATTGCCTCAACGCAATCAATACTGTTACTGCCAAGCTCGACGATATATTCGCCCTTTTCAAGGATATAGCAATATTTATTACCGCTAACGCCCGAATCCTCATAGGAGGAAATCGAATAATCCGAAAATTCAAGGCTGACCGTACAGCTTTCGCCCGCCTTAAGAATCGGTGTTTTTTGGAAAGCGGCAAGCACCTTCTTCGGCTTACCCAAATTACCGTTGGGCGCAACGATATAGCATTGAAGCACCTCGCTGCCGTCAACCGTACCGACGTTGCTTACCACGGCGCGGATAACGGTTTTTCCCTCATTGCGGTGAATATCGATAAAGAAATGCTCAAATTCGGTATAGGAAAGACCGTAACCGAAGGGATAAATAATATCCTGAGGAGCAAAGGTGTTGAAATAGCGGTAGCCGACAAAAATATCCTCGCGGTATTCGTTTGCGTTAACGTCGCCCCAGCAGGTAGCCGAGGGATAAACATCACGCGATACAGCCATCGTATCGGGCAAACGGCCCGAAGGGTTCACCTTACCCGTAATAACGTTAGCCGCCGCAACAGCGCCCATCATACCGCCCGTCCAAAGCATAAGCAACGCATCGGGAGCGACTTCGTTTATCTCCCTAACGTCGATAACTCCAACCGCGTTCAAAAGCACGGTAAGACGTTTAAAATGCTTTCTTAAAAGCTTTAAATTGTCAAGCTCGGTTTCGGTAAGATAATAACCGCCGCGCTCTGCCGACAGATCAAGACATTCGCCTGCTTCACGGGTGAAAACGATAAAAGCGTGTTCGTTTCTGCTTGATGCGGAAATAACGAAAGCCTCATCGAGCAATGGCTCGACCTGACTCATCGGATGAGTCCATCCGTTTGACTTGTCATAAGGGTTTTCGGCAACGAATTTATCGTAAAATTCCTCGACCTCTTTATCCAAGCGCACACCGTTTTCCGCCAAGGAATCGAACAAATTATGCGATTCTTTTGCGTAAACACGGCCGCCCGAGCCGGTGCCGAGAATTAAATAATGCTTTTGCATTCTTCCAAAGAAAGCAACCGTTTCGTTTTCCTTCAACGGAAGCGTTTTGTTTTTGTTTTCCAAAAGGACAATGCCCTCTTCGGCGCCGCGAAGCGCATATTCACGTGCTTTTTCAACGTCGAATCGCTTCTTGCCCGATAAATATTCAAAAGCTATCTTAGTATTCATAAGCAAAATACCTCATTCCTAAAATATGCTTGTATTTTAGCACATTAAAGCCGTTTCGTCAATGGATTGTACCAATAAACTATTGACTAATACCCTTTTGTGTGCTAAAATTTTCAAGTAATAATAATTATTGGAGGAATACCTTATGAAACGCATAATCGCACTTTTCGTATCTCTTATTATCGTTTGCGCGTGCTGTGTTATCAATGCAAGCGCGGCAGACTCATACGACCTTGTCCCCAAGGAAGGAAGCGAATGGAGAAAGCAAGACCACGGCGGCGCATCGGTTACCGTTGATTATCAAGAAGATGGCGTTGTTTTCTCGGGCAGTGTAACCAACACTTGGCCTGCTGTTGATTACTATTACGAAACCGAAGACCGTATCACCGTAAACGTTGACCAATATTCGATAGTTTACGATTTTTCCATCCAAGGCGGCGCTGTAAACATTAACTTTTACTTCACCGACGGCTTCGGCGGCAGCGGCGGCTACACCATCGCCAACAACACTCTCGGCGACGTTGCTTACGACGGCGGCAGCGGCGACCTTTATGACGGCGACCTTAAGGGCGTTATCCGTCTTTCGGATTTTGTAAACTCCACAAAATTCCTTGACAGCTCCACCTTCCCTGCAAATATGATTACCGCAGACGGTGAAATCATCTTCACCGGTATCCAAGTCTATTCGGTAAACGGCGGTAGCTTAACCATTCGCAAGCTCGCTATCGTTCCCAATGAAGAAGCAGGCGACCCCACAGGCGGCGAAAACGCAGATGAATCGAGCGAAGAACCCGTTGAATCGAGCGAAGAAGCAGTTGAATCGAGCGCAGTTATCGAAGAATCGGATGCTTCCGTAACCGAATCTACTCAAGAATCCACCGTTGAAAGCGCAGAAGAAAGCACCGACGCTACCACTTCTGAAGAAGAAGGCTTGGGCGTATGGCTTTACGTTATCATCGGCGCGGCGGTTGTGGTTGTTGTAATCGTTATCGTTGTTATCGCAAAGAAGAAGAAATAAACCCGAACGAAAAACAAAAAAGGACTCGCTTGAGTCCTTTTTTTATTTCAATTTAACTCTTTTCAAAAGCAGCGAATTTGTAACGACCGAAACCGAGGAAAACGCCATCGCCGCGCCTGCGATAATGGGATTCAACATCCCGAATGCGGCAAGCGGAATGCCGATGGAGTTATAAAAGAACGCCCAAAAGAGATTTTGCTTTATCTTTTTCATCGTCGCGCGTGAAAGCGAAATCGCAAAATCAACCGCCGAAACGTTGTTTCCGACAAGCACTATATCGCCCGATTCCATCGCAATATCGGTGCCGCCTCCAACCGCAAAGCCGACGTCGGAAACGGCAAGCGCGGGCGCATCGTTAATACCGTCGCCGACCATTGCAACAACGCCGAATTTTTCCTTGAGCCGTTCAATTTCTCTTACCTTGCCGTCGGGCAATGCGTTTGCAACGTATTCGTCAACGCCGACCGCCTTTGCAACCGACCTTGCCGCCGCTTCGTTATCGCCCGTAACAAGCACGGTGTGTATTCCCGATGCCTTCAACCGTCCAACCGCGTCCGCCGCATTGACTCTTACTGCATCCGAAATCGCAAAAGCGACCAAGGCTTTGCCGTCGATTGCGCAAACGACAAGGGTATTGCCCCCCATTGCAAGGTCAAGAATTTCGTCACCGAGCTTTAAATCACATTCGCCTTCAATCCATTCGGGCTTGCCGACAAGCACCTTCTTTTTGTCAATAACCGCCGAAATGCCCTTGCCCGTTACCGATTCAAATTCCGCGCATTCAAGCAATTCGCCCTTATATTCCGAAGCAATAGCAATGCCGATCGGATGCTCGGAAAGTGCTTCGGCGCTCGCCGCATAAGCAATCGAATTTTCGTTACCGCCGTCAAGAATAATCGTTTTCGTAACGCTCGGCTTACCCTCGGTAAGCGTACCCGTTTTGTCAAGCACTATCGCCTTAACCGAGCAAGCCTGCTCCAACGCATCGGCATTTTTAATCAAAACACCGTTTGAAGCGCCCAAGCCGATACCGACCATCAAAGCCGTCGGAGTCGCCAACCCCAACGAGCAGGGACAAGCGATGACCAACACCGCAACCGCCGAATCGAGCGCATACAAAGCATCGTCGGCAGTAAAAAACGTCACCAAAAAGGTAATAAGCGCAATTGCCGTAACGGCAGGCACGAAAACAGCGGCAACCTTATCGGCTATTGACTGAATATGCGCCTTTGAGGATTGCGCGTCCTCGACAAGACGGATAATGCCCGAAAGCACCGTATCGTTCCCAACACATTCCGCGCGGAAATAAAACGAGCCCTTGCCGTTTACCGTACCGCCGACCACCTTATCGCCCTCGCGCTTTGCAACGGGCATACTTTCACCCGTGAGCGCGGATTCGTCAATATGACTTTCGCCCTTAATTACAATACCGTCGGCAGGAAGCGATTCACCGGGACGGACAAGAACGATTTCACCGACAGCGATTTGCGAGGTAGGAACGACCGTTTCAACGCCGTCACGCACAACGGTTGCCGTTTTCGGCGCAAGGTCGATAAGCTTTTCTATCGCCTCGTTCGTTTTTGCGCGCGCACGCGATTCAAGCGTCTTTCCCAAAAGCACAAGCGTGATTATCATCGCCGAGCTTTCAAAATAAAAGGTGCCGTGCACCCCGTTTGCAATCAAGCTGTAAACGCTGTATGCATAAGAAGCCGTCGTGCCCAAAGCGACCAAAAGGTCCATACTCGGGCTTTTGTTCATCAAGCTCTTAAAAGCGCCGCGGTAAAAGCGCCAACCTGCCACAAACTGTATGGGCGTTGCAAAAACCAACTGCAAAATCCCGTTGTGAAGGGTTTTGACGATACCGCTTTCCGGGATGATAAACATAAGCGCCATCATTGTAAAAAAGGGCAACGAGAATATAAGCGAAAACACAAAAAGCCGTAAATTGCTCTTAAATTCACGCTTCTTCGCCTCGCGTACGTCCTCCAAAACCTCATAGCCTGCTTTTTTTATCGCCTTTTCAAGCACTTTAAGGTTAACTGCTTCATCGTCGAAAACAACCTCTGCCCTGCCGTTGGCATAAGAAACGGCGCAGGACGTTACACCCTCAACAGCGTTAAGCGCATGCTCGACCGCGGCGGAGCATCTTACGCAAGACATTCCGCCGACCTTTAAAGTTTTTTGAACAATCATTTTACTTTTGCATCAAAGCCGATGCCTTTTACCGCATCCGCAACCGCTTCGGGAGTGGTCTTTCCCTCTGCATAAACGATTTCCGCACTTGCAGTATCAAGCGAAACTGTTACCGATTTAACGCCCTTTACCGCCTTGATAGCGTTTTCAACCCTTGCCTTGCAGTGGTTGCAATGCATTCCTTCGACCGAAAGATTAGCGGTCAATTTCTTCTCAAACATTTTTGTTATCTCCTTTTTTATGACAATACTCGCTCATGGCACAGCCGCCGCAGCCGCAGCCGCAACCGCCGACACCCTTTTTGCGGTCCTTTATCATTTTAAAAATTACCAAACCCACAATCGCCAAAAGCACTGCGGAAACCGCAACAGTGGCTATATTTTCACTTAACCAGCCAAGCATTTAAAATCACTCATTTCTTTTTTGAATAGGGCTTTTTGACTACCATAAATACCAAGAATGCCAAGGTCGCCAACGCCGCAATAAAGCCGACAACGTTAACACTGCCCGACAACGCCATACCGAACTGATAAATCATAAGCGAAACGGCATAGGCGAAAACACATTGATAGCCGATGGCAAAGGCAGTCCATTTGGGCGAATTCATTTCGCGTCTTATAGCGCCCATTGCCGCAAAGCAGGGAGCGCAAAGAAGGTTAAACGAAAGGAAGGAATAACCTGCCAAGGCGCTCATACCCTCGAAATCGAGCACACCGAAAACGCCGACGACCTCTTCCTTTGCAAGAAGTCCCATAAGCGTTGCAATCGTCGCCTTGATGCTGTCAAAGCCCAAGGGCGCAAATATCCAAGAAATTGCGCTTCCGATATGACCGATAAGCGAATCGCCCAATTCCATATCGTTCGAAAAACCAAAGGAATCACCGACAAAGCCGAGCTTCGAGCCGAGCCAGATGACGATGGTCGAAAGCAAAATAACCGTACCTGCTTTTTTGATAAACGAGCTTGCTCTTTCCCACATCGAGCGCATCAACGCGCCGACGGTGGGCATATGATACGAGGGAAGCTCCATAACGAAGGGCGCAGGCTCGCCCGAAAACGCCTTTGTCTTTTTAAGCATAATACCCGAAAGGATTATTGCCGCAATGCCCATAAAATAAGCACTCGGAGCAACCCACCAAGCGCCGCCGAACAGCGACGACGAGATAAGCGCAATAACGGGAAGCTTTGCACTGCAAGGGATAAAGGTGGTCGTGATGACCGTCATTCTGCGGTCGTTTTCATTTTCAACCGTACGCGATGCCATAATACCGGGTACACCGCATCCCGTACCGATAAGAATCGGAATAAAGGACTTGCCCGAAAGACCGAAGTTGCGGAAGATTCTGTCCATCATAAAGGCAATGCGCGACATATAACCGCACGCCTCGAGAAAAGCCAAGAAGATGAACAAAACGATAAGCTGGGGTACGAACCCAAGCACCGCACCAACGCCCGAAACGATACCGTCCTGAATCAACGAATAAAGCCATTCGGCAACAATCGGGTTACCGCCTTCGTCAAGCAGAAATTTATCGAACAAGGCAGGCACACCGATAACCCATGTTCCGTAATCGGCTGGGTTCGGCTCACCCTCGATGACCGCATCGACGGTCGTGGTAATATCAAAGCCCTCAAGCTTTAATTTTTCGCCGTATTCCGAATAAGCATCGCAAAACGCTTGATAATCCTTATCCTCAAAGGCGCCGAAAACTTCGTCTGCGCCCAAAACACCGCTATCGCTTGCGTTTTCAAGCTCTTGCTTCAATTCAACGTTTGAAAAAAGCATTTCGTTTGCATAGGAATCGACAGCCTCTTCATATTCGCCTGCCCCTGCAATATGCCAACCGTCACCGAAAAGACCGTCGTTCGTCCAATCGGTCACCCAAGCGCCGACGGTCGAAACCGATATGTAATAAACCAAGAACATTATGGTTGCAAATATAGGCAACGCAAGAAAACGGTTTGTAACGATTCTGTCTATCTTGTCGGACGTCGAAAGCTTGTCGGTATTTTTTCTTTTTACGTATTTACGCACCGCGCGGGTGATGAATTCATATCTGTCGTTGATGATAATGCTTTCGGCATCGTCGTCAAGCTCTGCCTCACACGCCTTGATGTCCTCCTCGATATGCGCGATAGTTTCATCAGAAAGTCCCAACGAATCAAGCACCTTCGAATCGCGCTCGAAAAGCTTTATTGCATACCATCTCTGCTGCTCTGCGGGAAGGTTATGAACGGTTACCTCCTCGATATGAGCAAGCGCGTGCTCAACCGCACCCGAAAAGCAGTGCATCGGCAAATGCTTTTTGCTTTCAGCCGCCTTCAAGGTCGCCTCGATACACGCCTCAACGGCATCGTCGATGCCCTCCTCCTTAAGCGCCGAAATTTCAACGACCTTACAGCCAAGCGCCTTCGAAAGACCCTCAAAATCGATATAATCGCCCTTTTTACGCATTACGTCAGCCATATTAATCGCAACGACTGTCGGAATGCCAAGGTCGATAAACTGTGTGGTAAGATAAAGATTGCGCTCAAGATTCGTGCCGTCAACAATATTAAGTATCGCATCGGGACGCTCGTCGACAAGATAATTTCTTGCAACGACCTCCTCAAGCGTATAAGGCGAAAGCGAGTAAACACCGGGAAGGTCGACAACGATAATACCGTCGCGGCCCTTCATTTTTCCCTCTTTCTTTTCAACCGTAACACCGGGCCAGTTGCCAACGAATTGGTTCGAGCCCGTAAGCGCGTTAAAAAGCGTCGTTTTACCGCTGTTCGGGTTGCCGGCAAGCGCTATTCGTAATTCTTTATTTTCCATAATGATCAAGTTACCTTTCAGCGGTTAGTCTATGCTAACCAAAATGCATAAAAACTTTGGGGCGCCTCCCCCAAAGGAAAAATTATTCAATCTCAATAAGCTCGCAATCCGACTTACGAAGCGACAGCTCATAACCGCGCACGGTTACCTCAACAGGGTCGCCGAGAGGCGCTACCTTGCGGATATATACCTCAACACCCTTTGTGAGTCCCATATCCATAATTCTGCGTCTTAACGCGCCCTCTCCGTGAACGCGCACAACGCGTACCGTATCTTTTATCTTTGCATCACGCAAGGTTCTCATAAGCATTTCTCCTTTAAGTTAGCCAATGCTAACCGACCTAATGATACGGCAAAATCAAGGCATTGTCAATAGTTTTTTCGCCGTTTTCTTCATTTTGGTTGTTTTTCTGACGCAAAAGCTTGCCACAATTACCGCGTTTGTGAAAAATCGCCAAAATTCCCTCCTCAGGTTATGCGAAAAACGAATTGACGAAAGTTTTATTATATGGTATATTAGTTGATGTATAGCTTTTCAAACAAGAAAGAAAAACGAGGTGCTTTTATGAAAAGAATTCTCAAAATCTTACTCTTGACCCTTTTGACGTTGGCGATGCTCGCAAGCGCTATCCCCGCTGTGTCGGCAAAAACCTACGAAAACACAATCGAGGTCAAAATCAGCGGTATCGACACAAAAACCGATAACGGCTATTTCTTCGTTTACCCCAACAAAACCGATTCTGTTCGCAAAATCAAGGCGGATGAATATAATTTCCGCAACGTGAGAATCTTCGTATTCGATAAAGACGGTATGTTGATCGAAGCCGGTGAAAATATGTTTGCAAACAGTGCCACCCAATCGGGCTCGATTCAGGAATATCTTTCCGTCCCCGCAGGCGGCTTTGCACTTGCCTTCAAAAGCGGCGGCTCGCCCGAATTGAACAGATGCTACACCGCGGTTATCGAAAACGCAATGCTTTATAACTCCACGATTTCGGTAATCCAAGAGGTAAAGGGCAGCTATAACGATACCAACGTTACCATTGAATACGACACCCCAAAAAAATCCAAGGACGCAAAAAAATACCTCTTTATCGGCAACAGCGCAACCTATGTAAACGGCACACCCCTTAAATTCAAGGGTCTTGCGCTCGCCGCAGGTAAGGACGTCGACGTTGAATACGGCACCTTCGGCAGCTCCTTCCTTTCGGAATTTGCAGACGAAAACCACCAATACGGTATTTCGCTCCGCCAAAAGCTCCGTACCAAAAAATACGATTACGTTGTACTTCAAGACGCAGGCAGCTGTATTTATTACAACACCAAGCCCGCAGTTGAAAAAATCCTCCCCCTCATCGAAGCAAACGGCGCAGAAGCATTGCTTTATATGCGCTATTCGGCTTCAAGCACCGCCGAAGGACGTATCGAGGGCGGTAAACAGCACTTTGATAACTACAGCAAGATCGCCGAGGAATTTTCGCTCACCTATGCTCCCGCGGCACTCGCTTACCTCATCTGTACCGAAAAATATCCCGAAATCGACCTTTATTCCGACGATAATTCCCACCACTCCAAGGAAGGCAGCTATCTTATCGCCTGCACAATGCTTATGGGCTATTTGGGCGTTGACCCCCGTGGCAACAGCTATGACGCACAGCTTGGCGATATAGCGGCAAAATTGCAGGAATGCGCATACATCGCCTGCACCGAAGGCTATTCCTTCGAGGAAGAAGCTCCGAAGGAAGATACCTTTACCGACAGCAAGGGCGACGTTTACCAAAACATCGCGGCAAAGAAGCCCTACACCGTAACCGGCGCGGTATATACCTCCGATAAATGGACCGATGCAGATGCAAGCGGCAAGCCGATAGGCAAGCTTACCGACGGTATGTATGCCGAAGACGGAAGCGATCCGTTGGTAGGCTGCTGGAAGAATGACGGTCACTCGGTTACCATCGACCTCGGAAGCATCTCGCAGGTACGCGCAATAAAGACCGATATGCACGGTAACGCAAGCTGGGGCATCACCGATCCTCAAGGCGCAACCGTAAGCGTTGCAATTTCCAACGACGGCGTTAAGTTTACCGAAATCGGCAACGCAAAATCCAAAAAGCTCGCTAACAGCGGCGATTGGTCGAAGTATGATTTCACTCTCGAGCTCGGCGCACCCGTTATGGCAAAATACGTTCGCGTTACCTATAAAAACGGCACGTTCAACTGGGTAAGCGAAATCAGCGTTTACGGAACCGAAAGCGAAAATAACGACACCGAATCCTCCACCCCCACCACCGATGAAAGCAAACCCGACGAAAGCACCGCAGAAAGCCAAGGAACCGAAAGCATCCCCTATGTAGAACACGAAAACAAGAGCATCGAATGGCTTTATTGGGTTATCGGCGGCGTAGTAGCAGCGGCAGTAATCGCAATTGCAATCGTTATCACAAAGAAAAAGAAATAAAGGAGAATTGTCTTGAAAAACGCACTTAAAAAAGTATTCATCTGCATTTTATGTCTGTCAACCCTGCTTTCCACCGTTCCTGCGCTCGTCAGCGCCGCAAACGATTATTGGGGCTTTGACGATTACGAGAATTTCAAAAATCCCGATTGCGATGAGCTTACCTCCCACCCCACGACAGTTACCAAATCGGGTAACGAATACAGCTTTGTAAGCGAAAGCGAAGCAGGTAAGACCACCATCACCATGAAGGAAATGAATTGGGGTACCTATAACCTTCAAAAATGGTATCTTGTCGATAAAAACAACAAGACTCACACCTTTGTAAGCGGCGGTACCGACCTTGAATACGTTTACCGCGTTGCTCAATCCAAGGGCGGCACAAACGTATGGTCGGGCGGTAACCACGGCAACGAAGCTCTCGTTTCGTTTGAAATGTACAACGGCGAAACGGGCGAAAAGCTTGACTTCTCCAAAAAAAGCTCCTACACCGTAAACAAGCTTCACATCATCGAAAAAACAAAGCTTTTGTGGTTCCCCGATGCAAACAGCGACAGCATCGGCGATTACAACAACAAAAATATGACCTATACCGACGATAAGGTTTATGCCGAAGCGACCCGTAAATACACGATTATCGGCGCTCAGGTCAAGCTTAACGTCGACTATAAATACCTCAAGGATACCTATTACGGCGTTTCCTATACCTGTATGCTTCCCATCGCGAAGACCTACGGACTTTATGCCGATATGATCAACGCCGAGGGTAAGATAGTAAAAACCGTTCACACCGCAGAAGTCGGCAAGGCGGATTATTCGGGCTCGATGAACAGCGGTAACAAGGCGACCAGAGCAATCATTTACGGCAAAAACAATTCGCAATATCAATTCGACGTGTTCATCAACACTCCCCAAGCATCGCTCGAAGGCCAAAAGAATTCCTTCCTCACCGCATTTTGGGATATGAACACCACCCAAAACAAGCTTTATTTCTCGAAGGGCGATAACAACAGCTATTCGAAATATACCGCAGGAAGCGAATGCCACACCGAATGTGTTTGGGCGTTCAGATACGATCCTAACGGCAGAAAGCCTCAAGAGGAGGTTATTCCCGATAGCGACAAGCCCCAAAGCAACCTTGCAAGCAACAAGAAATATGAAATTTCGGTAACCGATAAAAACCCCGGCTCGCCGCAATACAACACCTCTTATCTTGCAAATCTTACCGACGGCGTTGCAAGCAAAACCTTCAACGCAAGCGATGACAGCTGGTTTGCATTCTCGGCTTACCTCCCCAACGTCGAAAGCGGCAAGGGCACCATTACCGTTGACCTCGGCGAAGTAAGTGAAGTAAGCAAGCTTCGCGCGCATTTGTTCAACAACGTTGCGGGTATGGGCGTAAAAGCACCCAAGAGCGCTTGCGCTTATGCGCTCGTTAACGGCAAATACGAAAAGATTTGCGATTTCACCAACATCTCGACATCCGATGTCACCGCTTATTGGATTTCGGCGGAATTTGATGCAGTCAAGACCGATAAAATCAAGTTTGAATTCACTCTTGACGGCGGATTTATGTATCTTAACGAGGTTGAAGTACACGGCAAAGCTGCCGAAGACGAACAAATTCGCCTTGGTGACGTAAACGGCGACGGCGAAGTCGATAAATACGACTATATCGCTCTCAAGCGCGCAGTTATGGGCACCTTGACCCTTACCGACGCACAGCAAAAGGCTGCCGACGTAAACGGCAAGGACGGCGTTGAAAAGTACGACTACATCCTTATCAAGCGCCACGTTATGGGTACCTACAAAATCGCATAACCAAATCAGCTTGGAAGTGGGAAGGAAAAAAATTTTCCTTCCCCTTTTTTTGGTTTGCCGATTGACAACATTAACATAATGATGTATAATTTAAGCAATAATTATATACTAAGGAGACTGTTATGAAGAAATCGCTCAAAAGAATTCTTTCACTTGCGTTAATGACAGCGATGCTCGCAACTGCGACAATCGTTGCTATTCCCGCAAGCGCAAAGGATTATGACAACAATTTCACCTTTACCATCAACGGAACCGACTGTTCCACTTCAGGCAAAAACATAGTTCTCTACCCCAACAATACCGATTCGGTACGCAAAATCAACGCGAACGAATACTATTTCCGATACAGCAGAGTAATGGTATTCGATAAAGACGGCCGTCTTATCGAAGCGGGCGAAAATATGTTTGCAAACAGCCCGAGCGTTACAGGCTCTGCTCAGGAGCACGTCAACGTACCTGCAGGCGGCTTTGCAATCGCATTCAGCGCCTCGGTATCCAACCTCAGCAAGGCATACAGCGCCGCTATGGAAGGCGCCGTTATTTACAACGCTACCATTTCGGTTATTCACGAAGTAATCGGCAGCTACGACGGCAACACCCTTACCATCAAATACAACAACCCCGTTAAATCCGCTACCGCAAAGAAATTCCTTTTCGTCGGTAACAGCTCGACCTATTTCAACGGCACTCCCCTCAAGTTCAAGGGTCTTGCTTTGTCCGCAGGTGTCGACGTTGACGTCGTTTACTGCACCAACGGCAGCTCCTTCCTTTATCAATACGCAAACGAATCCCACGATTACGGCAAAGCATTGCGCGATAAATTAAAGAACAACAAATTCGATTACGTAGTTCTTCAGGACGGCGGTACTGCCGATTATTCCGACAGTAAGCCTGCAGTATCGGTTCTTCAGCCCCTTATCGAAGAAAGCGGCGCAGAAGCATTGCTTTATATGCGCTATTCCTCCAACTCGGTTCCCGCAAACCGTTTTGAAAGCGCAAAGAAGCACTATATCAACTACACCCGCCTTTCCCTCGAGCACGGCTTGACCTGCGCTCCCGCGGCAAGTGCATTCCTTATCTGTACCGATAAATATCCCGAAATCAACCTTTATGCCGACGATAACTCCCACCACTCCAAGGAAGGTAGCTATCTTATCGCCTGCGTAATGCTTATGTCCTATTTGGGCGTTGACCCCGTTGGCGTTGAATATGACGCTCAGCTCGGAAGCGACGTTGCAAAGAAGCTTCAGGAATGTGCAAAGCAAGCATGTGTTGAAGGCTATGATTACGGCGTTTCCGAAGACGAACTCGCTCCCTCCGAAAACGGTTATTACGTTGACGGCACCAAATACGACAGCGTAACCGTTAACAAGCCTTATACCTCCGACGGCGGTATTTATACCGACGATCAGGGCAGATGGAACGAACACGATGCAAACGGCAACATCATCGGTAAATACACCGACGGTCTTTTTGCGGATTTCAACGGCGCAAGCAACGCAATCGGATGTCACAAGGGCGCAGAGGTCAACATCGATATCGACCTTCAGGGAACCTACGATATCAAGGCGTTCAAGACTCAGCTCTTCGGCAGACCCGGTTGGGGTATCCCCGATCCGCTCGATCCCGAAAAGAATATCTACGTTGAATTCTCCTATTCCAAAGACGGAAAGAGCTACACCTCGCTCGGCAAAGCGAAAGCAACCGCTTCCATCGCTGATGAGGGATGGACAAAATGCGTTTACACCCTCCTTCCCGATACCAAGGTTGAAGCAAAATATATCCGCGCAACCGTATATAACGCAAACTTTGTTTGGTGCGACGAAATCAGCGCATACGGCGTTGACGCATCGAACATCGCGCTCGATAAGGAATATACCCTTTCCGGCGTAGGCGAAAGAAACGGCTCCTACCGTGCAAAGCTTACCGACGGTGTTGCAGGCGACAAGCTCACCTACGACAAGGATGAAGCAAGCACTTGGTTCGGCTTCTACAACAATAATGACGCTCCCGATACAAACGCGCCCGGCAAGCTCGGTACCGTTACCTTTGATTTTGAAAAGCTTCACTCGATCAGAAAGGTTAAGGTACACACCTTATTCGGCGATACGTCGGGTATCAAATCTCCGCAATATATCAGCGTTGAGGTTTCGGATGACGGAAAAACCTTTACCGAGGTAGCAAAGCAAACCTACACCCCGTCCTCGACAACCGACATTAAATGGGCAGACCTCACTCTTGAAAAGCCCGCAACAGGCAGATACGTTCGTATTTGCGTTAAGCTCGACGGAACCTTTGCATTCATCAATGAAATCGAAGTTTACGGCGACCCTCAGGAAGCAGGCAACGATGATGATGACGATGACGATATCCGCCTCGGCGACGTAAACGGCGACAGCGAAGTAGAT